>CAZZBH010000029.1:0-35663 GCA_964652605.1 uncultured Planctomycetaceae bacterium
GCTGTTGCTGGTCGGCAGCAACCTGTTCATGACCTATGCCTGGTACGGGCACCTCAAGGACAACAAGGCCACGGCACTGTGGATTGTCATCCTGATCAGTTGGGGCGTGGCGTTCTTCGAGTACTGCCTGCAGGTGCCTGCCAACCGGCTTGGAGCGAAGGTGTACAACCTCGGCCAGCTCAAGGTGATGCAGGAGGTGATCACGATGGCGGTCTTTGCCGGGTTTGCGGTGTTCTACCTGAAGACGCCGCTGCGTATTGACTACCTGTGGGCTGCCTTGTGCCTGGTCGCAGCCGCCTACTTTGTGTTTCGCGGCGGGACGGCCCCGGCTTAGATCGCAGCCAGCATCTTCTCCAGGTGATCCAGCGTCACACGCACGCTGCGTTCATGCTCGGGGGCAGATGCGCCGTCGTCCGGGATGCCCATGTGCCGGTAGCGCAGCAGGCTGCCCTGCTCGTGCGGCAGGAAGTCGAGCACCAGCACTTCGTCCACCGGAACGTTGCCGCCACGGTTGTAGCCGACGTCGCCATCCCAATGCAGCGTGTAGATCAGCTTCTCGTCCGGCACGATCACAAGAAAGATGCCGCGAAACAGCCGGTGCCGCTGCTTGCCGTCGGTATCGGTCACTTCGATCAGCCCGTTGATCTTGAGGTCGATCTCGGCGCGCACGTCCTTGCCATAGTCTCCCCAGACCCACCTTGCAAACAGCTCGGGTTGGGTGAACGCACGATACAGCGCCTCGCGCGGCGCCGTGTACGTTCGCTCGATGACATACTGCGTAAGAGCCATGGCTACTTCAGCAGGCCGTACTTCTTGCCGAGTTTCTCGAACGCCTCTATGACGCGGGCGATGTCGCTTTCGGTGTGAATGGCCATGAAGCTTGCGCGCACGCCGCTTTGACCCTGCGGCACGCCGGGCGTGATCACCGGGTTGGTGTAAACGCCCAGCTCAAGCAGCTCTTTCCAGAATGTGAACGCTTCGAGGTCTTCCCCCACCTTCACGTACACAATGGGGGTGGCTTCGTCGTCCACCGGGTAGCCGATGCGCCGGAACTCGCCGCGCACCTGGCCGATCACCTTGCGCAGGTTGGCCAGGTGTTCAGGCTCGGCGCGCATCATTGCCAGGCTTTCCTTGACAGCGGCGACACTGGCCGGCGTCATGCTTGCGGCAAAGATCAACTGCCGGGCGTGATGCTTGACGTAGCTGATCACACGCTCTTCGCCGGCGATGAAGCCGCCCAGGCCGGCGAAGCTCTTGCTGAATGTGCCCATCACCACATCGACGTCCGACTCAAGCCCGAAATGCTCGGCGGTGCCGCGGCCGTTGGGGCCGACGACGCCTACACCGTGCGCGTCATCGATGAAAATGCGCAGGCCGTACTTCTTCTTCAGCTCAACCAGCCGCGGAACCTTGGCCAGTGTGCCCTTCATGCTGAACACGCCGTCTGTCGCCAGCAACTTGCCGCTTTCCTTGTCGAGACCGGCAAGAATGCGCTCAAGATCATCCATGTCGTCGTGCTTGTACTTCTTGGTCTCGGCGAAACTGAGCTGTGTGGCGTCCATAATGCACGAGTGGTTCTCGCGGTCGCTCAGGATGTAATCCCGGCGGCCCGCAAGCACGCTGATCGCGCCCATGTTGGTGGTGTAGCCTGTTGTGAAGCACAGCGCCTTTTCCTTCTGCATGAAGTCGGCAAGCTGCTCTTCAAGCTCAACGTGGATCACGTACGTGCCATTGGCGTAGCGCGAGCCGGAGCACGAAGTTCCGAAGTCTCGGGTGGCTTTGATTGCCGCCTCAACCACGCGCGGGTGGCGCGTCAATCCGAGGTAGTTGTTCGAGCCCGCCATGACGACTTCGTTGCCGTCAATGATCACGCGGGAGCCGTGGTTGCCCTCGATCGTCTTAAAGAACGGGTACAGCCCGGCGGCTTGGACTTCAAGGTCGCGTTTGAAGTCAAAACACTTGGCGAAGACGTCCACTGAGTCCCTCTGCCGTAAGTATCGGGCTGGTAAAGGCTAAGCTACCCGCCACTCCCGACGGGCGGGCACAGACTAGCCCCCGCCCACCATTAGTCAAGAAAGCCCGCTATCAGCGTGCCGCCGCAACTACCTTCTTGGCAGCGTCTGTGAGGTCGGTTGCGGACTGGATCTTCAAGCCGCTCTTGTCCAGCAACTCGCGACCCTTGTCAACATTTGTGCCTTCCAGCCGGGCGACCACGGGCACCTTAAGGTCCACCTCTTTGGCGGCTGCGATGACTCCCTGTGCTATCACGTCGCACTTCATGATGCCGCCGAAGATGTTGATCAGCACTGCCTTCACGTTGGCGTCAGACAGAATGATCTTGAAGGCGGCGGTCACGCGTTCTTCGCTTGCGCCGCCGCCGACATCCAGGAAGTTGGCGGGCTCACCGCCATGCAGCTTGATGATGTCCATGGTGCTCATGGCAAGGCCCGCACCGTTGACCATGCACCCGATGGCACCGTCCAGTTTGATGTAGGAAAGGTCGTACTTCTTTGCTTCCGTCTCTTCGGGCACTTCTTCCGTCAGGTCGCGGTAGGCCTCGATGTCCGCGTGGCGATACAGCGCGTTGTCGTCAAAGGTCATCTTGGCATCAAGCGCAATCACGTTGCCGTCTTTGGTGGTGACCAGCGGGTTGATTTCAACCAGGCTGGCGTCTTCGCCCACAAAGCAGCGTGCAACGCCGACGATCAGTGCAGCGGCCTTGTTTACCAGTTTGGGCGGGATGCCCATGGCCAGCGCGAGCCGCCGTGCCTGAAATGCATGCATGCCTTCTGCCGGATTGAAGAATTCTTTCTTGATCGCGCCGGGGCGTTTGGCGGCGACTTCTTCGATGTCCATGCCGCCTTCGTAGCTGCCCATCACGCAGACCTTGGCCGTCTCGCGATCGAGCACCGCCGCGAGGTAGTACTCATGGTCGATCTGGCAGCCGGCCTCAATCAGCAGCTGGTTGACCTTCTTGCCCTCAGGGCCGGTCTGGTGGGTCACAAGCTGCATGCCGAGAATCGTCTGGGCGTGCGTGCGAACCTCATCCAGCGACCGAGCAAGCTTGACGCCGCCACCCTTGCCGCGGCCGCCCGCATGGATCTGCGCCTTGACCACCCACACTTCGCCGCCGATGTCGCGGGCAGCCTGCACAGCCTCCTCAACACTGAAGGCAACGCGCGCCTGCAGCAGCGGTGTGTTGTATCGCTTCAGAACTTCCTTGGCCTGGTACTCGTGGATCTTCATTGCTGCCCCTAATTGACAATTGCGTGGCTTGGCGCGCTGACCGGACTCCGGCCCGAAAGCGGCGGCATTGTGCTGACGAGGCCCCGCCTGCGCAAGGCCGCTACTGGCCCCCGGAATTGCGCAGCACCTGGCGCTTCAGCGTCTCGGTTTTTGCGCGCAGGCGCTCGGCGACGACGGCGGGAACAAAGCGGGTGATGTCGCCGTCCATCGCTGCGGCCTCGCGGATCAGCCGCGACGAGATGTAGCTTTCGTCGAGGCTTGCGCACACAAAGACGGTTTCAATGTCCGGCGCGAACGTGCGGTTGGCATAGGCCATCTGCACTTCGCTTTCGTAGTCGCTGAATGTGCGCAAACCGCGCAGGATCACCTTGCCACCCAGGCCGCGGACGTAATCAACCACCATGCCCGTAAAGCTTTCCACACTCACGTTCGGCAGATCGGATGTGACAGCCGCGAGCATATCGACGCGCTCCTGCACGCTGAACAGCGGCTGCTTGGCGATATTGACAGCACACGCCACAATCAGGCGCTCAAACAACTGGGCGCCGCGGCGGATCACGTCAATGTGGCCGTTGGTGACCGGGTCAAAAGTGCCTGGATACACAGCCAATGTGTGCGGCATAGTGCCTCCGTGCTGACTGCGACACCCTAGCATTGCGGGGCAATTCGCCGCAATCGGCAGCGCAACGAATGCTGTTTACCCACAGCGTTGAGACTGGGCCGGAACTGCATAGACTGCGCGCGACCCAGGATGGACACACTATGCGCGCGACTCGAGACGCCTTTGGCGAAGCCCTTCTTGAACTTGGCAACGAAAACCCGGACGTGGTAGCCCTGACCGCCGACCTTGGCGGCAGCGTGAAAACGGACGCATTCGCCAAGGCATACCCGCAGCGGTTTTTTCAGATGGGCGTGGCTGAGGCCAACATGGTTGATGTTGCAGCCGGCATGTCCACAGCCGGCAAAATCCCCTTTGCGACGACATTCGCCATGTTTGGCACCGGCCGTGCCTGGGAAAGCGTGCGCAACACCGTGGGCTATCCCGGGTTGAACGTAAAGATCGCCTGCACGCACAGCGGCCTGAGCGTCGGAGAAGACGGGGCAAGCCACCAGGCACTCGAAGACATCGCGTTGATGCGCGTGATACCGGGGATGACGGTGATCGTGCCCGCGGATTACGCCGCCGCCTACGACCTGACGAAGAAGGTCGCGGCATACAAGGGCCCCGTGTATCTGCGCCTGGGCCGCCCCAAGGTCAAAGACATCTACAAGGACGGCGAGCAGTTTGAAATCGGCAAAGCCAAGGTGCTGCGCGAAGGCAAGGATGTTGCGCTGCTGGCGGTCGGCCCGCAGGTTGCGTTCGCGCTGGAGGCCGCCGATACGCTGGCGAAGGAAGGCATTCAGGCCACGGTGGCTGACTTCTTTTCCGTAAAGCCGCTCGACCAAGCCACGTTGCTCAAGCTCGCCCAATCTCACCGCGCCATTGTCACCTGCGAAGAGCACAACGTGATCGGCGGCTTGGGTGGTGCCGTGGCCGAGGCGCTGGCCCGGCTGAAGCCAACACCCATGCGCTTCGTAGGCACACAAGACACCTTCGGCGAAAGCGGCGACCCGGTAGATCTATGGAAGAAGTACGGCGTGGATGCGGCAGGAATTGCGACTGCCGCCAAGGAAGTCGTGAGTTCAACCTAGCAAACACCGCTACCAGATTCGCTGAACACCATAAAGATCGAGTCGCTCGTCGTTGCTGACAATCGCCACACCCTCGACTATCGCTTGGGCCACTATCATGCGGTCAAATGGGTCGCGATGATGGTTGGGAAGCTGTGTTTGGGCATCCGCGTAATCAATCGAGATCGGCAATATCTCCGCGCCCAAGTCTTGAACCGATTTCGCCATCCATTCTTTGTACGGCAGCGTCAGCGTCAGTTTATTCAGACCCACTTTGATTGCGATTTCCCAGATTGAAGCAGCGCTGATCAGCAACTGATTGGCGGTGATCTGAAGCTGCTCTCGAGCAAGAGGACTCAGTCTCTCAGGGGAATCAACTGCCCATAGGAGCGCGCGGCTATCGAGTAGCAATCTCAAGCAGCATCCTCTTCGAAGTCCTCCAGCGGTTCGTCAAAGTCATGCGCCACGTAACTCACCGTTCCGCGAAGTGTGCCCAGCTTTCGCGGCTCGGAAGCAGAGACAAGTCGCGCCACCGGCTGGCTGTCGCTCACAATGACAACCTCATCTCCTTTGCGGAGGAGCTCAATCAGTTCCGCTAGTTTGAGTTTTGCCTCTTCGACGGTAACGGTCGTCATAGATAACCTCACCAAAAGGCTAACGCACGCTGGTTTCAAGCGCAAAGATTGGTGTCTAGCCGCCCAGATGCCCCGCTACTCTGCCTTCAGTGCCCGTGTCATCAGGCGGGTGATGGCTTCGCGGGGAGATGCACCTTCGTAGATCACCCTGCACACTTCTTCGCTGATCGGCATTTCCACACCCTGCTTGCCGGCCATTGCCACCAGAGCGCCCGCGGTGTGATAGCCTTCTACGACCATTTCCATGCTGTCGATGATCGCCTGCGGCGCCTCGCCACGGCCGACGCGCTCGCCAAAGGCTCGGTTGCGCCCGTAGCGGGACGTGCACGTCACAAACAGGTCGCCCAGGCCGCTTAGCCCGCTGAATGTCCGCTCGTTCGCGCCCAGCGACAGGCCAAGCCTTGTAATCTCGGCCAGGCCCCGCGCAAGCAATGCCGCCTTCAAATTGTCGCCCATACCCAGGCCGTCAATAATGCCCGCAGCAATTGCCACGACGTTCTTGGCTGCGCCTCCCAGCTCAACTCCGACACGGTCGGTGTTGTGATAGACACGAAATGCCGGTGTGCTCATCAACTCGGCCAGTGCAGCCGCCCTGCTTTCGTCGCCGGCACTTACCACAACCGTCGGCATGCCGCGTGCGACTTCTTCGGCGTGGCTTGGCCCGGATACGGTCAGGCTGTGCAGCGCGCCGGTTGCCTCGCGCAGAATCTCGGTCGGAAAGCGCAGCGTATTCTGCTCAACGCCCTTGCTCAGGCTGACTACGGGCAGGTTTGCAGGGTACGCGGGTTTGAGCCTGCCAAACTGCTCCCGGATGTGCTGCGTCGGAACCGCGCAAAAACACCAGTCGAACTCGTCCAGTGCTGGCACCTCCGACACGGGCTTGAGCGACGCCGGAAACTGTGCGCCCGGCAGAAATGATCGGTTCTCGTGCTCGGCTGCAAGTTGTTGCGCAAACTCTGGCCTGCGCGCAATCAGCGTGACGTGCTTGCCCGCATTGGCGAGCATTACGGCGATGGCGGTGCCCCAACTGCCGGCGCCGAAAATTACAACTCGTTCACTCATGCGACCTCCCGCGGCTTGCGTTTCAGCCGCGGCTCTTCGCCCAGCATGATACGCCGGACGTTAGCGCGATGCTTTATGACAACCAGCAGCGCAACGGCAACAAAGAACAGCAACCGCCACATCAGCCCGGCACCTAGCGCGTCCGTGCCGACCCATACAACGTAAAACGCCGGGATGGAAAGCGCCGCGACCATGCTTGCCGCGCTAACGTATCGCGTCGCCAGCAGCGTCACGGCAAACACGCCCAGCGCGCACAGCGCCGGGGCCGGCACGCCGGATTCCGGCAACGCAGTCAGCACCATGACGACGCCCAGGCCGGTTGCGACGCCCTTGCCACCCTTGAACCCGATGAACACAGAATAGAAGTGGCCCAGCAGCGCGCCGATGGCCGCGAGCAGCGCAAGGTCAACGCCGGCGCTGTCGCGCAGCAACTCGCCGGCAAGGCACGGGCCGGCACCTTTGGCGGCGTCAAGCAGCAGCACCAGCGGGAACCACTTCCAGCCAATTACGCGCGCCGCATTCGTTGCGCCGATGTTGCGGCTGCCGTGTCGGCGGATGTCCACGCCCTTGATCAGATAGCCAAAGATCAGCCCGAACGGAATGCTGCCCACCAGATAGGCGGCGATCAGCGTTCCGATAATCCAGATTGCCGTCATGCTCGGGCCGGTGCGAGGGCGTGCGCAAACCGGGTAAGCTCTGCGATCATCTCATACCGGTTCATGGGTGTAATCAGGTAAAATCCCTGCACGTCCGGGGCGATGCCTTCCATCAGCTCGCGTGCAATGGCAATGCCCTCGGCGCGGCCACTCTCGCCTTTCAAGCCGGTCATGCGCTTGCGTACAGGCTCAGGCACGTCGATTCCGGGCACCTCGTGGTGCAGGAACTCGGCGTTGCGCTCGCTCACCAGCGGCATCACGCCCAGCAGCAGCGGGACACCAAGTTCGCGACATGCACCCGCGACTTCACGTGCCTTCTCAAGCGAAAACACCGGCTGAGCCATGATGAATTTCGCGCCGGACTGGATCTTCCGCTGAAAGCGCTTGACCTCGTTCTCAATCTTTCGCGACGCGCTGTTGAACGCACCGCCGACAAAAAAGTTCGTCCTGGCATCCCCGTCGCGGCCGGTGGCAAACTCGCCCTGGTTGAAGCGGCTTAGCAGCTCGATCAACTTGTGGCTTGCCATATCGAACACGCCGCTGGAACCCTGATAAGCCTGCGTGGCAACAGGATCGCCCGTGACCGCGAGAATGTTGCTGATGCCCAGCGCGTGCGCGCCCAGGATATGCGACTGCGTGCCGATCAGGCTGCGGTCACGGCATGCGATGTGAAGCAGCACCCGCGCATCCATCTCGCGCATCAGCAAAGTGGCCAGCGCAAGGTTGCTCATGCGCATGATGCTGAGCGGATTGTCAGCGATTGTCACAGCGTCTGCGCCTGCATCAACAATCTGTCGCGCGCCTTCAATTTCGCGCGCGGCATTGGTCCCGCGCGGTGGGTCAACTTCCGCGACGACAATGCGGCGGGCCTTGAGATCGGCCTCGAGTGTCGGCTGGATGGCGATCGGCAGGGTTGGCGTGCCGGGTGGCGCAGTTGCTTCAACCACGACGCGAGTGTGACGGATGCTGGCTTTGCGCGCGCTGACAAGCTCCTTGAGTTTGCGAATGTCCTCGGGTGTCGTGCCGCAGCAGCCGCCGATCAGATTGGCCCCAAGGTCTGCAAGCCGCCGGGCAGACCTGGCAAAATAGTCGTGGCTTTCGATGTACACGGGGCGGCCCAGCTCGTCAAAATCAGCCAGTCCGCGGTTGGGATAGATACTTACCGGCTTGCTTGTCAGCTCGGTCAAGCGGCGGGCGACCTCAAGTGCTGCGGTTTCGCCGCCGCCGCAGTTAGCGCCGATCACATCCACGGGCTCTTTGGCCAGAACGCGCACCATGACTTCCGGCGAGACGCCGCTGGTTGTCGTGCCGGCCAGCGAAAACGCCATCTGGGCAATCACCGGCAGACGCGGCGTTGTCTGCGCAGCGATGCGCACGGCAAACACAAGCTCGCGCAGGTCGCTGAAAGTTTCCAGCAGGATGGCGTCCACGCCACCGGCTGCCAGCGCACTGAACTGCTCGCTCAGCAGCTCGCGCCGTTCGTCGTCGCTCAACTTTCCGGATGTGCGAAACAGCGGCGACACTGCCCCCAGCACGTAGGCCTTGTCGCCTGCCGCCGCGCGGGCCAGCCTGGCGCCTGCCAAGCAGACTTCATGCGTGGTGGCAGTACTCTCTGCGGCAGCCAGTGCAAGCCGATCGGCTGCAAATGTGTTTGTCTCGATGACGTCTGAGCCCGCGTCGAGGTACTCCTGGTGCGCTGCCTGCACGAATGCAGGCTTGGCCAGATTGAGCAACGGCCCCACGCCGCCACCGACAACCAGGCCACGGGCGGCAAGCAGCGTGCCGTACGCGCCGTCGCCAACGAGCACGCGCTGCTTCAGGGCATCAAGAAATGGGACCATGCACGCTCCGGGCACGCGAGTATAGGAGGCACAGCCGCTCGTTCCACAGGGCGCGACGCCCCGCTAAACCGAGATGTGCACGGGGCGGGCTGGGGTGACCCGCCCACGAAGGCGACCATGGTTCTTTTGCGCTACACGTCCAGCCGCACGTAGCGCTTGCCGGGTAGTTGCTTTGCCAGGCGCTTCATCTCCAGGGTGAGCAATCCGGCGGCTACCTGGGACACCGGCATGGATGCCAGCAGCGACAAGTCGTCTGGCGTCAGGCCGTCGCTGGGCTTTAGCTGCTTCCACAGTGCACCTTCGGTGGCGGTCATGCCTGCCGGCACCGTCTGGCCGGTCTTTTGCGGCTTGTCTTCCTGCGGGAGTGTCTTGAGCATAGCCAGTTCTTCGTAAACGTGCGCCGGCTCATACACCAGGTGTGCGCCTTCCCGAATCAGGTGGTGCGGGCCCTCAGACAAGTCGCTGTCCACCTTTCCCGGCAGGGCAAACACCTCGCGCCCCTGCTCGGCGGCGAATCGCGCCGTGATCAGGCTTCCAGAGCGCGTAGTGGCTTCCACCACAAGCACGCCAAGGCTGAACCCGCTGATCAACCGGTTGCGCTGCGGAAAATTGCGAGCCCGGCCTGGCGTGTTGAGCGGGAACTCGCTGACCACCGCGCCGCTTGCCGCGACCTCATGCGCGAACCGGTCATTTTCCGGCGGGTACACGTTGAGCAAGCCGCTGCCGACTACCGCGATCGTGCGTCCGCCCGCCTCAAGTGCGGCGCGGTGGGCGGCTGTGTCGATGCCGCGTGCAAGGCCGCTGACTACGGTGACGCGCCGTGTGGCAAAGTCTCGCGCGAAACGCGCGGCTTGTGCAGTGCCGTAGTAGCTTGCGCTGCGGCCGCCGACGATTGCCAGCGCCAGCGCGTCGTCAGGCACCAGCTTGCCGTGTACGTAAAGCAGAATCGGTGGGTCGTCGATGCGCTTCAGCAACTCAGGGTAGGCGTCGTCGCCTGCCATCACAAACCCGATGTTGTGCTTCTCTGCCTGTTCCAGTTCGCGCAGGTGGTCGCTGTTGCGAATCACTTCTGCCAGCGCGTCGGGGGCGGCGCGGTTGACCTTGGGCGTGGTTGCCAGATCAGCTTTCGGGCGCCCGATCGCGGCGGCTGCACTGCCGAAGCGCCTGATCAGGTTGTTCATCGCCAGCGGCGTGAACTTACGCGCGACGGTAAGTGCAACCCTTGCTTCAAGCTCATTCATCGGCTAGCCCCAGCAATGTCGATGCGAGCTGTGCATCCGGTGTGAACGAGAGGGATTCTGCTCTGCCCAGTGCCGGCAGGACAATCATGCGCACTTGGCTTGCCTGGCGCTTCTTGTCGGCGAGGATTGCTCGAGCAAGGGAGTCGGCGGACAGCTCTGCGGGCGGCGAAACAGGCAAGCCGAATCGCCGCAGCAATTCGCGGACGCGATCAACACTCTCGAGTGCCAGCCCCGCATGCCGCACCGAGCATCGCAGTGCGCCACAGATGCCGATAGCCACCGCTTCGCCGTGCAGCCAGCGCCCCGGGTACAGGCCTTCCAGCGCGTGTGCCAGCGTGTGCCCGAAATTGAGCGTTGCGCGAAGGCCGGAGGAATCGTGCTCGTCTTGCGCGACGACCTTCGCTTTGAAGCGAATGCACGCCTCAATCGCGGGCAGAAGAAAACGTGGCTCACGCTTCAAAATGGCGTCAGCATGCGCCTCCAGGTGCGCAAGCAGGTGCATGTCCCCGATCACCGCAGTCTTTACGACCTCGGCCAGGGCGCTGGTGTACTCGCGGTCGGGTAGTGTCGCCAGCAGGTCGGTGTCGCACAACACGCCTGCCGGCTGATGAAATGCGCCGACCAAATTCTTGCCCTCGGGCCGGTTGATTGCCGTTTTTCCGCCGATTGCTGAGTCCACCATGGCCAGCAGCGTGGTTGGAACGCAGATCCAGCGCACGCCGCGGAACAGCGTGGCGGCAGCAAAGCCGGCCAGGTCGCCGATCACGCCGCCGCCCAACGCCACGATTACGCTTTGTCGGTCAAGGTCGCGCGGCGTCAGCAGGCTGGTGTACAGTTCGTTCAGCGTCTGCGCAGACTTGCTTGCCTCGCCGGGCGGCACGCTGACGACGCGGGCGTTGAGCCTCGCGCTGGTGCCTTGTGCGTGCAGGCGGTGGACGTTGTCGTCAGTAACCACAACGACCGAAGTCGGCGCAAGCGTCGCCAGCATCGACGCCAACTCATGGACAACGCCGCTGCCAAGCAAGATGTCGTAAGACCGCGAACCAAGGTTGACCGAAATGCGCGTCGCCATGCGCGGGGTTATAAGCCGTGTTGCGACACACCACAACGAAACGCATCAGGTTGTGTCGGGCGGCGGCTCGTCTTTGGTGTTTTCAGCATTTTGCCCGGCACCCGGCAGCGGCTTGAGCTTCAGCCCGCCGCGCTTCTGCAGGCGCTTACGCGTCAGTTCCAGTTGCTGTTGTTCAAAGATGCGGCGCTCACGACGGTCACTCAGCACAAACCAAGAAAGCACAACCATCAGCCCAAGCACGCCGGCGACACCCAGCAGCGCGTACACCAGGTTGCCGCCGTCATCCTCTCGCGCGTACGGCAGAACGCGCTTGACGATCAGCAACGGGCGCAGCGTGCTGCGTGCGTCTTCGAACTCAAATACGTTTCGATAGTAGCGCGCGTTGAACAGCACAAGCGCACGGGGCTCAAGGCCGGCGGGCGGCTCAAGCATGTGGACAAGATAGCGCTTGGGGCTTTCCAGGTTGACGGTGTCATCCACGACGTAGGCCACGAATACGCGGCGCAGGCCGCTTACGTTGGGCGGCAGGAACAGGGGCTCGTAGTTGTCACCGATCATGCCATCGACGCGCACGCCCTGCCCGCGATAGCGGGGGCCCGTCTCTGGTGTCGCAAGATCGAAGTAGCCGATCTCTTTGACCGCCTCAACTTTGTCGCCGGGCTCATTGCTTTTGCCCAGCAGCGTATAGTACGCAGCCTCGGTTTCGAGAAACCTTGGGTTCTCGCGCATGGAGTCGCGCACCTGCTGCAGCATGTCGTCGGTCGGCTCATAGACCGGCGATGCGCTGCGCCCAAGGCCGGAAGCCAGCAGCAGTGGCGCAAAGGCCTCGGTCGTGGCGCGGCTGGCAAACGGCTTGACGTGGCGCTTGTACACCCAGCGCCGGAAGTATGCGCCGCTCAGCGTGACCATGACCGGCTCAATCGCAAGCTTGTCCTCGTGGCTTACGCCGTCCGGCTGTCCGACTAAACCAGCCAACTCGTCTGGTAGATTGAGCGCCATGAACAGCACAACGCGATGCTCAATCGGGTGCTCGTTGCGTGCAACACCCTTGTCGAGCAATGCGACTGCGCCCGTGTACCACGAATCGAACGACGTGCCGTCGCTGAGCACGACCGGCTCATCCGACTTGACTTGCCACAGGTCGTACAATCGGCCTTCGACGGCAAACCCGTGACCGCGGTAGATTTCCACCACGTCCTGGCTTGGGCCCCAGAAATAATCGCCGGTGAACTTCTCTGCCGCGCCGGGCTTCAGGTCGCGCAAGATCTGCAACGCGAGTTTCTCATACACCGGCAACTGGCGGCCATTGTGGGCCGCGAATTCTCCGGCGGCCTGCATGCGGTCAGCGTCGCGCAGTGGTTGCCAGTCGGTCAGGTGCCGCGATGCATTCTCGATCTGGAACAGCTTCGGCCGGTCAAGCTGGCGGCTGGCCAGTTGCAGGTCAACACGGCGGTCTTTCTCTGCCTCTTCGCTGGGTAGAATTCCCTCGACGGGCGGCGGGTCTGGATTTTCGGGGGGCGGACTGGTGGACCCGAAGGGGTCATCCGGGTCTTTGCGCGGCGGTGGCGGAAGTTCGTCACCGGCAGACGGGGGGACCACGATGCCGTGTTTCTCGTTCCATTCGGCTTGGCGGCGTCTGAGTTCCTGCTCGGCTTCCTCGGGTGTTAGAAGCGGATGGTAGTTGCGGCGAATGCGTTCGATTTCGGGCTGCCAGGGCTCGCGCTCGGTGCTGCTATACGACCAGTGCAGCAGCAGCCACGTGATCGCCACCAGTGTGGCTGCGCTCATCACCATGCCCAGGATGCGCGCGATCATGGCAGGACCGCGCGGAGCAGGAGAGTGATCGACAGGTTTGTAGGAAATCTTCGGCAAGTCCAGGCTCCATCCTTACGAACGCGCGAGCATGTCCGCCGGTTCAGCATAGCACGAGATCGTGCAGACTTGAGTATCAGCCTGCCTCAGGCGCTGGTCGTGAACTGAAAGATTCGCGCGCCCTTTGGGTGCTTGAGCGTGATCGCCACCACGATCTCGTCGCCGTCACGCAGGGGTACGGTCTCATGCACCGGCAAGCCGTTAAGGTACGTGCCGTTGGTGCTGCGCAGGTCCTCAATGACAAAGCCGCCCGACTGCCGGCGGATGGTGAAGTGCCGCTTACTGATTGTGGGGATGTGAAACACGACATCGCTTGGAGCTTCGCGGCCGACGACAAGCTTTTCCTTGATTTCGTGGCGGGCGCCGGATTCAGCATCTACCAAGTATGCGATCTCGGCCTTGGTGGCTTTGTCGGGACGGCGCGACGCGCGTGCAGGCTGTGCCTGCGCTTCTACACTGCTTGAGCCGCTTGAGCCGCTTGATTCCGGCTTCAGTTCCGGCATGCGGGCGGTTGGCCGTGCAGCCAGCGGCCGCGGTGCAGATTTCACGTCGTAGCGGCCGGCGCCGATGTTGGCCTTGACCGTCGCGGCGTCCATGCGGCCGTTGGGCGGCACGGGGCGCACGACGTCGATCTCGACCATGCGATACAGGTTGGCGTGGCGAAAGTAGCGATCGACGGATGGCGGGATGCGGATGCGCATCTTTTTCTCAGCGGCTTCTCCGCCGATCAGCTTGATGGCGATGCTGCGAAACGCGTCCTCCGAAATCTCGGGCGTGCCGGTGATATCGACTTCCACCTCGTCGTAAGGCAACTGCAGCAACTGCGGAAAATAATCAAACACCGCCTGCAGAAACTCCTGCTCGGTTTCAGCGGCGATCAGCAACCTGTTCCAGCGCAGCTCAGATGGCATTTAGTCGTCTTCCCCCGGGACGTGCTTCAGAGCCTCCTGCTGGATTGCGCTGAGTTGCGCATCCGAGTTGCCCGTTGCCTCTATGATGGCGCGCAGCTCCTGCTTGCGGTCGTCGCCCTCTACCAGTGTATCGATCAACAGCCGGTACAGGTGGGTGGTGCTGATCGGTATGGCGTGCACGAGGTCGTCAAACTCATCTTCGGAAAACGTAAAGCGGCCTTGCTCGCATTCTAGCGTAGCCGACCCGTCGTTGTTGCGAACGATTTTCATTGCTCTCCTTGATAACCGATCAACGCATCTGTGTGATCCGGCAATTCAGTCCCGCATCCTTGAAGCGGTCCCGGATGCCGTTGGCTTCCTGCTCAGAGATGCCCTTGGCAACAGGCACGATCATCTTGCCCACCAGCGCCAGCGCTGAGCCCATGTCGATACCCTGCAGCTCTGCAATGATCACCGCAGCCGCGCGCTTCTTCTCGTCGCCCTTCGGCGGCGAAAGAAAAACGGTGAACGACCCGTCGCCTTGAGGCGGCTTGGTCCTGGCTTTTCCCGCCTTGGCCGACTTGCCGGCGCCCGTGGTCTTGCGTTTCTGCTCGATCGCAGGGTCTCGGTATGTGCCGGCTTTGTCTTTCCACACAGGCAGGGTGTCGTCCGGGTTTGGCGTGAAGCGCTCTTTGGGATTGCCGTAGGCATCCAGTTCGATCACGGTCTCGCCGACGGCGGCGTACTCGCCGGTGGCGGGAAGCATCTCGATTTCGTCGGACGGGATGCCCGAGTCTTCTTCGACTTCCTCAATGACCTCCTCAATGACTTCCTCGGCTTGGTGCGGGTTGTCGTGCCCCACCGCCACGTCTTCTTCGTCGAGGTCGTCCATGTCGAGGTCAATATCGCCGCTGTCATCCTGCGCAGGCGCTGAATGCGCGGCATCGCCCGTCTCCACCCATGACTCGACGGCAGCAAGCGATTGTGGCCTGGCCGTGACCGCGCCTTCCTCGGTCAACGATAGCTGCAGGCGCATGCGCCGGTCGGGCAGCTCGAAGACGACGTCAAGCGAATCGCCTGGTCGAAGGATCACTTCTCGTTGGGCCATACGCGCGTTCGGTACCTGGTGCGGCAAGTCGGCGCTTCCCACGCCCGGTTGGAAAACGGAATTGTCCGTGGTGCGGGCAACGCGGTCAAGACACCAGTCGAACCCGGTGCGCCTTGGTTGCCAAAGGCCCCTTCGCGTGGTTGCATGCCGCCATGAACGACCCGCAACCGGGGCAACAGTTTGCCATTCGGCTTCAAGCCGTCAGCAAGACCTACCCCGGGCAGATCGAGGCTGTACGGGGGGTGGACCTGACCATCTCCGAAGCCGAGATGGTCGCGATCATGGGCAAGTCCGGAAGCGGCAAGAGCACCCTGCTGAACCTGATCGGCACCCTGGACCTGCCGGACAGTGGCCTGGTTGAAATTCACGGCCGCGACGTTTGCCGGATACGCAACCTGGCGAAGTTCCGGCGCGAGGAGATCGGATTCGTCTTCCAGCTTCACTACCTGCTGCCGCATCTGACGCTGCTGGACAACGTGGCGCTGCCGCTGCAAGGTCTCAGCGGCGCGGCAGCGCTGGCACGCGAGGCGCTTGAGCGAGTGGGCCTGGCCCATCGCGTGCGCCACACACCGGTGAAGGTCTCCGGCGGCGAGCGCCAGCGGGCCGCGATTGCCCGGGCCATTGTCAACAAACCGCTGCTGCTGGCCGACGAGCCGACGGGCAATGTGGACTCTGAAACCGAAAAGTCGCTGCTAGCACTTTTCGAGGAATTGCGGAACACGCTGGGGATGACGCTGGTTGTGGTGACGCATGAGCGCTCGGTGGCGGATCGCGCTGACCGGATCGTTCACTTCCGGGACGGATGCATTGAGAGCATAGAAGACAGGCGCATCGGGGACTGAGGAATGAAGCGACTCAATTTCGCGGCGGGGGTTCTTGCGACGCTGACGCTGGCATCCGCAACCGTGGCGACATCCTGCAACTGGGATACCAACACGCCCGGCGTGACCCGAAACGCAAAGCTTTCAGCCGAAAACGCCTACCCCGAAGTCCCGCCGCCGCAGGAAACGCTGCAACTGGCAGACCGCGGCAAGCCGATGTTTCAGCGCTTTGCCTGCGCCTCGTGCCACAGCACCAGCGCTGATCGCAGCGGTCTTCTCGGCCCGCCACTGGGTGGGGTTGCCACGCGCGTACTGGATCGCATGGATCACGACGAGCTTGCCGCGCGCCGCTGGATGGTCATGCACATCAAGGACCCGATCAAGTATCCCAGCCCTTTCAAGCAAGACCCGGACTATCGCGGCGCGCATATGCCGCCAAACCCCCGCATCAGCGACGACGACATGCGCGCGCTGGTTGAGTATCTGTGGCTACTGCCGGCGCGCAGCGAATGACCGTGTTCACGGCGCGCCGAATCTGGGCGGTCCCGGCGCTTGCGCGCGGCGGCTTCAATCTTCAGACTACTCCGCACAATCCAAGGACTACCGATGAGCGAATTTGCGGTGATACCTGCCATCGAACTTCGAGGCGGCCTGGCGCTGCGCTACGAATCAGTGGGCATGGGCACGCGCACCAACCGTGTGGACCCGATCGCGCTCGCGCGCGAGTACGCGGCTGCGGGAGCCCCACTGATTCACGTGTACAACCTGGACGGCCCGTTTATCGTAAGCGGGATGGAACATTCCGGCAGCGTGCTGGCCGGTGCCGAGCGAAACCTGACCGTGGTCGGTGAAATGGCCCAGTCGGTGGATGTGCCGCTGCAGTTTTCAGGCGGAGTGCGGGATGTCGAGAGCTTCAAGATCGTCACGCAGATGGGTGTGCGCTACGCCGCATTCGGCAGTGCGTCACTCGGAGACGTAAACAGCATTCGCCAGGCGCTGGCCCTGAACGCAGATGCGGTTGTCGCGTTTCTTGACGTCAAGCGCGGGCGCCCGATCACCCGCGAGTGGGGCGGCAAGCCAGCCGCCGACGTGGCCACCCTGGCAGGCCTGCTGCGCGATGCCGGCGTGAAGCGCTTCATCTACCAGAACGTCGATGCCGATGCAGCCGGCGCGGGCCCGGCCGCAGACAATGCGCCGAGCCTGGCACAACTGGGGGTTGAAGTTGTTCTGACCGGCGGTATTCAAACGGTTGACCACGTGCGCATGGCCGCGGCAACGCCCGGCGCAACGGGGGTGATCGTTGGCAAGCCGCTGGCGATGCGAAGTTTCAGTTACGGACAGGCAGTAGAAGCAGCAAGGGCGGGCGTTTCTGGGCGGAACTGAGTTCCGCGGAGCAATCATGAGCGCCGACAGTTACACCACGCGCGAAACGCGCAAAATTCAGCGTCCGCAAGGATGCCTGGAGCTAGAGCAGCGCCTTTTGAGACAGATCAATGAAGCCGCGCAGCCGCTTGTAAAGAAGGCGGTTCGTCTGATGTACCACGCGCATCGCGACCAGCTGCGCGAGGAAGGCGCACCGTACGCGGAACATCCGCTGGGCGTTGCCCTGATCGCCATTGAGGAACTCGGCATTGGCAATGCACGGGACATCGCCACGGCGCTGCTGCACGATGTGCTCGAAGACCACTTTGAGACGACGCCGGCTGTGATCGAAGCCGAGTTCGGGCGTGAGATCTGCCGCGCCGTCACCCTGCTGACCAAGATGTACAAGCGTGACGGCACTGCAAAGCAGGCCGGCCTGGCGCGCTACTACAAGGGGCTGGCGGATGCGCCGGACTGGGTCAAAGTGATCAAGCTGTGCGACCGTATCCACAACCTGCGCACGTTGAGCGGCTCCGGCCGTGGCACCGCGCGCATCGTCAGCTATCACAAGGAAACGCGCGAGAAGTTGCTGCCTTTGGCCAGCGATGCGGTTGATCCGACGCTTAAGAAGGCGGGCGATCTGATGCTGGCCGAGCTATACCGCTAGCCGTTTTCGTCCTGCGATCACTGGGAATGCTCGCTGGCATCGACAGCGCGCGCCGATGAGTAACCCACTCGCTGTCGGCATCCGCAAAGCGCAGCGGGGCGCGCACATCATTTGCACTTGCGTAGTCAATGCCGATGCGCCGACCCACAGCCACGCGCACCGAGGGCATGCCGGGCAGCAGCTCCAAGCCGCCCGGCTTGAACAGCGGATGGCCGCTCAATCGAGTCGAAAGATTCAGCGCCTGGCCTACTTTGCCGGGACCGGTCAGCAGCACCGTTCCGTCCTTGCCACCGCGCCTGCGACGCACCTCGTTCAGACCAGCCACCGGCTGGCACGAGCGAATCAAGACAGCCGTACCGTCGCCGCGGCCTGTCACGACGTTCAGCATGTTGTGCAGTCCATAGCACAAGTACACGTAGGCGTGGCCGCCCGGCCCCCACATCGGGGCGTTGCGGGGCGTGCGTCCCATGCGCGTGTGAGCGGCCGTGTCGCCTGGCCCGAGATAGGCCTCAACTTCGGTGATACGCAGAATGACGCTGCCGCGCCTGAGATGGCGCCCAAGCAGGTCCTTGGCCACGGTCACGACATTCCTCAGGAACCAGTCCTGCCCCAGCGGCTTCATTCGCGCACACCGACCCAACACCCGTCGCCGACGGGTACGATCACGCCATGAATGCCCGGCTTGGCTGCCATGTAGTCGTTGAATCGGCGCACGCCCTCGACTTCGCGGTCTGTCGGGTTGGATTCCAGAAGCTGCCCGAAAGCGAAAGCGTTGTCGGCCATAATCGCGCCGCCCTTGCGAACGATGCGCATGCACTCGTCCAGGTAGGCGGGGTAGCTGTCCTTGTCGGCATCTAAGAACGCCGCGTCGGCGCTGTCCGGCGACATGGTCTTCAGCACGTCGGTGCCGGCACCGACCAGCACCTCGACCTTGTCTGCCACGTCCGACTTCGCGACCCAGGCCCGCGCAAACTCCGCGTGCTTCGGCGAGATTTCGATCGTGCGCACAAGCCCGCCCGGCGGCAGCGCGCGCGCCATCCATATGGCGCTGTAGCCGGCAAGGCAACCCACCTCGACGACCTGCTTCGCCCCCATCAGCTTCAGCACGATCTGCATCAGGCTTGCCTGCGCCGGACTGATCTGGATTGGGGGGATGCCCTCGGCAGCGGCGGCCTTTTTCAAGTCGAGAAGAAAGTCGTCATCGCCGCGTGTGCGCTCAGCGACGTACTTGAAGTGCTCGCGGGTAACCAGCGTGGGGTTGGCGGACATGCGGCTCCTTTGTCATCAGCGATTGAATTTGCAGTCAGGCAGAGCGCTTTTGAGCTTCGCAATGCCTTGCTCCGTGATGCCGGTGTCTCGCAGCGGCAGGTCCAGCGCATTGAGGCTCTGCGCACGGGCGAGCGCGTTCAGGCTGCGATCGGTTATGCGGGACAATCCGTGCAATAGCAGGATTTCCAACGCAGGCAGCGCGGCAATCGCCTCAATGCCTTCGTCGCTGACGCCGTCGCAGAAGTTCAGGTTGATCTCGCGCAGCGTTGGCATCGATGCAAGTGCCAGCGCAGTCTGGTCCCCCACCCTTGAAGTTTGCTCAAAGTCAGCCGCCTCGAGCTTCAGCCCTCTCAGGTGCACCGCCACGCCGTCATCGACGCCGGCACATCGCACCAGCAGCAGGCGGCGCAGTCCCGGCATGCTTTGCACCACGCCCAAACCCGCAGACGTAATGCGCGGCATGCCGACCAGCACCAGCTCTTGCAGGTTCTCGAGCGGGCTAAGCCGCGCGAGGCCTTCGTCCGTTACCTGCTGGCAGTTCAGCCACAGGCTTTCCAGTGTGCGGCAGTCGCCGATGCGTGCCATGCCGCTGTCGGTCACGTCGCTGAAGTTCAGGTGAAGCTCGCGCAGGGAGGTGAAGCGCGGCAGCTCGTTCAGCGCGTCGTCGTCCAGGTTTCGCGTTACGAGTACAGGTTCGTCGTCGTCGATGCGTGCCAGGTCGTCGCGGCTTGCGATTTCCGAAGGCGGCTGGTTCATGTACCAGAACACCAGAATGACAGGTGCCGCAAGCAGCACCGCCAGCCCCGCCAACAGCAGGCGATCCATTACGACTTTGCCGACAGCCTTGCGCTCCATCCCTGCAACCATACTTGCAGAGCGCCAGCCGGGCTATACTCGCGCCTGAGGCTTCATGGCTGGCTGCGTCCCCCACCATCGATGCCGCTGTATGCTTCCGGGGCCAGGCCAAGCCACGGGTCACTGCGCGGTGTCAGGAATAGCTCGCGGTACACCCGTTCGTTGAGTGCATCAAGATCGAAGCTGCCTTCCGCCATCCAGTTGTGAACCTGCACGTGCAAGGTGAACTCGTTGCGTACTGTGTCTTCTGCCAGCGTCTCCAGGAAGCGCGACGCCAGTTTCACCAGGCTTGTTTCAAGCGGGGCTAACTTTGAGATCAACCGCAATTCACCGCCGCTCAACTTGCTCGTCGCAAGGCGCACAGCTTTTTCCGCGGAAAAGGGGTTTACGGCTGCCGACAGACGCGAGAGGTCTCTCGGGTCCAGCACCGTGTCGGCGTAGCCAGGCAGCTCGCGTGCCATCAGCACCAGACTTCGGTTGTCCAGTTCAATGTTGCCGAGTTGCCCAGCCGCAATGCGCCGCCAACCCAGCGACTCTGCCAATCCCGCGAGCTGTACGGTTTCGAAGCGCCGGAAACTCGTAAGCAGCGGCACCTCAATTGCGGATTTGCCTCGTGCAACCGCAACCGCTCTCTCGGCCTGGAACTGTGCCACGCGGTCAATGAACGGCTGATCATCCGGTTGAAACTCGGCTGCGTCACGTGCCATTGTGCGACGAACGCTGTCGTCACCGAGGACGAACTCCGGTACCGGTGACGCACGCATCGGTGGAACAAACTCCGCGCCCCTTACAGCGCTGGCGAATGCGCTTTCCAGTGTGACGGCGCGCGCCTTGTGGAACAGTTGTAGCAATCGGCTGTGCTCTGCCTGTGGCTTGCCCTTTAGCGCAGTGTGCAGCAGCCGCGCACGCTCAAGCACTTCCTTGAATGTGGCGGGCTCGTAAAGCCCGGGGATGGCGTCCAGCGGCCGACCCCGCCCATCCAGCACGTAGTGCACCGCATTGCCCGTGATGGTGCGTTCCATGGTGCGGCCATCGCCGAAGTCGATTGTGACCTTGGGGACGGGCCTCTCAGACGACCACAGCAGCACGTAGTTGTCTTGCAGGAACTGTGAAAGCAGACGGTTGGCGTACAGCACGGTACGCATGTAGCGCCCGTTCGCTCAACAGAACTCGTCGTCGAGACGTCCCAGCAGCCACAGGTTCAGCACCGGCTTGCCGGATTCGCGCGCAGCCGCCAGCGCAGCTTCACGATCCGTGTGCCAGTACAACCCGCTAGCCCAGCCGTCATGCTGCCCGGCGACCTCGTCGATAGCCGCCAGCGCGCGATCGGCAGTCTCGCTGTCGTAGTTGTCGGGTTGGCGAGCCTCGCCCAGGCGATACGCGCGAAGGTCGCCGAAGGCCTTCAGCATAGCCGCCAGACCCTCGGGGCCAGCCGCGCGCAGATGCCGTGTAGCAGCCGCTGAACGGTCTGCGTCGGTCGATACAGTGCTCAACGCGGCCGCATGCAGGTTGTCAAAGACGATGGGGCGCTCGGAGCTGTCGGTGGAGCCGCGCGTGGCGCAGGCACCCATCATCAGCAGAATCAGCGGTCCATAGCGGGCGTGCTTGAGCATATCGATCTCCTGTGTTCACACACAGACAGATACGACATGGATTGGCCGTTTGTCAGTCGTATGGGGTAACAAGCGTGTAAATCGAAACCTGAGGTGCAGCGCACGCAGCGTTCAGAACTGCTTTGACTGGCAAAGCATGACGCGGGCCCCGAAGCTCCGGGGCCCGATGCAGAAACCTGGTGGACGAGCCCGGATTCGAACCGGGGACCCTCTGCTTGTAAGGCAGATGCTCTAACCGCTGAGCTACACGTCCTTGCGCGCAAGATACCCGTCACAGCAGCGCGCACAACAGGAGGCTTTTCCATCTTTCATGGATGGTTTTAATCTGGCTTCCTGTATTAACCATCAGCCCACGATCGGACCCTGTATGACGCGCATTCGATTTGCCATCGCCCTGCTTGTTGCAGTTTCAACCCTGGGAGCTTGTGGAGGCAGCGGCGACGGCGGTCGCCCGAAAGGCGGCGCGAGCGCGTTTCCGGTAGAGGTCGAGCGTGTCGAGGGCCGGCAAGTCGAATACACCGTCGCAGCCAAGGGAACGATCGAGGCCAGCGTTGAGGTTGATGTCACCGCCCGCGTCACGGGCGTCATCGTCAAGGTCAACTTCGGGCAGGGTGACGATGTAACCACCGAAACCGTCCTGGGCGAGATTGACCCGGAGCGTTTCAAGCTTGCCCGCGAAGCCGCCGCCGCCGCATACCAACGAGCGCAGGCTGAGCTCCGGGATGCACAGGCCGGGCTGAAGCGGCGTGAATCAGGCACTGACGGGGAACGCCCGACGGGCATTTTTTCCAAGGAAGAAATTGAACTCTGGCGCACTCGCGTCAGCGTGGCTGAGGCCAATGAAGCGGAGCGCAAAGCCGAGCTCGACCAGGCGGAGCTCGACTACAAGCACGCATTCGTCAAGCCGCCGGTTGCAGGTGTGATTGAAGAGAAGTCGGTCATGCTGGGGCAGTGGGTGCAGCCCGGCACACGGTTTGCCCGGATTGTCAAAACCGATGAGCTGCTGCTTCGATTCGCGGTGCCGGAAGACGAGGCGGCATCGCTGAAACCCGGCTTGGCGGCGCAGTTCACCGTCAGCGGGTCAACCGATCCGCTTGCGGCCACGTTGGTCCACGTGAGGGCCTACGCGGATCGGACGACACGACTGGTTGAAGTGCTGGCAGAGGTTGATCCGCAACATGCCGGGCGCGTGCGTCCGGGCTCGTTTGCGCTTGTCAGCGTAACGGTCGGCAGCAACCCCAACGCGGCCACTGTCCCTGAGACTGCCATCCGTCCCAGTGAACGTGGCTTTCTGGTGTATGTCATCGGCGAGGACAACAAGGCGATCGAACGTGTCATCGAGATCGGTTTGCGCACCGCCGACGGGCGAGTCGAGGTAACCAAGGGGCTCGCGACCGGCGAGCGAGTGGTGACTCTCGGGGCCGAGGCGCTGCGCGACGGCGTGGACGTCTCGATCGCGACCAGACGGCAAGGGGTTGAGCCATGAAGCTGACAGAGCTCTGCGTGCGCAAGCCCGTTCTCGCCTGGATGATCATGGGGGCAACCATCCTGTTCGGAGTGGTGGCGGCCACGCGCATTGGCATCAGCCAGTTTCCGGACGTGGACTTTCCGACCGTTTCCGTCAGCGTGACCTGGGAGGGTGCCGCACCCGAGGCCGTTGAGCAGGACGTCGTCGAAGTACTTGAAGAAGCGCTGGTACAGGTTGAAGGCGTCAAATCCATCAGCAGCACGTCGCGCCAGGGCCGCGGCAACGTGACCATCGAATTTGACATATCGCGTGACATCGACGCCGCACTGCAGGACGTGCAAACCGTAATCGGCGAGTCGGCTAGAAGCCTGCCCGCAGACGTGGACCCGCCCAGCATCCGCAAAAGCAACCCGGAAGACCGGCCAATCATGTACGTCGCGCTTTCGGGCCCGTATTCGCGCCAGAAGCTGGCGGATACCACGCGCTACCAGGTCAAGGAAAAGTTGCAGACTATCCCCGGTGTCGGCGAAGTGACGCTGGGCGGATACCTCGATCGCAACGTGCGCATCTGGGTGGACGCCGACAAGCTCGACGCCAAACATCTGACCGTCAGCGACCTGATCGCCGCCCTGCGCCGCGAGCACGTGGAGCTGCCGGCGGGCCGCATGGAGACCTCAGGCCGCGAGGTCAACGTGCGCGTATTGGGGGAGGCACTGAAGCTCGACGAGCTGCGCAACATCGTGGTGCGCGAGGTGGACGGGCGGCCCACCTACCTGCATGAGGTCGCGCTGGTTGAAGACGGATTTGAAGACGAGCGGCGGCGCTCGCGCTTCAACGGCTCGCCGGCGCAGGGGCTGGGCATCCGCAAGCAGCGCGGCGCGAACGCCGTGCAGGTTGCGCATTCGGTGCGCGAGATGATGGACCAGATCCGGCCGACCCTCGAAGAGGATATGCGGCTGGAGGTAAACTTCGATTCGACGGTGTACATCGAAGAATCCGTCAACGAGATCGGGTTTGAACTGATTGTGGCGGTACTGCTTACCGCGTTCGTCTGCTGGATTTTCCTGGGCTCATTAAGCAGCACACTGAATGTGGTGCTCGCGATCCCGATGTCATTGCTGGGCACGATCGCGATCATTTATTTTCTTGGTTTTACCCTCAACACATTCACGTTGCTCGCGCTGGCGCTGGCCGTCGGCATCGTCGTGGACGATGCAATTATGATCATGGAGAACATCTATCGGCACAGCGAAGAAGGGGCAGACCGCATCAAGGCTGCCATTGGCGGGACAGCGCAGATTGCGCCCGCAGCGCTCGCATCCACCATTGCCATTTGCGCCATCTTTATACCCGTCGTCTTCATGGACGGCGTGATCGGGCGTTTCTTCCTGCAGTTTGGCGTGTGCCTGAGCCTGGCAGTGCTGCTGAGTTACGTAGAGGCAATTACACTGGCGCCGGCGCGATGCGCGCAGTTGCTAAAGCGCGGCGTCAAAGAATCTCGCGGGCGCGTCGGTCGGGCGGTAGATAGCGGCTTTACCTCCTTGAAGCAGGCATACTCGCGGGTGCTCAAGCCCGTGCTGCGCGTGCCGATGCTGGTTCTGATCGGTGCTGCCGGCGTGTTTGCGGCAGCGATCTGGCTGATGACCAACCTGCCCAGCGAGTTCGTGCCAAGCCAGGACCAAAGCCGCCTGATGGTGCGCCTGCAAACGGCAGTGGGCAGCAGCCTGGACGAAAGCGACAAGCTGTTCATGCAGGCCGAAGAGATTGTCCTGAAGCGCAAAGACGTTGAGCGCGCATTCATGATTGTCGGCGGCTTTGGCGGCGGCGATGTCAACACCGGCATCATGTTTGTGACGCTGGTCCCGCCCGGCGACAGGGAGCTGAGCCAGAATGAAGTTGCCGGCCAGATGCGCGGCGCCATGAACAGCATAGCCGGCCTGCGCGCCGTGGTGCAGGACCTGAGCCAGCAGGGCTTCAGCGCCCGGCGCGGCTTTCCGGTTGAGTTCAGCATCCGTGGCAACGACTTTGTGAAGCTCGGCGAGTTATCGCAGCAGGTCACTGAACAATTGCGCCAGACGGGCATCGTGACGGATTTGGACAGCGACTACCAGCTCGGGATGCCGGAGCTGCGAGTGATCCCTGATCGCGCGCGCGCCGCCGACCTTGGCGTGCCGATGGAAGATGTCGCCGTAACGCTCAATGCCCTGGTGGGCGGTGTGCGAGTCGGCAAGTTCAGCAGCGACGGCCGCCGGCTTGACGTGCGCCTGCGGCTGCTTGCCGACCAGCGCAGCAGCCCCCGCGACATTGAACGGCTGCGCGTCCGGACCAGCAGCGGCGACCGCATTCCGCTCAGCACCATCGTTCGGCATGAAGAGACGCCGGTGCTGCAAAGCATCATCCGCCAGGAGCGCCAGCGCAGCATCACGATCTCTGCTAACGTCGCAGCCGGCTACACGCAGGACCAGGCGCTGGAGGTTGTGCGCGGCTTGCAGTCCACGATGCCCGAGGGCTATCACATCGTGATGAGCGGCTCAAGTGTTGAATACCAGCAGTCCTTTGAAAGCCTGATTTTCGCGCTGATGATGGGCATTCTTGTCGCCTATATGGTGCTGGCGGGCCAGTTCAACAGCTTCTTTCATCCGCTGACAATCCTGACCATTGTCCCGCTGAGCATCGCCGGCGCGGCGTTGACTCTCTGGGTTTCCGGCCAGACGCTGAATATCTTCAGCATGATCGGGTTGTTGCTGCTGCTTGGCATCGCCAAGAAGAACTCAATCATCCTGGTTGACTACGCCAACCAGATGCGATTGCAGGGCCTGACCGCGCGCGAAGCCATGCAGCAAGCCGCGCCGATCCGCCTGCGACCGATCATGATGACCAGCATTGCCACGATTATGGCCGCGGTGCCCGCTGCATTGGCGCTGGGGCCTGGTGGCGAAATCCGGCGGCCGATGGCGCTGGGCGTGATCGGCGGAATGTTCGTCGCCACGGCGCTAAGCCTGCTGGTAGTCCCCAGCGCGTACGTGCTGATGGACGACCTGCTGAACTGGGTCAAACGCAAACTGCGGCGAGAACAGTCGATCGATGGCGCGGAAACCGACATTTCGCGGCAGGACAGCGACCTGCAAGGTTCGCGCGTGTGATCGGCGACAATCGTCAATCGCCCATGCGCGCGGGTAAGTGCCTTCCCTGTGCTATCGCAATCTGAGGAGACATCGGCCGATGGAGTTCCATCGCCGTCGATGCTCGGCCACGTCCGAGACGGCCGTGGAACGCCATCGGCGAGACGCCAATGCCACGCCCCGCGAGAAATGCGATAGCCTTGCTTGCCTTCCGGCCTGACATTGCCGTGACGGAAAAATGACATAATGCGCACGATTTTCGACTTGCCCCCCCCCCCCTAATCTGGTGTATGCTTTTGGCACACAAGCAGGGGGGACCGCCATGCCGCTTACGAATGCTGATCTTCTCGCGGACGACCTGCTGGCGCTCTATCTGGTCGAGAACTCGCCGATCAAGGTGCCGTTCTATCAGGCTTGGTTCTGGCAGTCTGTGGCGGGCAAGTCGTTGCTGTACCCGCGGACCACGGCGCTGGCTGCGGCGACGGTTTCTTCGGACTGCCAACTCATCAGCGAACAGGAACCCGAGATCTCGCAGGCCGAGTTCGAGTTTCTTGAGTTCATCACGCGCTATCAGATCTGCGCCACAGACCTTGACCGCTATCGGCACCCGCAACTGCTTGACCGAGTGCTCTATGCGATCGCGAAGCGGCGTCTGCTGTACGCCTATGCGGGGCGGATTGGCGCCGGGCCGGGCGTGACAGGTTCACTTCGCGACCTGATCGATGGCACCAGCCAGGTGCTGGACCTCAGCGGCGGTGCGCTGACACTGGATTGCCTGGACGAAGCCTACGAAGTTGTAACGGCGGGCACCGGCCGCCCGACGCTGATCATGAGCCACTCACGCAGTCTGCGGACTTACCGCAAGCTGTGCCGCGACGCCGGGTTTTCTGCCGAGCGCGTGCCATGGTCGTGGTATGATCCAGCCAAGGGGCACGACGTACAGGGCAGCGTGGACGCCTTCAACGGAACGCCATGGCTGGCCAATGACATGATGAGCCAGGGAACTGACCCGGGTGAACAGCGCATTGCTTTCATGATGATGGGTGACGACAGCGGGCAAGGGCCCACGAGGGGAGTAACCGGCATCATTCCGGCGGCGGTAGGTCGTGAACTATTCGTCAAGCGGACAGTGAACGCCCTGCCGGACCCAGGCGGCAGCGTCCAGCACGTCCCCGGCGAAGACACATGGGTAAGCATGCCAGCCGGACTGGCCCTCGGCAGTCAAGGTGCATTGAGCATGATTGAGAATTACACCACTGTTGCCCCTTGCTCCGGTTGATGCCGCACGACCGTCGTTGCACCATCGGCGACTACAACCTAAGGAAGCAAACCGTGTCAAACGAAGAAGGTTGTAAGAGTTGTTCTGCACCAACTCCTCACGCGGATTCGGGCGGGACCGCAGAATCCGTTGTTGTTGAGGCGGATTACATGTCGTCTCGTCTCGGGGGACCTGGACGTCAGCTAGAGACTGCGTTTGACAGGCTGGCGATGTCTCTTCCGGACAGCTCCGGACGCCCCCAATCACCTGCGTCGCGTGTGGTGCAATTTTTGGACTCCTCTGATCGAACTAAACTAGAGTTGTCGCCCTTGCGGCGCGAAGCAGCGCACCCTTACTATTACCGACCGTTTCATATATCAGCTGTTCAGTTCACGATTGCGGAAACCGGTTCTGCTGATGTAGCGGGCTTGTACGGGTATGACCAGATCACAGGAGCTGACACAACCGTAGCCGATGAGCATGATGGGGACGTGCCCGCTGAACTCGAAGATCAGGAAGACGAGCAATCCGCCCCTGTTTCTCACGGGGATGATACCGAGGAAGAGGAAGATTTCTGTCGCTGCGTTAACTTCCATGTTCACGGCGTAGAGGGAGCTGATGTCGCGTGTGCGCTTAGCCGAAACCCGGATGGCACGGTCGCCAGCGCCTGCGTCGCGGCTTTGGAAACCGCACCGAAGAAGGCCGAACGATCGACATGGAGGATTCGCGTCGTGGACAACGACGGCAATCCGAGCGGACTGGTCAGCCTGAGCGTCGAAAAAAAGCAACCGAGTGTAGCGGCAGACAGGTTCGTTTTTGTGTGGGACTTGCGGGGGACTGTGCAATGTGGGGAATCCGTCAGAGTAAGGATTGCTCCACGGATGCCTGACGACTTCCCTCCTTCATTTACGTACTTTGAATTCGAACGAGAGGGCGTGGAAGCGTATCACCGTGAAATTCAGAGAGGACCCCAATCTCAAGAAACAGGTGAGTGCTGGATTATAGGGGAACTCGATGGACAAGAATGCGGCCGTCACCGCATCGTCGTAACAAAGCCGCCCGCTCCCCCGCCGCCCCCCCCCGCCCCACCACCACCGCCCGGATCTGCCTCGCAAATTCCGGACGAGCCCGGGACTGGCGAATTAATCGAAAGAATCGCTGACGGAATAAGAAGGCTGTTTTGCACAGCGACGGTCGACCAAGCCAACCTCAAATCCGAATATGGAGTCGGGTTTTGGTGGTCAACACCTCGTCGGGCAATTATTCCCAATACTTTTCATTGGTGCAATCGTGAAAAGACGAGCCGCAGGCGATTGAGTTGGGATATGAATGAAGGACTGCTCTGGATGACTTGGAACTTTCTCCTAAATCCGACCCGCACCCTGCGGAACAGGCAGGTTTTTCTCCGAGTGACCTATCGGGCGGAGCCCGTGTTCACCTATCCCGCACCTAACGCACCCAACAGTCACCTCGCGAATCCCAGCAAATCGCAAGCTGAGGCGTTCCTGCGCCGTGTCAGGCCCGACAAGCCAAGGCTGGCACCACATGAGCATCTCGGTGCGCCGACCACCGTACATAGGTACTTTAGCGTGTCTTGCGTTCTACAGGATGTTCGCCTAAATTTCATCGTAGCGGAAGTTCGGAACAGCAGAGCTTGGGACCATAGAAGCAAAGAGTTCGTTCCGTCGGGTCATGGCACGAAGTACCACGATTTTGTCTTATCTACCGTTTCCAACTATTCGTTAGTGGGACGCGAGGCAAGGCCGGTGTGGAATAGAGTATCGAAGGTCATTGAGGAGGATGTGCGTGGGTGTACTGTCGAGATTGTACCGTAGTCGGATCAGTCCGGGGTCAGCGTTGATCGGAGCGGTTGTTTGGTTTGCGCTTTGTGGGCTACTTGCAATCGTTCCGCTGGCGGCGTCTGAACAAGCGAGTGTGCCTGTCCTAGTGTTGCCAAACACCGCGCCGGAGTCAGTTCCGAAGGATTCGAAGGTTCTGTGGATTCGCCATGTATCCGAGCAAAAGGCTGTGGCGGCACTTAGCCAGGTCAGCGCACCAGTGTCCGTTGTGCTGGACCACGTCGATCAGATTGGCAATTCCCTGTTGGTAGCACTATCTGCGTATGCCGAATGTCTTCGCGAACTCGAGTTGATTGATTGCGTGGTTCCCGATTCGACACACCTACTCAAAGTATTGACAAGTTTGACAGCGCTACACAGTTTAAACGTCCGCAATCAACATCTGGGTTGGTCGTATGGAATCGGAGACGGATGGTCAATCTGGGCACAAAACGTGGCTGTTACCGACTGGGGCTGGTTACGGGCTGCGCGGTATCCGCGGCTGACAGACTTAGAATTGTGTTCCAACTTATGCGAACATGACGCGGCATTTGCGATGGTGTTAATGGAACAATGGCCGCGACGTGTCCCGACACTGTCCCACGTTCGTGTGGTGCCCCGCGTTACGTCGGCGACGGCGATTCTCGTCGAGAAAACCCCGTCTCTTCAGTCGATAGAATTGCGTTGGACGGGCGATGGCATTGAGGGCGACGCTTCGGCGGCAGTGAAGAGTCTTCTATGTCGTGTTCGGGCGGCTACTCTTATCAATCCGCCCATATGGGAAGACCTTGACGCTCCGCTTTCATTTGACAGTGTTCGCGGCCGCGTTTGGCAAGGAGTTGCGGAGTCGTCAACACTGAAGGAAATCACCATTACCGGCATCGATGTTGAGTGGCAATTGGCAGCACTTATGCAGAATCGAAGTCTGGCACTTGTCCGAAACAATGCGGCGTACAACAAATGGACACAAGAGTTTGCACGGCGGATGATTCTTGAGACTACCGTGTCGCGGTTTGACTTCGGCTTTGGTCCGCTTGACTACCTGAGAGGCGTTCCGGATGAGCGGCTCGCAGAGATTTACATAGAAAGCGGCGTGCCGGAACAGCATACATTTGCTCGCGAAGGGTGGCCAACTAGCTTGCTGATTCGGTCGGCGGAGGACTTAAGATCGTTGTTTAAGACCCGGCCAACCGGTCAGTTAGCACTTACTTTCGCAGGAGATGTTTGGCGCGACGGCAAGAAGATAACCGACGAGGAGTTTGCAGCGTTGGATGCAGCGCTTGCAGACGGACTGAAATCGTGGTCAGACACGTTAACCACACTGTCACTAGAAAAGTTTCCGTCGGTTCCCGCGCTTGCGGCTCAGGTGGTTAAAGAGCTACCCAATCTTGAATTCCTGACGCTGCCGATAATCGGCGGTTCCGTTTGGACTAGTGGCGTCAAGCTGCCTACGCTGCGGAATTTAAGAGTCGAGCGAGTGGAGGAAGCTCAGGCTTTCGCTGGACTTCTCAGGCAGCTTCCCTCTCTGCGGGAGTTGGAGATCGGACAGGTCGCCCAGAACGATCTCGACCCATCCGCAATGATCCAGTTGACACAGCTAGAGCGGGCAGTAATCGGTCTGACTGGCGATGGATCCTTTGTTGTTGAAGCGTTGCTGAAGATTCCCGCGTTGAAGCACGTCGAGCTGTACGGCGAAGGGCGGTTCACCGTTTCCGGTTTGAAGAAGGAGGCGATCAAGGCGAACCCAACTTCTATAGTTATCGATATATACGACGATGGAAGCGGGACAAAACGAGATCCTATCATACTGAAGGAGTTGATGCCATCGTTACGTAGGATCCAATTGCGCTATCTCGACGTCGGTGAGATCCCTGAAGTTGTTGACTATTTCGCGAAGCACCCGGAGGTGGACCTCGGCGAAGTTGCCTACTTGCGAGCTCGCTACAACAAGTCCGACGATTAGTCACCCGACACACTATCGCCGGTCCCACAGGTCGTCGTCGTCGTCGAGGCTTGCCGGCTGCGTTACCGGCTCGGGCTCAGCCAGTTCTGCGGCCTCGCGCGTGATGGCTATGATCAGCACGTCGTCCACGGCGCGGTGGCCGGCGTGGGCGGCCTGGTGGATCATCTCGGGCACGTTGTCGCCCGCCTTGGCACGATCCAGCACGCCGTGCACGCCCTTGTAGTCGAACTCCTCGCCGTCGTCCTGCTCGCACTCGATGATGCCGTCGGTGAACATCACGATGCGGCCCTCGGGCTCAAGGTTCGCGCGATGAATCTCGATCGCCTCAGACCAGTTGGATGAGCGCTTCAGGCCCAGCGCCAGCCCTGCCGTCACCACATCCTCGCGCTTGCCGTTGGCGCGCACAAACACCGGGTGAGGCACGCCGCAGCGCGCGTGCTGCCAGTTGCCTGAAACCACGTCAAGCACGCCCACCATCGTCGCCACGAACTTGCCCTGCGGGATGTCGTCCGCCAGCTCGTCGTTGGCAAATCGCAAGCCCTCGCGCAGGTCGCCATTCTTGATGCGCATGCCGATGCTGATCACCTTGCGCGCCATCGACTGGATCACCGCGGCCTGGATGCCGTGGCCCGTCACGTCGCCGACCACCACGCAAAGTCGCCGCTCGTCAAGCCAGAAGAAGTCATAGAAGTCGCCGCCGATGAACCCGCCGCTGGGTGCAAAGTGCACATCGATGCGAATGCCCTGCGGCCGGGGCGGCGCCGCCAGCATGGTGGTGAAGTTCTGCGCGGCGTCAGTCAGGTCGTCTGTGGTGGCGCGCACCTCGCGCTCAAGGCGCATGATGCGGCTCTGCAGCTCGTGGCGTTCGCGCCGGCGCGACTGCTTTTGCCGGCTGGTCTGGCGCAGCACGGTTTCGGACTGCAGCTTGAGGTGCTCCAGGTCAACCGGCTTTTTGAAAATCGCGTACACGTCGCAATTGTAGCTGGTCAGCGCCGACTGCATGTCGTCCGGGTCAACCAGCAGGATCACTGGCACGCGCGAAAGCCGCCTGTCCTTGGCCAGCACCTCAAGAAAGTCAGTGCCCGCGTCGCCTGCCTTGCGGCTTGAAATCACCAGGGCGGGTGGCTGTCGCTTGGCGGCTTTGCGGGCCTGTTCGCTGTTTTCGACGGCGGTGACGTCGTGCTGTTGCTCGCGCAGTGTCTGCGCGATGGTATCGCGCAGCTCATTGTCAGCCTCAATGAGTAGGATCTCCGCCATGCGTCGTTATGCCCGCGCGATACTGATCAGTGTTGCGTCGTCGTCGGCGCGGTTCTCCAGGTCCGCGGCCTCGACGATTGTATCCAGAAGACTGCCGCCCTGTGGAGTGTTCTTTACCGCGTGGACAACTCCCTCCACGTCAAACTGGCGCTTCTTTTCATCGTCCATGTAGCACTCGATGATGCCGTCCGACATCAGCAGCATGCCCCAGCCCTGTGCCATCTCGGAAACATGCTCGCCCACGCCGATGGCCCAGTCGGCCTTCTTGCTTAGCCCGAGCGGCCCGCCGGGGGTCACGATGTTCTCGCACTCGCGCGCCGGGTTGATCAGGATCGGGTAAGGAATGCCGCAGCGCACGTGCGCCCAGCTGTTCGACATCGTGTCCAGCACACCGATCACCGCGGCGACAAAGCTGCCGGGCGGAAGGTCATTGGTCAGTTCGCGATTCGCGAATTCCACTACGCGATGCAGGTCGCCGTTTTCCTGTCGCAGCGCCAGGCTGATCAGCTTGCGCGCCATGGCCTGCAGGATCGCCGCCTGCACGCCGTGGCCGCTGACGTCCCCCACCACCACGCCCAGCCGCTCATGGTCAAGCCAGACGAAATCATAAAAATCGCCGCCAAGCCGGCCGTAGGGCCTGTGCTTGACCTCAATGCGATAGCCTTCCACCGCCGGAATCTTGGGTTGCATCCAAGTGAAGTGGCGCTCGGCCTCTGTCAGGTCTTCTTCTGTGGCCTGCACCTGTGTTTCAAGCCGGTCGATCCGGCTCATGTACATTTCTTTGCTCAGCTTTCGGCTGAACTTGTAGGCGAGGTTCAGTCGTGTGTGCGCGCCAATCTTTGCGACAAGCACATCCATGTTCAGCGGCTTGTGCATGAAATCGACGATGTCCCAGCGAAAGGTGCGCGTCAGGATGTCCTGATCAGCCTCTGCTGCGGTCATCATGATCGGCACGCGCGCCAGCGCAGTTTCGCTGCGAAGGGTTTCAAGCAGCTCCAGCGTAGGCATGTCTGGAAGGCTGATGTCCAGCAGGAGCAGGTCAGGGTCGTGGTCCTGAGCTTGCTCAATCGTTTCTCGGGCGGTTGCGGCTTCCAGCACGCTGTGGCCCGCATGCATCAACGCGGCCTTCAGTTGCTCGCGCACGGCGGCGTCATCGTCGGCGATCAGTACCAGGGACACTTGCTGCTCCGGGCCCACATGGGCGCACGAAGACTAGTTGACCGAACCGCCAGCGACAAGGGCGCTATGCCGCGCGCCCGGCGGCTGGCCCCGCGTGCAGGCGAAATTCCCGCTCCAGGCGGCTTGACTGCTGCACCCATTGGTCGTCGGTCATGCCGATGTATGCGCGCAACTCATCCAGATCGTCGCGCATCGCAGTAAGTGGCAGGCCGATGCCGACCGTCTGGGCCAGCGCCGCGCCGATGCGAACACATGCCAGGCTGTCGCGCTCGCTTGAGGTCAGGTCTTGCTCGGCCTCGTCGTCTTCCAGCGCCCCGACAAGCCGGACGATTTGGTCATCCACACCCCACTCTGCCATGATCAAGGCAGAAATCCGCGTCATGGCCATGCCGGTGACCTCGCGAACGCCATCCGCGAGCGAAACCGAGCGATGCCCCGCATAGCGTTCAGCGGCTGCAAGCTCCTCAGGAAAGTACCGGTCCAGCACCATCAGCCCGACGCCGTGCAGCAGTCCCGCCAGATAGACGTCACCCGGCGGAAGCACATCGTGCTCAGTTGCCACCTGTCGTGCGCCCATAGCAGCCGCCAGGCAGTAGCGCCAGTGTCCGCGGTTCTTGAGCTCGCGGCGGTGCAATGAGGTGTCGGGCGAGCGATGCATGGAACCGTTCACGATCAGCGCCTTCAATGAGTGCTGGCCGATGCGGGCTATCGCTTCTGTCAGGTCCCTTGCGGGGTGATGGTCGTCGTATGCCGCCCGCATCACGCAGGCAGCCAAAGGCGGGTCTTGAGACACAACAGCCGCCAGGCTGGACGCGCCTGCATCCGGCTGGTCCATCATGCGCACAAGCTTATGCGCCGTAAGCGGCAAGCCGGGAAGCTTGCAGGTACCGCGAATGCGTTGCTGAAGGACTTGCAGTTCCATATCCGGCTCCACGTTTACGACAAACCTAAAATACACCAAATACTGCAATAACGCAAGGGCCGAATTGAAGAGATGATCCATTGCACAAGCCACTGGAATCACAACCCGTTTGACCGGGACAAAGGCATGATTAACTTTGTTCTCACCCGACCGGAGGCTGGAACATGCGTACCGTCGCTGCAGTCTGCACACTGGCTTTGCTGGCGTTTTGTGTTAGCCAGTCGTTGGCGCAGAAGGCTGACACCAGGGCAATCAAGGCAGCCGTGGCAGGCTACGTCGGCAAGAAGGCTGACGCCGATTCGAAACGAGTAGCCCTTGAAGTGCTCTCCACCGCGCCCCATGTGGAGATCTGCAAGGCGCTTAAGGGCTCACTGCGCAAGGATGCAGAGCGCGATGCCGCCCTGGAGCTCGCCTTGAAGCTGAATCTGCGGGGGTTCTTCGCCGATGCCGAGAAGCAGATTGCCAAGTCAGCTTCAGGCGTGGCAGCACTGGGCCTGGTAGCCAACGACAAAGGCGCAGTGAATGCCCTGGCGGATCACTGGGCGAAGGCTGACGCTGACAGTGAAGTGTTTCGCGGCCTGAAGCAGGCGTTCACTACCTATGGCGTCGCATTGGCCGACCTTGAGGCCTTCCGGACCGCTGCCTTCAACGAAGAACAGCCGGAAGCCAAGCGCACTGCGGCTCTGGAGGTGATGGCGTTTCAGTTGGGTATATCTGCCCCAAATGCAAAGGAAGTGGAATTGCAGTGGGACGCGGCGACAGGCGAGTTGAAAGA
>CAZZBH010000030.1:0-34450 GCA_964652605.1 uncultured Planctomycetaceae bacterium
GCCGCGGCCTCAAGGCTTTGGCCCGCGAGCTGGGTATCCCCGTCATCACCGCCGCGCAGTTGAACCGTGGCGTTGAACAGCGCAGCAGCCGTGAAAAGCGCCCCATGCTTTCAGACCTGAGGGAATCAGGCAGCATTGAACAGGATGCCGACCAGGTGCTGCTGATCTATCGCAAAGAAGACGAAGAGACACGCGCTGCCATCAACTCCGAGCAACTGTCCGCCATCGACCTGATTATCGCCAAGAACCGCAACGGCCCCACCGGCGACCTGCCATTCCACTTTCACAAGCGCACAACCCGCTTCGTGCCCGCCGAGGCACGGGCCGGCTACCACGACTTCCAGCCGATGCCGACAAGCCAGGCGCGCGAATAGCCTGTGCCGAATGGCGCAACGAATCAACCCACGCTTCCCTGAAGCGCGATGCTGCCGCTCGTTTCCAGTTGCACGCGTGTCGCACGGTGTGCTTTGATAGCGACTGCCCTGAGGGCCTGCCCCGACACCCCTGCATCATCGGCGGTTGCGTAGCCGCCTTCCCCGGTCTTCCCCTTGGGAGCATTTCCATGTCACTTCGTGTTTGGTTGGCGGCGCAGATCGCGCTGCCGATGGTGCTTGCCGGCTGTCGGAAGGCAACCGGCGACGGCGCAGGCTTCGGCGCTGATGGTTGGTAAGGCATCCCCGCAAGTCTCTACATGAAGTTAAGCCACCCCCACCAGGAGAATTGGATGAAACTGGATTCTATCGCAAAAGCCGCACTGGCAATTGCCGCGCTGCTCGCCGCCGGCACTTACGCCTGGAACACGTTCTTTGATCATGCGCCCGCTGTGCAGGCTGCGGGCGTAGATACGGAAGAAGGGTTCGGCGTCGAGGGCTTCGGCTTCAACCGGCAGGGCGGCTACATCTGTGTTTCGCGCATGATCGAAAACCCGTTCGAAGACGGCCAGGGCAAGCGCCTGTCCATCACCTTCTATGAACTGGTCAAGACCGGGGGCGATGGTCAAGCCAGGCTGTACTTGATCGGCAGCCGCGTGATCGACTACGACATGGGGCCCGACCTCGTGAAGTTTGAACACGTAAAGGGCGAAACGCCCAACGACCTCAAGGAAGCCATGGAGAAGTTCAAAAAGTCGCGCAAGAAGGGCTCGACGAACAAGAAGTCTCCGGACGAAGATTGAACAGCGGCAGCACGGGCAGGCCGGTCACCCGGCCTGCCCCGCCTCGCCCGCAAACTACCACCACGATTAGCTTTACGACGGCTTTGCCATGGCGTACTCTTTAGCTATCATTCCGCAGGATACGCAAAGGGACGCCCATGCCCCGCAAGGAACCCACCCGTAGCATTCGCCTCAACGCCGGACCCAAACCGCCAGCCAGATCCGCAGCACCGGACGATGAGCTTGGGCGCGCGATGGCCGACATCAGCGCGAGTGCGGAAATCCGCAACCGCGACCAGCTCCCGAGCAAAGTGAAAGTGATCACTCCCCAAGTGATCATGAACATAGTCACCGGCATCACAGACAAGCTGGGCATGGAGGTTGACCGCGAAGAATTCAACCAGCTGGTCATGCAGCAGACGCAGATGGAGATGCAGCTGCGGCAAGCCCAGGAAAAAGTCGAGCAGTACAAGTCAGAGTACAAGAAGGTGTATGACGCGTGGCAGCAGACACGCGAGACGCTGCAACAGGCGCAATCCGGCGATGCCGGCGTCGATGAGATCGTCGCGCAGTATGAGTCCCAGATCGGCGAGCTGCAGCAGCGCAACGCGGACGCTGTGGACATCTACATGGGGCTGCAAATGCAGCTCGACGAAACCACAGAGCAGTACGCCCAGCTTGAACAGCAGTTGCGCGACGCCGAAGCGGCCATGCAGCAGCAATCGGGCCAGGAAGAATATGTCGCCGAACTACAGCAGCGGATTGCCGAGCTTGAAAGCGCAAGCGCCCAGGCCAGCGAAGGCGTAAACCAGGAGGCAGCAGCCCGCGAAAGCGCTGAGCAAGCCGCGCAAGAAGCCCAGCAGCGCATCGCCGAGCTGGAGTCGGAACTCGAGCAGGCACGCGCAGCAGGCGAACAGGCAGGCCAGGAAGCAGCGAACTCGCAGGAGCTTCATGCCGAATTGGACAAGCTCAAGCGCAAGTTGAAAGAAGCCGAAGCTGCTCGCTCCAAGCTCGAGAATGTTGAGGCTGAGCTTGAGCAGTTGCGTAACGCCGAGGGCGCGTGGCTTGAAGAAAAGCGGCGCATGGCTTCGCAGTTGTCCAACGAAACGAACAACCGGCGCGCGGTGGAAGAGAAGCTGGAGGCGATCAAGTCGGGCGCGGAGCTTCCTCCTGCTGCAAAGATCGCGCAAGCCAAGGCGCAAGAGGCAGAGGCCGAAGTCGCCAAGCTTCGAGCCGAGCTGGCCAGGCTTGAGCAGGATCTCGCCAAATCAGGCAATGCCGCCAAAGAGCTGGGAGTCTTCAAGCGCAAGTTTGAAGGCGTTGAATCAGAGCTTGAGGCCCTGCGCGCCGCCGAAGGCAAATGGCTTGAAGAAAAGCGCCGCATGGCTGCCCAGTTGTCCAACGAGACCAACCTGCGCCGCGACCTAGAGGAAAAGCTCAAGGGCGAAGTGGCTGAAGCCAAGGCCGAGACCGCGTCCGTAAAAAAAAAATCGAAGAAGTAAGGTCGATTGAAGCCGCGCGGGACAAGGCCGTGTCGGACCGCAACGTCGCCGAGCGGTCACTCTCTGTCATCGAAGAAGAAAACGAGAAGCTGATCGCCGAGCGCGACAGCGCTCGCGCCGAGCTTGAGCGAATGCGTGAAAGCGGCGGCGACCAGGCGGCCACACTTCGCGCCGAGCTTGAACAAGCCCGCAAAGACCTCAAGGACACCAGCCACAAACTGGCCAGCCGCCACGAACACGTCGCCAAGCTCGCGCCGCAGCTTGATGAAGCCCGCAAGGAAAACGAGAAACTACTCGCCCGCTTAACTGAGCTGGAAAAGACTCTCGCCGCAAACAATGCGGAGTCAGCAAAAAGGATCGCTGCCCTGCAGGAGGAACTCAAAGACGCCAAAGCGGAAGTTGCAACGGCACGCAGCGCGTCACAGGCGGCAGAGGCCGATGCAAAGAAGCTGCGGGGCCAGCTGCAGCAAGCCGAAAAACAAGTGGGCAAGTCCGACGAGATCGAGCGTCGTCTGGAGGCACGGCAGCGTGAACTTGAGGTCGCCAGGCAGCAGGTCGCCGACCTGAAGCAGGAGCTGCAGCTCGACGAGGAAGAGCGCAAGAAGGTCACAGAACACGCCGCGGCTCTGCAAGCCGAGGCCGCCGAGTTGCGCAAGCGCGCCGAAGAAGCCGAAGCGGCTGCGTCAGGCTCGCGGGGGTTGCAGGGCGACGTGGAGCAGCTCACCAGCAAGCTGTCTGAGAAGGAAGATGACAACCGCGCACTGCAGCGCCAGTTGGACTCATCGCGCAAGGAACTTGAGCGCTTGCGGGCGCTGGAAACCGAAGTCGAAACGCTGGAGCGCCGGCATCAGGAATCGTCGGCTGAGCTGGTGCGCGTAGGTGGCGCGCTGGCAAACGCCGAGACCGCCGCCGAAAAGGCGCGCGACGAGATCCGCGCCCTCCGCGAAAAAATCGATCAGGCCAACGAACGACGCCACGAAGCGGAAAAGCAGGTGGTCGAGTCGCGTGCCCGACTGGAAGCAGAGCAGCAACTGCGCGAGGAGCAGAATCAGCGCGTTCGCCAGCTTGAGGAGGCTTTGCAGCGAGAGCGACACACCGTGGACAGCAGCGCGCCGGCGGCTGCGCTGGAATCGTTGTCGGCGCAGCTGGCAACCGAGCGCGAAAAGTGGGAGCGCGTAACCGGCGAGAAGGAAGTCGAGATCGACAACCTGCGCTCCAAGTTGGCTGAGGGCGAGCTGCGCGAGAACGAGCTTGCCTCGCAGCTTGAAGGGATCGAGCTGTCGAAGCAGGACGTCATGCGGGCCAAGGCGCTCGCCGGACAGCGTCGCGCCCAGATTGAGCGCATGCAGGCCGATGTAGAAGGCGCAAGACGCCAGGCCAAAGAGGCAGAAACCTACTGGAAGACCGAGATGGACGAGTTCCGCGCTGCCGTCGCGTCGCACCTGGATGCGGCTGAGCGCGGCGAGGAAGGCTCCGACCAGCGGCTGCAGAAACTGATGGAAGACATGAAAGTCGGGCTCGCGGACAAGTACGCCAAGCTTCGCCGCCGTAACAACAAGGTTGAAAAGGACCTGCGCGACACCAGCGACAAGCTTGCGGCCATCGAGCGCATACTTGCCCGCCGCGAAGAAGAAGAGGCGCGCCTGCGCAAGATCATCGAGGAGCTTGAGCGCAAGGAAAAGGTCCCAGGCTCAAAGCCGAAAGCCGCCAAGCCGGCACCTCGAAAGAAGACTGCCGCCAAAAAGAGCGGTGCGCGCAAGAAGAAGTAGGTCAGCCGCAGTGATTGGCTTCGATCGCCTTGGGGTCAACACCGGGCGGGATGTGCAGCTTGGCCAGCCCGCCTTCGCTGGTTTCGCGGTAGCGGTCTGCCAGGTCTTCGCCCGTTGCTTTCATGGTTTTCACCACGGTGTCAAACGGAATCTCGTGCTCGCCGTCTGACAGCAGCGCATAGTCTGCGCAATCCATCGCGCGCATGGCAGCCACCGCGTTGCGCTCAATGCACGGGATCTGCACCAGACCGGCTACCGGGTCGCAGGTCAACCCAAGGTGGTGCTCTATGCCCATCTCGGCGGCGTACTCAATCTGCCTGCTGTCGCCACCCATCAGTTGCGCAGCGGCTGCCGCCGCCATGCTGCACGCGGTGCCGACTTCGCCCTGGCAGCCCACCGCCGCGCCGCTGATGCTTGCGTTCGTCTTCACCAGGTTGCCGACCAGGCCAGCCGTCGCCATCGCGCGCAGGACCTGCTTTTCGTCCAAACTTTGCACTTCCGTAAGGTAGCGCAGCACCGCCGGCAACACGCCGCAGGCGCCGCACGTCGGCGCGGTGACGACGGTGCCCGCGCTTGCATTCTCTTCGCTGACGGCAAGCGCGTAGGCGGTGAGCAGCCCGGTGCGTTGCACGGGCCCGGGCCGGCCCTTGGCCTGCTGGAAATGACGATGCGCCTTGCGCCGCAGCTTCAAAGAGCCAGGAAGCGTGCCGTAAGCCTCCAGGCCGCGTTCAATCGCGTCGCGCATGACGGCGAGGCATTCACGCAGATAGTCCCAGATCGCCTTGCCTTCGCACTCTTCAACGTACTTCCACAGGGGCACGTTGTGATCGCGCGCCCAGGCAAGCAGCTCTTTCATGCTGCGAAGCGGGTACACGTGCGCCGGCGCGGCGCTGCTGTCGTCGTGCAATGCGCCGCCCCCGACACTGTACACGTCCCACTCGCCGATGATCTCGTTGGCGGCGTTGCGCGCCTGCCAGCGCATGCCGTTTGGGTGGTGCGGCAGCCGCTCGCGCGGCAGCCACTCAATGGTGAAGGGGCGATTGCCGAACACTTGCTGCATGGCCACATCGGTCAGGTGCCCGCGGCCTGTGGCAGCCAGGCTGGCGAACAGGGTAACCCGCCAGCTTGCGGCGTCGGGATAGCGGGCAAGGAAAATCTCTGCGGCACGCTTGGGCCCCATGGTGTGGCTGGCGCTGGGGCCGGCGCCAATGCGATAAAGTTCGCGAAGGGATTCCATGCAGACGGCTCCATGCGGCAAAGGGGACAGGCACTGTCGTGCCCATCCCCTTACGGAACGCGCTGAAGGCTATCGCAATTCCTGCCGCCGTCTAGCCCATGATCAAGACCACGGCCTGGCTGGGAACGATTTGCTGGCCGGCGGGGACATTCGGGTTCGACCCGTTCTGTCCCGCCATGCTTGTCAGGTGCATCGCTGGCTTGCCGTCGAACATTACCTTTACGGAACCCTTGAAGTACTTTGCCGGGCCGATGAAGACGTTAGAGATCATCCCGCCCAGGACACCGGCTTCGTCGCCACTGGAAAGGTTGATCATGGTGTTCATGATGATTGCCGGCATGTTCATGATCTTGACCTTGGTTGAGGCCGTGCCGGTGTTGGTCATGGGGCACTGCGCCATGTTCGGGAATGGCGTCGGGACCGGCGGCGCGGGCGGCGCGGGTACCTTGCAGACGTCAGGGGTGCCCATGCACATGCCTGCCATTGTCGTGGATGCTGGAAACATGGTCTTCTCCTTTCGCGGTACTTCCTATCCCAGGTGAATCCGTTCGCCATTGACCCGAACGTCCTTGTCCGCCCTGATCACGCGCCGCTGTGCCCGCTCGTGGCTGGTGCCTTCAATGACGGTGCGTGACCGCCCGGCTTTGAGCTGCACAAGGTCTTTCACCCAGCGAAAGGCGCTGGTCACCTTTTCGGTCAGCTTGCCCGCAAGGAAGGTCAGGTTGCCCGCCGTGACTCTTACCTCCGGCGCATGCAGATCGACCGACTCACCGGAATGAAAATTCATCGCGCCGCGCGGCGCGCGAAATGTAACACCTGCCGGAAAGTTGAAGGTGAAGTCGCCTTGGGTGTGAAGCACGCCAATTATGAAGTGCGCGTCCTCCTGACTGATCACCAGCACCACGTCTCCGGCCCGGGGCGTCCACGGAAAGGCCAGGGCGTTTACAGCCTCGATCTCACCGCCTTCAAACAACGCGCGCACACGGCCTCCTTCTGCGCCTGTGACGTGTGCCGGGCCCAGTCTTGTGGTTTCGTCGGTCTTCAGCATGGGGGTCTCCTATTTCCTCTGCGGCTTGAAGTTCTCGGCTTCCAGTTTGTCTGGATCGGTCTTCCTTATGTGTTTCAAATTTGTTCCCTTGAAGATCGCGTTCTCTTCGCGGGTTGCATGCATGTCCGCCGCCAGCAGATCCGCGTTTGAAAAATTCGCCAACTGCAAGTTGGCATGCGTAAGCACGCAATACTGCATGTTGGTTTTTCGAAAGGCGGCTTTCTGGGCGTTGATGTTGTCGAGAAAGCTGCTGCTCATGTCAGCGCCGTCGAATATCGCGCCGGTTGCGTCGGCCTGCGGGAACTGGGACATGTGCAGGACCGATTCACTGAAATCCGCGCCCCTTACGTTCGCGTCGGCAAACACCGCTGATGTCAGTTGCGCCCTGCTGAACACAGCTTCCTCCAGATTCGCCGACGAAAACATTGCCTGAGTAAGGTCGCACTCTGACAGGTTCGCGCCCTTGAGGTTGGCGGCTTCAAAGTCGCACATCACAAATTGGTTGCGCGCCAGTGTCATGCGCTCGAGGTTCGCGTCTTTGAACTCGCACCGCGTGAACAACCCGCCCGCCAGCCCCACCTGGCGCAAGTCCACAGATGCGAAGGACAAGCCGGTGGCGCGCGCGCCACTGAAGTTGGCGTTCTCCAGCCTGGCTCCGGCTAGCCCGGCGCCGTCCATCGATGCATCGCGAAAATCTGCGCCAGCTGCATCCGCTCCGTCCAGCACCGCGCCATCCAGGTTCGCTCCCTTGAACACCGCGCCCTGCACAGCTGCCTTGGCAAACGACGCATGCTTGAGGGTGCAGCCCTCAAAGGTTGCACCCTTCAAATTGCAGTCCGTGAAGTCCGCCTCAGCCAGATCGAACCCCGCAAAGTTGACTCCAGCCAGATCGACACCAACGAACAGGACCTTGGCCAGTCTGGTGTTGCGGTACTTCCAGTCTTTCAGCAGCGCGCCGCTGAACACGGCTCCCGTAAGGTCACACGCCTCGAAATCGATGCCGGTCAGGTCGCAGCGCTCGAAGTCAGCACCAGCCAGCTCTGCGGACGCGAATTTCGCGCCAGCGAGGCGGGCACTGCTGAATCGCGCGCCGTTCGCCTTGCAGGCGCTGAGGTCGGCATCCGTCAGGTCTGCCCTGTTGAATGACACACTTCCAACATTCGCGCCTGACAGGTCACACCCGGCCAGGTTGGCTTTGGAAAACCCGCAGCCCACCAGGTCGCGCCCGGACAGGTCGCACCGGGCCAGGACACCGTCGTCAAATCTGCCCGACAGCTTTTCCGGAAGGCTGGCGGCGCCAGTCAGGTCGATGGCAAAGGCGAACACGCCTTCGATGACAGCGTCCGAAAAACTCGCCTGGGCCATCTTCGCCTGGATCAACTCCGCTTTGATCAACCGCGCGCCCTTGAAGTTCGCGCCACTGAAGTCGGCCATCGAAAAACCAGCATCACTGCAATCCGCGCGCGAGAAGTCAGCACCCCGGAAGCTCGCCTGCTCGCCGCCGCAGTTCGCCAGCACCGCGCCGGTAAAATTCGCGCCGGCAAAGTTGGATACGGTCAGAATGGCGCGCGACAAGTCGGACCCCGACAGGTTTGCCTTGGCCGCCTCGCACTGCACGATGAGCGAGTCGCACAACTTCGCTCTTGAAAGGTCGGCGCCGGAGAGGTTGCACGCCGTCAGTTTGGCTGCGGTCAGGTCGGCGTCGGAGAGGTTCACGCCGGAAAGGTTGCACCCTTGAAGGATCACGTTTGCCAGCGACCAGCCCGACAGGTCGCGCCCGGAGAGGTCCAGCGCCGCGATACACGTGTCAACCTCGAGGGTTGCGCCCTTGGTCTTGTCGAACAGCTCAAGCGTGTCAATCAGCATCAGTTTGCCAGTGTCGTCATCTTCAGGTTGGCGCCAGTGAAGTCCGCCCCCTCCGTGACCGCCTCAAAGAAGTCCGCCTCAAAGAAGTTCGATGCCACCAGCGACGCGCCGCTGAAATCCACCTTCTGCAGCGTCGCCTGGAAGAAATTGGCGTTGCCTGCTTTCACGTCCTTCAAGTTTGCTCGTCGCAGCATCCCGCCCGCGAGATTGGCCGCATACAGCCGCGCGCCTGTCAGGTCCGCCTCAGGGAACAGCGCCCGAGTCAGGTCGGATTCGCCGAAGTCGGCTTCGAGAAGCTTGCCTTTGGTCCAGTTGCTTTCGGCCGCCTTTGCATTGATGAATGTCGCCTTGCCGAAGTCACCCTCAGCTCCACGAAATCCGGTGAGTTCTGCCCCGTCAAACTTTGCACCGCTCGCCTGAACGCCCTCGAAACCGGCGCCGGTCAGCTTTGCGGCCGTGAAGTCAGCATCCTTGAGCGACGCGGCGGCGAACACCGCGTTTGTAAGGTCCGCCCCGACAAACATCGATCCGTCGCCCAGCAGCGCACCGCACTCGGCGTCTGCCATAGCGGCTTCGTTGAATTCGGCACCGGGCGCCATGCATCCCTGCAGGACGGCGAACTTCATGGTGGCTTTGCTGAACTTCGCCCCAGACAGGTCAGCGCCGGTCAGGTCGGCCCCGGAAAGATTCGCGCCGGAAAGGTCGGCCCCGACGAGGTTTGCTCTACTCAGCAAGGCATCGCTGAGGTCTGCTCCCTTCAGGTCCGCGCCCGAGAGGTCCGCGCCTTCGAGGTTGGTCTCTCGCAGATCGGAGCCAGCCAGTTGCTGGCCCTTCAACTGAGCCTTGGAAAAATCCGCGCCCCTGGATTCGCCCGACCTGATCAGCGCTGCAATCTTCTTCGCTTCTCCCGCCTTGGGCGGCTTCATGGCTTTGCCGAGGTTGAGCAGTTCTTTGACGTCGGGGTCGCTCATCGGGTTGAAGTGGCTCGGGCTGACACCCGGTGGCAGTTTTGCGGCAGTTGGCGGATGCATCGCCATGGCTTTCTTCACTGCCGCCTCGGCGTGTTTAAAGTCGTTGATCTCGCCGGCCATCGGCTTGAGAGCCTGCCCCTTCGGAAGTTGTTTCATCGCCAGTGCCGAGGCCTGCGACTCAACGGCTGCCGCCTGCGCTTCTGCCTTGGCGAACAGCTTGTCCATAGTGGCGAGTCGTTCTTCCGGCGTTTCCGGCGGCGGCTCACCTTCGACAGCCTCAGCCTCATCGCCATCCTCTTGGAACAGCGGTGTGAGTTGTTCTATGGTCTGTGGTTCGTCCGTCAGCATTTCGGATACCAGCAGGATTTCGCGGCACTCGTCCCAGTCGCCATCGCCGACATTGGCAACACCGCGCCACAACAGGTACACTTCGTTCTTGTCCGCATCCACGTGCAGCGTGTCGAGGTTCATCGGCACTTCGCGCACCGTGACCTCGGCCCCTTCGAGGCCTTCACGCAGCAACACGCGCACGCGAATGCCCGGCAGCGTTGATTTCAGCGTCGCGTGCTGGGGATGCATGTTTTGAAGCAATATCTGCTCATCGCCGACAAGATAACCGCCCAGCTGCTGGTCGGCGGGCGCGGCGTTGAAGTACGTCCAGTCCAGATCCTCCGGGAAGGCGGGCCAGCGTTCCTTCAGCCATTTCTTGTCATACGTGCCCAGCTTCTTCGCCCGCGACTTCCAGGTGCGCAGGATCGGCCCGAACCCAGCGGGCCTTGGCTTGGATCCGGCACTGGTGATGAGGTCGTCCGGGACCTCGAGGTTCGGCAGCAGTACGTCCTTGTGCCCCTTGCCGGCTGGGTTAGCCGCAAAGTTCGGCCCGCCGAATGCATTGGCCCACGTGAGCGGCACCTTCGTGAAAGGCTCGGGATCGGTCATCCTGGACCGCAGCAGGCTTTTCTCCCAGTGGCGATTGCCGATTGCCGCAATGGTCTTGGACCAATCGCCGACCCCAAACGTTACCGGGCAGGTGGTTGCAGGCTGGCCGCCCGGTGTGTGGCATGAGCCGGTTAAAGTCAAGTCGGCGCGCGGTTTGAAATACTCAAGGTCGGCGTTGTAAAGGCATTCGGGCGGCTTGCCCTTGGACATGACTTCGCCGCCGAAGGGTGGCTGGTCCTCGAGCGTTTGGCACTTCTCGCCGTTGACAAGCCTGAACCCGGCTTTGACCACCAGCGTCGCCGTGTGGGACGGGTAGTGCACCCGTCCCATCAGAGGCGCCAGTTGAAAGGGTGTGCGGTTGATGACGCGCATCGCGCTGGCCTACCCTTCCTTGACCATGGGCTTGACCGTCACGTCCGCCGGCCCGCATTCCACTTTTGTCGCGGAGTTGGACTGCATCAGGGCCTTGCCCATTCCGAGTTCGACTTTCGAATCCCCGACCTTCAGCACGATCCCCGAAGGCTTGAGCGTGATCGACGACATCCCGCACTTCAGCGTGACTTCAGACTGCCCGTCAACCTCAACCTTGCCCAGCATCGAGGTGAGCGTGATGTCGCCCGCGGCCTGGGTTTCAACTTTCTTGGCGCAGGCCCAGAGCTTGTCGTCCTTGATCAGGTCGCGCGAACTGGACTTGTCGATCTTAAGCTTGTGTCCAAACGTGGCTTCAAATCCGTCGCCCCGCGTAACGCTGGCACTCAATGCGTAGGCAAGCTCTGCCTTCGCGCCGACCTGCACTGACGCGCAGGCGCCGATACCGGTCTCTACCTTGGCAGCAGCATTGAACGTGAACCAATCACCGGTCTTGTACTCGGCGGAGTTACCCTTGATGGTCCAGTCGGAGTTGCCGTCCACCTTCTCGTCCTTCTTGCCGACGATGTGGATGTTGGCGTCGCCGCCTACGTATTGCTCGAACAGGCCAGCAGCGTTCATCTTGGTGTTGCCGCCTGAAACGATGTTGATGTCGCCATCGGCCGTGATGTAAATGCCGTCGGCATTCGTGACCTTCTCGGGCGTGGACTCGCTGTTGCCCTTGCCGAAGCGGATGTAGCTGTTTGACACACTGCACTTGATGGTGATCTTTTCGCTGCCGGACGTTCCGTCGAAGACGATTTTGTTCAGTTCATTCTCGGTGTACATGATGATCTGCGGCGCGCCCTGGGTGTCGTCGATGGTCAACGTGTTGCCGATGGGCGTGACAATCTGGTTGGTGGTGTGATTGTGCTGGTGCACCACGCTGGTGTTCTGTTCGTTGAACACGGCACCGGAGATGATGGGGCGGTCCGGGTCGCCGTCGATATGCGTGATCAGCACCTCTGCTCCCTTAAGCAGCGGGAAGTGCATGCCCTGGTTGGGGCCCGCGTAGGCCTCCGACTTGCGCACCCAGCGCGATGCGTTGCCGTCGCCTGAGTCGCCGCGATCCAGCGGGAATCGCACCTTGTAGCGGCCCTTGTCGTCGATCTGCGCGTACGGAGTGCCGCCGTCTTCGCCGTCAACCACCGCATGCATCACCCCCTTGATGCTGGGCCAGGGCGTCGCAGATGGCGGCCGGAACACCTTGCTCTTCGGGATGCACAGGAACGTGTTGCTGTAGGTCGCACCCGACACGTCCGCCCCGTCGATTTCAAGCGACTGCCGCGCGGCGTGTTGCACCTCGACCAGCAGGTACTCCTGATAGAACGAGTCTTTCAACCCGTTGCGTTCCTTCTCGTCGTTGCTGAGCGGAACTTTCAGCGTGAACGTGGCGCCCGCGCGAAAGCCGCGCGCATCGGAACGTCCTCGAAACTCCATCTCGCGGCAGTTGATTTCCTCCGCCCGGATTTCCGCCAGCGTCTTTCCTTCGTCGGCGTCGGTGTAGTGGTTGTTGTACTCGTACACGGTGCCGATGCCCTTGTCGCTGACTGTGGCGGTGGCTTCAAGCTTGTCCTGCGGCGTGCGCCAGTTGTAGTCATTCAGCACGACTTCCTTGGGAAGCTGCTTGTGCGTGCACGTGAGCGCGCTGACCGACTCTGTGCCGAACCAGTCCCCGGTGAAAAGCCCGCCCGAGCGGCTGGCGGCGTCGTCGCTTTCGCTGTCTGTGGGCGTAAAGATGAACTCGGTGTCGCCTACCAGCGTGCCATACGCCTCGGCAGCGTCGCCGAGCACCATTACTTCTTCGTCGTCGCTTTGCGTGAAGTAGTAGTAGATCCCCTCGTGCTCCATCCATCGGTGGATGAAGTCAAGATCGGATTCCTCGTACTGCACTATGTACTCGCGCACCTTGTGGTCCGCGCTGAGCTTGTCGAGATCCACCTTCACTTCGTAAGCGTCACAGATTTCCTTCACCAGGTCTGGTATCGTCAGTTCCTGAAATATGCGGCTGTTGTGCGAGAGCGACAGCTTCCACAACCTGGGCCGCAGCACGGCGCGATAGCGCACCCATTCCCGCATGCGGCCGGCGTGCTCAATGTCGGAAAGCACGCCATGGACCTTCACCGTGGTAGAGGCCCGATCGCCGCTTCCTGCTTCGGTCAAGCCCTGCTTGATTGAAAGCCAGGCTTTGCTCTCGACCAGATTTGCAAGGTCAAGGTCTTTGTCCCGGCTGGCAAGCTCAAGGTGAAACTCATAGGGCTTGCTGATGCATTCCTTGGCCTCAATGCTTGCAACTTCAAGCACATCGTCATCTACCGCGTCTGAGTGAAACCGCATGACGCGGTCCACGGAAACGTTTACGTCACCGATTTCAACTGGCATGGCTCGCCTCCTGGTTATCCGGTCCTTTGCCTGTTCCGAGCATTGGGCCGTCGAGTTCCTTCGTGGTCAGTGACCGCGCAGGCACCCGTTGGGCGTTCCTGACAACCGTCAGGATCCGAATGCAAAACTGAAGTCGCCCGTCTCGCCGATCCCTACCTTCATCTTCTCCGGCAGATCTCCTTCACTCATCTTCTGCAGCAACTGCGTGCTCATCTGCGGCAGCAGGTTGCCGCGGATGATGTGGTCAATGTTGCGCGCGCCGGTCTCTACTTCCGTGCAGCGCGCGGCGATGGCTTCTGTGACCTTGGGGTCGAATGCCAGCGTCATGTTGTGCGTAGCGTGCATGCGCTTGACGATCTTGTTCAGTTTCAGGTCCGTGATCATCTTCATCGCGGCCTGGTTGATCGTGTAGAACGGCAGAATTGTCATGCGTGCCAGCAGCGCCGGCTTGAAATGCGCGCTTAGCGCCGGACGAATCAGGCTGACAAGCTCGTCCACGTCAGGCTGATCGCCGTCGCTGCACGCCTCGGTGATAATGTCCGTCGCGAGGTTGCTGGTCAGGAACATGACGGTGTTCTTGAAGTCCACTTCGCGGCCTTCGCCGTCGTTGAGCTGGCCCTTGTCGAAGACCTGGTAGAACAGGTTCATCACGTCCAGGTCAGCCTTTTCGACCTCATCCAGCAGCACCACCGAGTACGGGCGCTGGCGCACCGCCTCGGTCAACTGGCCGCCTTCGCCGTACCCGACATAGCCGGGGGGGCTTCCGATCAGCCGGCTGACCGTGTGTTTCTCCTGAAACTCGGACATGTTGACGGCGGTCATGAAGCGCTCGCCGCCGAACAGCAGGTCGGCGACAGCGAGCGCGGTTTCGGTCTTGCCGACGCCCGACGGGCCCACAAACAGAAACACTCCCATCGGCGCTTCCGGGTTGCCGAGCCCTGCCTTGCTGGCGCGTATGCCGGTGGCGATGGCCGCCATGACGTGGTCCTGGCCCTTCACGCGCTTCTTGAGCTCTTCTTCCATTGTGAGCAGCTGCGTCGCCTGGTCCTTGACCATGTTGCCGACGGGGATGCCGGTCCAGTCGCCGATGACCTTGGCGACGACTTCGCTCGTAACTTCGACCGGCACCAGCGGGTCCTTGCCCTGCATGTCGCGCAGCGTGGCGAGTTCATTCTCGAAGATCTTCTTGACCTCGTCCGCGTTGTCGGGGAAGTCGAACCTGGGTTTGTCGTCCTTGGGTTCAGCCGCTTCCTTCTGCGATTTGGCTTCTTTCGATTTGGGCGCTTCCGCCTTGGCTGTAGCTTCGGCGGACGAGCCCGGCTCTTGTTTCTTTGGGTTGAGCAGCTCGTTCAGCTTGTTGCGGGCTGCCACTACTTTGTGGGCCTGGTCGCGCTCGCGCATCCAGCGCTTCTTGAACTCTTCTGCGCTCTTCCTGGTTTCGGCGATTCTCTCCTGAAGCTGCTTGATCAAGTCCACGCTGGCGTTGCCGCCGGTTTCGGCGTCGCGCTTCAGCGCGCCAAGTGTGCGCTCGTCGGTTTCCACGCTGCGCTCAAGGTCCTGCAGCTCCGGCGGCTTTGCCAGAAAGGCGACTTTCACGCGCGCAGCCGCGGTGTCCACCAGATCGATGCCCTTGTCGGGTTGCTGGCGCCCGGCAATGTAGCGCGAGCCCATTTCAGCCGCGGCAACCAGTGCCTCGTCGCGTATCACGACGCCGTGGGACTTCTCGTAGTTTGCCCGCAGGCCGCGCAGCATGACAGCCGTCAGCTCGGGCCCCGGCTCATCCAGCTTCACGAGCTGGAAGCGACGGGCAAGTGCGGCGTCTTTCTCGAAGTACTTCTTGTACTCCGACCAGGTGGTGGCCGCGATTGTGCGCAACTCGCCGCGTGCCAGTGCCGGCTTGAGTAACTGGCCCGCATCGCCGGTGCCGGCAGCGCCGCCGGCGCCGATCAGCGTGTGGGCTTCGTCGATGAAAAGAATCAGCGGCTTGGGGCTTTGCTTGATTTCTTCGATGACGTTCTTGAGGCGATTTTCGAACTCACCCTTCACGCTGGCACCGGCCTGCAGCAAGCCGACGTCGAGGCCGATCAGATCGACGTTGCGCAGCATCTCCGGCACGTCGCCCTCGACGATGCGCAGCGCGAGCCCTTCGACGACCGCGCTTTTGCCGACGCCCGGATCGCCGACGCAGATGGGGTTGTTCTTGCGGCGGCGCGCAAGGATGTCCACCATCTGCCGGATTTCGCGGTCGCGGCCAAAGACGGGATCAAGCTTGCCCTGCCGGGCGCGCTCGGTGAAGTTCTGGCAGAAGCGCTGCAAGGCTGTGCCGTCTTTGCTGGGCTCTGCGCCTGGGGCGCCCGCGCCGGGAGTGCCGGCTGCTTTGGCAGCGCCGGCCGCGGTTTCGCTGCTGCCGTCTATGATCTCGTTGAAGTTGCGCTTGATCTCAGCCAACGGAATGTCCGTCAACTGGTCAATGTACTCGCCCGACGCCAGCCTGTTTGGGCTGGCAATCAGCGCCTGTACAAGGTTCGCGCCGCGGATCTCGCCCAGGTTGTGCTCAATACTTGCGATCAACCATGCCGCCTGGAACCACTGGCTGAGCAGCGGGCTGAACACGGGCCTGCCCGCGTTGCCGGTCTTGAGCTGATCCAGGTCTCGCGTAAGCGTCTTGATCAGCCGGGCACCGTCCACGTTGAATTTGTTGAGCACCTGCGAGGCATCCGCCGCGGGATCCTCGATCATTGCCTGAAAGACGTGCTCAACCGTCACTTCATAGTTTGTGCGCGAAACGCAATTGCCCGCGGCGGCTTCCAGCGCGCGCGTGCAGAAGCGGTTGAGCCGCCCCACCAACGATTTGAGATCAACCTCGACCATGTTTCCATCCTTTAAAGCGGAACGTTACGCTGCGATCTTCGCCTCGACTTTCGCCAAGCCAACTGCACCAGCCAAGACGCGTCCGGGGGGAATTCAACTGCGCCTGCGGCACCTCGTCGCCGCGCAGGATGAGTGTCAACTCGTATTCAAGTCCGTCGTTGTTCAGCAGATCAACCAGTTCGCGCAACTGGTCCTGGTCCGATTCGCCAGGAAGCATATCCAGGTAGGAATCGATGGCCATCGGCCCGACCCTTACCCCGAATCCCCCGGTGCGATTGAAGACTTCCGTGCCAAGCATGGTTGAGCCGAACGAGCTGTTCGCTGCGCCCAGGCGCGCCACCTGGTCGCGCGGAATTTCGCTCCAGATCCCGATGCACTGCTCAATCTGCACCGGCGACTCCGGAAAATGGTTCTGCAGCAGCGAGCGGATCGTCTCCGCGCTGCGTGGGATCTGCGTCAGCAGGCCGGCGTAGCATAGAATGCGGCCGGGCCGCACAGCGGCATCCTGAGGCAACAAATCGATCGCCGCGCCAAGAGCGCCAAGCAAGCGCCGTGAGTAGTAGTCGCGGCCCGCGGCGTCGTACTGCACCACGTAGCGATACTTCTCCCACGCGCGATACAGCAGGCTCAGCAGCCGGTGGTGGAAGATGTCAAGGAATCCGCGAAGCAGACCCTCGTACTCTTCGCGGCGAATCATGTCTTCGGTGTAGTGGCTGGGCAGCGGCGAGCTTGTGCCGTACAGGCCCAGGAAGGCGACCTCGATGGTGTAGCGCAGACTGCCGTCGGGCTGTTCTGCTTCGACAACGCCGGCAAGGTCGGACAGAGGAAAGTCAAAGTCCAGCTTCGGGCGCAGGCGCACGCACTCGCGCTCGGGCGGGCCCTGGTGGCCGATCCGCGGCGCCTCTTCATTCGCTTCCTGCAACAGCCGGACTGCCTCAAAGAACGAATAGCTACTGGCGTTCTTGAGCAGGTCGGTTGCTACAGGATTGCGCGTTGCCCAATCCGTGCCGGCCACAGAAATTCCTCCGCATGTCGAGCGCCCGTTACACGCAGGCGCGAAAACGCATTCAAGCTGACATACTGTGCAAGAAACTCGTCCATCACCGACGCGAACAGGTACATCTCGCCCGTCCCGCCGATCAACTCTTCATCCAGCGTCAAATCAACTTCCATGCCCCTGACAGGCGCGCCATCAAGCATCCGTGTCGCCGGCTTGGCGCTGACCTGCTGGATGCCCTCGATCAGGCGGGCATGCGCCTGCTCGGTCTGGCGGTCAGTACGCGCGCGAAAGTTGTACAAGCCGACCACATTGCGCAGCGCATCCACGCTCAACAGCGAAGTGTAGTTCAGCGTAAGGTGCGAAATCAGGCGCCAGTGCAGATCATCGCGCAGCGGCGGGGCGACCGTCGGCGTGGGACGCCCGATGTTGCGGTATTTGGCGAACAACGGGCTGCTGGGCGTCTTGACCGAGACATCGCCGGCGTTGAGGCGCGCGGGCAACTGGCCGTTGGTGCAGGTCATGTCCACGCTGAGCGTCTCGATCTGCGGACGCGTCTCCTGGTCGCGAGAATGAATGAAGCTGATATGCAGATCGGTGCCTTCACCCAGCAGCGCCTCGGCGCGCCTGAGGTGATAGTACAACTCGCCGCGCCGCTGCCGGCGCGACAGGTGAAACTGCTGCAGGTACTCGATTTCTTTGCTGGTGCCGACTTCGAGGCCGTACACGCGATCAACGCTGTAAATTTCGTAGTGGCGTGGGTCCTTTCCGCTCGGCCGCAGCGTGTATTCGGCGCGTCCCGACCGAAGCTGAATCGGGTCCGCCGTATGATTGAACAGGTTGACTGCAGGAACGCAGTTCAGCAGCAGGTTTGCCTTGCTTACCGGCGGAAGATCAGAGGGCAGGCGCTGCAACTCAAAGTCAACCTGCACGTTGGTCGCGCCTTCAAACCCCGCTAATCCGTCAAGCCCGTCCAGCTCGACAAACATGAACTTGGTGGGGCAGGCAAAATACTCCTGCAACAGGCGAAAACCCTGAAAGCTGGGGCCCGGTCCTCCCAGCACGGCGTGCTCGTCGGCCAGGCCGATGCCCCGAACCCTTGAAGCCGGTAGCTCGAACTTGCGAGACGCGTCTGACCCCGGCTGTGAAACCACTACGCGCTTGAGGTAGCGGGTAAGCGCGAGATACAACCCGCGCGTGATGACGGATTCGCCGGTAAGGTGCAAGCGAATGCGGCGAACGCCTGATTTGTCGATGCTGACCTTGCCCGCCGCCTGCAGCTTAAGGCTAAGCCGCGCAGGCGCCTCGCGCCGCAGGTCGATGTCCTGAACCTCAAGTGGAACGAGCTCAGAGTCGCAGCAGGTACGAAAGCGGCAACGGGTGCCGTCCACGGGCGAGCTGTCAATCTCGATGCCGCGGGGCAATTCTTTCAGCACAGCCGCGGGCTTGCTGGCGTGATCGAACTGGATGATGGTTGTGGCAGGCACCGGCCGCAGGTAGTGCGGCCAGAACATCTGCATCAAAGAGTGTGTAAACTCAGGGATTTCGTCGTCTAGTTTCTGGCGGAGCTTGGCAGTGAGAAATGCAAACCCCTCGACCATGCGCTCGGCGTCGGGGTCAGAGCCGGCCTCGGCGAGAAAGCGCGCGCTTTCGGGGTTCGACTGCGCGAACTCGCGCCCCATCTCGCGGAGAAAAACCAGCTCGTCCTGATAGTACTTGTTGAACATGGTTCCCGCGTCTCGTGCCCGGTGTTTTCCTGGCGCCTGCCGTCACGGAACGCCGGACTCTGGGCTGTCCTCAAGCCTGCAAGTTCACGTGACCTGCAGGATTCAACCTCGTCGAAAAGCTTACCTGCTGCCCGTCTTTGGTGGTTGCCAGGCGCGCCGTGATCTGGAAACGCACTGCCAACCTGGTGTCGTCGCTTTCGATCTGCATCACCTGCACATCTCGCAATCGAGGCTCGTAGCGTTCGATGCACTGGCGAATAGTCTTCTGTACTGCGCTGACAGATTCGGGGTAGGCGTGCGCCACTTCCGATGGCGACGGGATGCCGTAATCCATCTGCGCCGGGGATTGGCCGGAGCGCGCGTTGAGAATGCGAGTCAGGTTTCGAAGGATGGACTGAAGCAGCGCCCCGGTGTCCTGCTCAAGCGTGAGCTGCGCCGTCCCGTCCGGATTCCGCAACCTCTCAAACAACGTGCGCTTCTGGAACACCGACCGCCTCCCGGATGCGCGGGGGGCGGGAAGAACCCGCCCCCCTCACCCGCCCTTGCGGACTACGAATCCGCGTGCATGAAGTTGTGCTCGAACTCGATGCCGCCGTCCACGTGCGTGATCACGATGACACCGGACACGAAGCCCACCGTCTCAACGTACGGGAAGGCCGCATCTGCGTTGGGTCCGCCGTTGGTCTCGGGCTTCATCACCACGCAGCGCGCGTCCTTCAACTGGTAGGTGAAGAACTTCTCACGGCCGCCGCCTTCGGGCTTGTCGCGCCACAGCTCAAGCACCACTTCGACCGTCTGGTTCTGGGCAAGCGCCTGCAGCAGCAGCGGGCTTGCCTTGTCGATCGGCTTACGGACCAGAAACTGGCCTGCCACTGTGCGGCCGCCGGCGATGCGCGAGGCGCGAGCCTGGTTAGCGTCGCCCTTGGTGACGTCGTAGGTGAAGTCAAGAACGTCGCACCACCCCTCGTGATTGTTCTTGTCTTCGCTGTCGCCTTCGATGTCGCTGCCGTTGGCCTTGACCTGCATGTAAACCTGAATGTTGCTCATGACTCTTCTCCTAAGTTTCGATCCGTTACGAAGCGCAAGTTAATCTAACAGTTTGTTTTATTGCTTCCTGCCCGTTGACCCGTTTGAAGCTGCAGAACCGTACCCCGTGGCTGAAAAACCGCCTAGACACGATTATCAAAAAGTTCGGAGCATCAAATTCATAAACTTTTCTTACACGCAGATCGCCCATTGGCCGATTCCGCAAACGGGCGCGTAACACCCTGCCGCAAGCAGATCGCCTTGCGACTTCCGGCTTGCAGCCGTTCTTCCGCTACTTCTTGTCGAGCTTGCCCACCAAACCCAGGGTGAAGAATGCGCCCATGTACTTGAAGTGCGGTCGCACCTGTATACCTACCTTGTACCAACCGGCTTCGCCGGGCACGTCCTCTACTGTTACACTTGCGCTGCGCAGCGGCCGGCGCGAGCGGACTTCTGCGGTCGGGTTGTCCATTTCAGCGATGTACTGGCTGATCCACTTGTTCAGTTCGCGTGAAAGGTCTTCCTTTTCCTTCCACGAGCCGATCTGTTCGCGCTGAAGCACCTTGATGTAGTGCGCCAGGCGGTTGACGACAAACAGGTACGGAAGCTGCGTGCCGAGGCGGTAGTTGAGCTCGGCGTCCTTGCCCTCGGCGCTCTGGCCGAAGTTCTTCGGCTTCTGGCATGAGTTGGCGCTGAAGAAGCAGGCGTTGTCGCTGCCCTTGCGCATCGTCAGCGCGATGAAGCCCTCTTCGGACAGTTCGTATTCGCGGCGCTCGGTGATCATCACCTCGGTCGGAATCTTGGTCTGCAGCTCGCCCATGGCGTCAAACTGGTGCAGCGGCAGATCTTCGACCGCGCCACCGCTTTGCGGACCGATGATGTTCGGGCACCAGCGGTACTTGGCGAAGCTCTCCGTCAGGCGCGTGGCAAAGGCAAAGGCCGTGTTTCCCCACAGGTAGTCTTCGTGGCTGCCGTGGACATTCTCCTGGTAGTTGAACGCCTTGACCGGCTTGGTGTCCGGCCCGTAGGGCAGGCGCAGGAGAAAGCGCGGGCAGGTCAGCGCAACGCTGCGCGAGTCTTCGCTTTCACGGAAGCTCTGCCACTTGGTGTACTGCGGGCCCTCCATGATCGACTTGAGGTCCTTCAAGTTCGGCAGACCCTGGTAGCTTTCGATGCCGAAGAACTTGGGGCCAGCCGCCGAGATGAATGGCGCGTGCGCCATCGTCGCCACGGAAGCGATCTTGCTGAGCAGCGCCACGTCCTGCGGGCCGGGCCCGAAGTCGTAGTTGCCGATGATGGCGCCGTAGGGTTCGCCGCCGAAGGTGCCGTACTCGGCGCTGTACACCTGCTTGTACATGCCTGATTTGACAAGCTCGGGCGCATCCTCAAAGTCCTCAAGCAGCTTGTCCTTGCTGATGTTGAGCACCTCAATCTTGATATTCTCGCGGAAGTTGGTGCGGTCCACGAGCATCTTCAGCCCGCGCCATGCGCTTTCGAGCTTCTGGACTTCCGGGTTGTGCAGGATCTCGTCCACCTGGTGGCTGAGCTTTTCGTCCAGCGACGCGATCATCTGGTCCACGGCGGCTTTGTCGATCTTGCGCGCCTTGTCGCCGGACAGGATCTCCTTGAGGAAGGCCTGCACGCCGAATTTGGCAACGTCGTAGCCCTCGTCGCCGGGGGCCATCTTTGACTTGGCCATGATTTCGTCGAGCAGCGACCCCTCGGCTGCCTGGGCTTCCGCTGCCTGTTTCTGCTGTTCCGCTTCTGCCATGTTCAGTTCTCCGTTTTCGTGCGCATCGGAACGCGAAGCGTCAGCGAGCGCTATTGCCTGAATGATCGTTCCGTACAGTCAGGGCGCTGGCTACGCTTCGCGTTCCGACTACGCCCTGTTGCGTTATCCTTCGCCACCGCCGTCCGCGGCGCCTTCGCCCGCGCCGATCTCCTTGAGAATCTTCTCGCGCGTGGCGTCGTCGCCTACAATCTCCTGAATCTTCTTGCGGAATGCCGGGAAGTTGCCCAGCGGGCCCTTGAGAGCAGCCAAGGCCTCGCGCAACTGCAGCATCTTGTTCAGTTCAGGCACCTGGCGCGCGACGGCGTCCGGGTCAAAGTCTTTCAACGTGTTGAACTTCAGGCTGGCGGACAGCTCGTCGCCGTCTTTGCCGGTGAGCGTGTTCTTGACGTTCACGTCAACGGCAATCTTCTGCCCCTTCATCACGTCGTTGAAGTTGTCCTTGTCGATGTTGATCGGCTTGCGCTCTTCCAGCGGCGTGTCGTCGTTGGAAAGCGTGAAGTCGCCCATCACCAGCAGCTTGAGCGGAAGCTCTTTCTCCTCCTGCGCGCCGCCCGTGGCGGGCTTGTACACGATATTCACCCGCTCGCGCGGTGCGACAGATCCGTCCTTGGCCATTGCATTGCTCCCTTTGGTTTCGATTTGGGTCTTGGGTCTTGGGTCTTGGGTGCGGCGCCAGAAGGCCGCCTTTGCAGTTGACCCAGCACCCAAGACCCAACACCCAACACCCAGCACCCAGCACCCACGACCCAGCACCCAACACCCGAAACTACTCTTCCTTCACGCCCAGCGTCTCCATGATCCGCAGGCGCTCGTCCTTGTTCTTCACCAGCTCGGACAGCACCGTCTCCAGCGACATGTCGCCCCACTTCACCGCCCGGTTTACCAGGTAGCTCACGGGGCTGTGCGGCTCGGTGCGTCGCAGGTAGTCAGCCACTTCTTTCAGCTTCTCGAAGGCCACTTTTCGGTTCGTGATCGGTCCTGACCCGGACACTTGACCTCCTGCGGCTGGCGCGGCTGCGGCCCCACCCGACGGGGCAGCACCTGAGGCAGCCTGCGACGACTTGGCGGCGAACGAGCGCACAAAGGCTGCCAGCTTCGGGTTTGGAACTTCGAGTTTGCTGTTCACGTACTCAGCCAGCGCCTCAACGGTTGCCGTTGCTGACTGCAGGATCGGACCCTCTTCCGGGGTGATGGGCTGTCCGTTGTCGAGCTGCGCCTGCACCTTGTCGATCAGCCAGTCCAGCGCGGATTCGCGCGCCCGCGGCCGGTCGGGGTACATGCCGCCATCCCAGAAGGTCTTGCACATCGAGTGAATGACGCCAAGCCCTTCCAGCAGGCCCTGATACCCCTGTTGCTGCAACATGCCGTAGGCAAAGTAGCTGGCTACCAGAAGGTCTTTCGACTTGGTTTGCAGGATGTCACGCGACAGATTCACCACGTTCTGCCAGACCACTTCGCCGCCGGCGGGGTTTTCCAGTTTTCCCACCTCGGCCTGCAATTGCTCGAAATCCGGATCATACCGAGCGTTATCGCCAGCCGGCTTGTCCGGTGAAACTGGGTTTTCCCCAATGGGATGTGTCGCAACGTCAGCCAAGCGGCGCCCCTCAAATGCCCTTGCGGTTCATCAAGCAATGCGCGAACAATACTGTGGACAATGGTGGAAGGTCAATGGTCAAGGGAAAAGTCCGAAAGCGTCAGCGAGCGCAACCGGGATCAGAAAAAAGGAGATGGACCGTGAACGAGAGCGGATTGGGCTTGGGTCTTGGGTCTTGGGTCTGGGGTCCTGGACGCTGACCACTGCCGACTGCCCACAAGCTACTGCTCACTGACCACTGCCCGCTGCCGACTGACCATCAGCCTCGCGAGCGCAGCAGCCTTTGAAGCACGTCGGTCAGCTTCAGTGAAGGATTGCTCAAAACCTCGTCAAATCTGGCTTTGCCGTACTCCACCCAGCGTCCGTCCACGCTCTCGGCCCGACACAGATCCCGAATGTTGAGGCTGCTGCGTTCAGGCAGGACAAACGGGAGGAAAAGCCGCCCGGAAAGCTCACCCCATGCAATGTGCAGTCTGGCTGGGGCCGCTGACGCCTGCTCGCTGCCCAAGGTCCAGAAGGTTAGCGTTGGCAGCGCTCGGCCGTCCGCCAGCCTGCGGGCCAGCTCCTGCCAGAATGACACTTCCACCGGGTCCTCGGTGTACGGCAGTCGCAAAGCTACAGAGCCCGGTGGGCGCGTCCCCGCACCTTCCACCGCGCCACCCACCGCAGCAAAGCGCCGCGGGTCCTCTGCGCTGCCAAACATGCCGGCCCAGTACTTCATCGCGTTTGTAATCAGCACAAAACGGCCGAACTGTTGCCGCGCGCCGGCCGTGTCCGGCACGAACCGCAGCGTCTCCAGGCTGGCGAGGAACGCGTTCAAGTTCGCCAGCTCGGCACTCTTCTGTACAAGCTCGCCGGCGGCGGCAAGAAAAGGCGCCATCGCGCTGGGCAAGAAGTCAAGCTGGTTGCCCACAGCCGACGGCTCAAGCAACGTGTATATGAGGATCGGGTAGCGGCGACCGGCCCTGTCCACCGACGGCTTGAACATGCCCGCCACAATGCGGCGCGATCGGGGCGAGCAGTAAATGAAGGCTGCTTTCGGCGCCGCGTCAAAGGCGGCATCCCAGCCGGAGCCCAGTTCGTTGTAACCCTGGTAGATGCCCTCCTGAATCCACTGGTCGAACTCGTTGATCTCGGCGCCGGCAGCATTGCTGCGGATGAAGTCCCCGTGCAGGGGCAGCTTTCCCAGACATCCGGAGGGGAAGTCCATTACTTCATCGCTCCGTCTGAGAACTCGACACTGCTGAAGAAGTCCGGCCTGAACGGGTTGGCTTCCTTGAGGGCGGTAAGAAACGCCGTCAATTGGATCACCTGGCCGCCCAAGGCTTCCACGTTGTACTTCCAGACGATCGTGTACTCTGTGCTGACTTTCTCCATGCCGGACTGCATCAGCCCCTTGTGGTGGATCAGCCTGAACCAGCCCCAGGGATCGTCCATCAACTCCTTGTCCTTTTCACCGATGGTGGGCTTGTCCTGCGCGTACTTGAGTTCCAGCCGGCCGCCGGTGAACACGGCTGAGCCTTCCTGTTGCGTCCATGACAGCTTCTTGGAGCGGTCGTCGGGGTAGCGGATCATTTTGTCGAGCCCGGCCTTGTCGCGGCCACAGCAAAGCAGCGTGCCGTTGATCAAATTATCCGGGGTGTACAGCTTCAGCTCAAACTCTACGTTGACCCGCGTGTCGGTCTCGTTGTGAAAGAGGGCGTCGCGCATACGTTGCGCATGCCCTAGCCAGCGGTTGTATTTATCCGAAAACTCGAACAGCGGGCGCCCGTTGAAGTTCAGGCGCTGAATGGCCACAAGCTGGTTGTGGAAGGTCCAGAACTTGCCGTTGGCGGGGTTGAAGAACTCGGCCACTTTGTCGAGCGGCGCTGGATCTTTGCTTTCCGGGTCGAAGGGGTACTTTCCGACAAAGTACTTGCTGCACTCGGCATCGACCTGGTCGCCCCACATCTGGATGATCTCTTTGCGCGCGTCGGCGCGGACACCCTCAATGCCGGCATTCAGCACCCGCAGCAGGAAGTCGCCTGCTTGCTTATTCTTTCCGCTGAGAGTGGAGCCGATTTTTGAGCCTGCGTCGTTCGAATTCACCGACAACGTGCGCAGATAGTTGTCCTCCTGCCCCGTGTACTCGCGCACACGCCCGCCCTCGGTGTTTGCCGCGAATCGCGCGAAGGCTGTGTAGTAGCTCTCGTTCATGATGCGCAGCGCTTCTTCAAGGGCCTTGAGGTCCTCATCCGAAGCCTTGGGCACGCGCTGTGTCGCTGAAAGGTCAAGCGCCCGGTACTCCCATGCGCCGCGAATCAACTTGCCCAGCGGCGAATCCAGCTTGGGTGCAAGCTTATTCAGCGCGTTGTTCGCCTGCTGCACCGACGAAAAACCGCCTTGGACCGGCACGACCGACGCCAGGAAGTCGTCCCACACTTTCGCGTGACGCGTCATGTGCATTCCGTAAAGGCGCTCGAGGATCTCGTTGACCGGCTCGTCTTCGTTCAGCTCTTTGAAGCGGCGGTGAAGGGCCTCGGCTCGCTCTGCCATCAGCGGCTTGATCTGCTGGTTCCAGGCCTCGCTGGTGAATGCGTTCAGGAATTGCAGGTCGGTGCCCGCGGCGGGATCAATCTTGAGGTCCAGCAGGTCGCCGACCTCCGGCGCGATCTGCCTGAACGTGAGCGCGGGCATGGCCTCGTGCGCGTAGCGGATGATCTCGCTGTATTCTGTGGGAAACCACAAGCCGCTGCGCAGCACCTGCTCACAGTTCTGCTTCAGGTCGGCGTCGGCCTGGATGCCCCAGTTGTAACGCTCTTTCTCGCCGTATCCGAGCTCAAGCAGCGCGGCGTAGAACACCAGCTGTTCGCGCGCGAGTGCCTGAATACGACTTGCGTTGTCGCCGGAGTAATTGCGATTCCAGCGATTGGCGCGGTCCAGCACGGTGGAGATCAAAGCCCCGCTGGGCTCAATGTCGCCGGCCATCATCGCGTACACCCGCCACAGATTCATCAGCGACTTCCACTGCTCTGCACTGCGCCCGCCGGAAATGGCAAGCAGCTCGCGCAGCTCGGCCTCCACCCGGCGCTGTGAGGGCTCTATGAACGTCGGCCGGAGCGCGTTGACGTACACGTCGGCACCGGCGTCAAACATCCGGCTGCTGTTGTCAGTTCCCCACGACCATCCGCGGCGGGCGCGGCTTGCCTCGTCGCCGCTGAGTTTCAGCGTAGTCGGGGCAGCCGCCTCAAGATTCACACGAAGCCGGTCGAGCTTTTCAAGCGCCGCCAGCAGTGCGGTTTCAGTGGCGGTTTCGTCGTGTGCCATCACCTCGCTGCCTGAGTCGCGGATGGCCCCAATGCTGACACGACTGTCGTTGAATGCCGTCACGGCGCTGAACGTCACCAGTGCGAACAGCGCGACGGATAACACCTGCAGACCCAGCTTCCAGGCCATGCGGCGCCGGATCACGCGGCTTGTGCTGCGCGCCAGCGTCTTGTCGGGAAACATCACGCGCGCGAACAGGTTGTGGATGAAGTAGCTCTTCTTTTCGATGCGCTCGTCGGAACCCTCGGGCGCGCCTCCCATGCCCATGGCCTCGCCCAGGCGCGCCATCAGCTGGTCAATCGGCGTGCCCTTCTGCGTGCCGCTGGTGAAGTACACGCCACGCAGGATGGCTGCTTCCTGGAACGCGGTGCCGCCGAAAAGCTGCCCGATCAGGTCGCGCATCTTTTCGCGCGCTAGCTGAAACTGACGCGGGAACAGATAGATGTTCTGCTTCTTCTGTGCCGGTCGCTCGGTGCCCAGCAGCTCAAGTTGCCGCGCGCGCAGGTTGTCGAGCATGCGGTCGCACTGTTCGTCGAAGATGCTGGTGTATTGCTTCTCGGGCAGACTGTAGGCCATCGTGAAGCCCCACACCTGCGAGCGCTCTTCCTTGTTGAAGTCCTCGAAAAACTCGATGAACCCGCTTACCAGGTCGCACTTGGTGAACATCAGGTAAACCGGAAACACCGCCTGCAGGCGCGACGACAGCTCGTCAAGCCGGTTCCGGATATCCTTGGCCATCTGGTCGATCTCGGTCTGCGTGCCCCGGAACAGGTCGTCCACGCTTACGGCGACGATCGCGCCGTTGATCGGTTTGCTCTTGCGGCTGGTGCGGATCATTTCAAGGAAGGTCAGCCACTCTTCCTGGTCTTCGGCGACGGTGGTGTAGCGGCCGGCGGTGTCCAGCAGGATGCCGTCTTCGGTGAACCACCAGTCGCAATTGCGCGTGCCACCGATGCCGCGCACTTTGGCGCCGCCCTGGATGGCGGGAAAATTCAAGCCGGACTCCTGCAGCGCCGTCGTCTTGCCGCTGCCCGGCGGGCCGATGATTACGTACCAGGGCAGCGTGTACAGCGCGCTCTTGCCGCCTTTGGTGCGCTTGAGCGCGTCCAGGCTTTCGTTGAACTTCTGGCGCAGCGCCTCGGCTTCCGCGCGCTTGTCGGCACTGGTTCCTTCAACCTGCGCGCCGCTTTGTGCCTGCAACTGCTTTTCAATGCGCGCCGCGTTGCGCGCGGACATCACCTTGTTGGCGATGAACAGCACGACCCACAGGCCGATCACGCACATCGTGATCAGCATCGGCAGGTTCATCCAGTCCGGGTTGTCGCCGCGCGTGAAGAACGTAACGCACCACACAAGCGCCAGAAGCAGCACCAGCAGCACGATGCTGGAAGCGCCCTCTTTCATCACGATTGGCAAAAGCCGTCGCATCGATTTTCCTCAGTGTCTCTGCAATAGGGTGCTGGGTGCTGGGTGTTGGGTGTTGGGTCAACTGCAAAGGCGGCCTTTCGACGCCGCACCCAAGACCCCAGACCCAAGATCCGGAGTACTGCCGATCAGCTTCCCTCCAATACACCCACTGCGCTGCCCGCCATGACCCCTGCCACGATTGCCAGCACCATCACCAGCAAGACCACAATCACCGCGCAGGCCACGGGCGTCAGCCACACCGGCGCAGTGCGCACGAGCTTTGGCAACTCGTCTGGCGGCTTCCAGGCCGGCGACAATTCCTTTGCGTTGCCCTGGACCGTGGTGCGGATCTCAGACGCCAGCTGTTCCATCAATGCCCGGCGCTCTTCCATGCCGCGCAGGTCGATGTACATGCCCTTGAAGCCGTGCGTCAGGCAGAGAAAGTACACGCTGGCAGTCTCTTTCGAGTCGCTGTCGCCCCCGGCGCGCACGATTTTGAGCTTGTTGTAGAACTCTTCGCCTGCTGCAAAATCGTTGAACAACTCAAGCTGCAGGGGGCTGCCTGCCCAGTCGTCCTTGATCGACAGGTTGGAGGCAAGCACCAGTTCATCGACAAATGCCGCCAACGCGTACTTGGCGTTGGCAATCGGCTCGGCCTTGTAGCCGGCGGCGCGCGCAGCCTGCTCAAAGTCGCTGAGCAGATGCACCACCTTCTGCTTGACCTGCTGTGCATCGCCCGGGTCTTTGCTGGCCTTCAATTGAAACGCGAACGCCAGCACTTCGGCGCACAGCTCGCTCATCCGTTGTCTTTGGTCTGCTTCCGCCATCCGATACCCTTCGGGAATTTGCGCCCCGTCCGCAGTCAGTTGACACCGGCGCCGCGCCCCTTTTTCGCCGTGTTACTCCTTGATTGCCATCAACTCCAGCTTCAGGCCCGCGAATTCCGGGGGCAGGTACAACGCCATGCTGCGGCTTTCGCGCACTGCCTCCCAGTGATCGCCGGTCTTGTCCACCTGAAAATAGTTGCGGCCCGGCTGTACCGGAATCTCCGGCGGCGGCGCGGGCGTGTGGCGCACAGCGATGCCGCGCAGTGCCGCGGTGATCAACTGATCGACACGGTCCTGGCTGCTGATCTTGAACTTGAGCGGTGCCTCACGCGCGACTTTCTCGGCCGGCACGTCAGCCGCGACGGCGACATACAACCCGCCCGCCGGCTCCAGGACCCGGTCGTCCTGGAAGTTCGCGATGTACATGTTGTCGCGCTTCTTCTGAAGCGGAATCGTGGTGCACTTGGTGGGGATGATGGTGTCAAGCAGCTCGCGGATGCGTTGCTCGAGGCGCGAGAACGTACTGGCAAGATCCTCATGCGCGTAAGCGGGCACGTCCTTGGGGTGCCCCTCGCCCGCAAACGTGTACAGGTACCCGCACAACCGGGCAAGCTCGACGTACACGCGCTCCGGGTGCCAGGCGCCGCTGGTGTAGGCATGCTGCAGCCCCGGAATCGCGCCGTTAACCGTGTGAAGCAGCCAGAAACTGGCTGATTCAGCCATGCTGAAGCTGGCAAGTCCGGCACCGCGGTTGCGCCGCTGGCTTGCGAACTCGGTGCTCTTGGTGCCCAGAATCTCGAGCAGCTTGCGCAGCGTGCCCATAAGCCGCGGGCTGGCACCGATAGCCAGCAGCGCCGGCACGTATGACTCCGCCAGCGTAAACCCGCCGGTGGTGTTGCGGCCAAGCTCAGCGATCTTGATTGCCGTGTGGTCGTCAAGCGACTCGCCGTCAAACAGAATGCGCAGGTGCGCCGATGCCACGCCGATCTCGCGCTTGGCGCCCTGGCCGTTGTCGTCACGAACCTGCAACGAGCGTCCGCGGTAGCGTGTGGGGCGACCGTCGTGAAAACCACCCGGATCCTGCGACACGCCCTGGTCAGGCACAAACGGCACGCCCAGATAGACGCCGAGGCGCTCAACTTCGGGGCCGTAATGCTCGGCGATGCCCCGTGTGGCCGGCGCGGCATCCGTGCCCGGCACGTCGATCACCAGGCCGTCCGGCAGAACACCCAGGCAACGCGAAATGCTGAACTCACCGTTTGCCAGGCCTTCTTCGTTAACCTGAAGCTCCCGGACACCCCATCCCAGTGGCGCAATCGTTCGCAACCGCTGCTGGAGCAGGTTCTCGTAGTACCGGTCCCATTGCTGGAAGTGCTGCGGGGTAAGGAACATCCCCTCAGTCCACAGCACTTTTTGTTGATGCTCCACGGTCTCCCCCGCCCGGCGCTAGCGCTCGATTTCGATGTGGTACTGCTTGATCGTGAATGTGACACTGCTGGCCTCACCCACGGCAACTGCCACGTGGCGTCTGTTCACTTCATCTTTCTTGTCCATCAACGCCAGAACACCGATATAGCGCGTCTCCTGCTCAAGGTGTTCAATCTTCGCGCGCGCGATGATCGGCTCGGCGCCTGGCTCAGAGGGGTACACGGGCTCGCCGCGAATCCACGTCCCCAGCAGGTCACCCCCCAGCGCACCCGCAGCGTCGTCCCAGATCGCCTCGGTGGCGCTTTCCTCAAACTTGGTCCGGTCCTTCAGCTGGTACACACGAACCTCAACAACCCGCGACTCGCCGCCGGGGGCTGCCATGTTAACCGGCTTGATCGCCTTGAAGCGCAGCTCCGCACTGGTGGCAACGCAACCGGCACCAACGAGGGTAAGAACTGAGGCCGCAAACAGCAGCATTGCGTGGCGCATGTTATGGCTCCTGTGACCTGGTTTCGCCCGACACGTCGTCGTGCGAGAAAATATAGCCCTTGCGGATGCTTGGATAGATCAACTCATTAAAGAGTTTGCTGCTTTCCGCAAACGTCTCGGCGTACAGCTCAGAGTATCGCTGCCACGCCTTCTTTCCTTTCCCCGCCTCCTGCTCGATCTTGGTCGGATCGAGCGCTTCCTGCAAGTCACTCACGAACTGCTGCACACCGGCCAGCAACCCGATCTGGTGCTTGACCATGTCGTTGAACGCATCGCGCAGCGATTCCTTGATGCCTTCGATATCTCTCTCTTCGCGCCAGTCCAGAAGGAAGTTCGCGATTGTCGTGATGTCCGACTTCTTCTTCACCGGGTTCAGGTTTCGCGAGAATATCTGCGTCACGGGCGCGCTGAACTGATCCTGAAACTCGGCCCTGCCCCGCAGCGCCTTGCCCATCCACTCCATCGCCACCTCCAGCGTCAACTGCAGTTGCGCCTTGAAGCGGCGGATCTCGCCTGCCGTCTCGAAATTTGCCTCGCCGATAAAGTAGCGCGACAGCTCACGCATTGCGCCGTGCGCCATGGCCTGCAGGTTGCTTGGCGTGCCCGTTTCACTCTGGATCGTTTCGGTCGCGCGCATCACCCGGGTGCGCTGCGGCTTGACGGCACGGCCGAAACCGAACTCCAGCCCCGCAGTCAGGATGCGTGTGCCCTCCGCCACCCGGAAGTCGGCGCCGCCCTCATGCCAGGTATCATCTACGGTGAACCCGTCACCGCTGAGGTCCACGAAGTAGTAACCGTCCGAGCGCTTTTCAAGGCGCGCGTGCCGTGGCTTGAGCGCCTCGACCACGACATCGCACGAGCCATCGGCGCCGAAAACAATGCCCCGCGCCCGCGCCTCCTTGCCGAAGGTGTGCTCCCCGAGGGATTCGCGTGAGTCCGCGTGCGATACGGTGACCACCAGCGCCATGATCAGCCAAGTAAGAGGCAGAAGGTTTGTCCGGCCCGGCAGTTTGTGGACCTGCAGCCGCAAGGTCAAGTCGCTGCGGCATGCAGGGGCAGTTGCGCGGCAAAACGCAACGCGCTGTTCTGCTACTCCTGCGGTTCTTCTTTCAGCGCCGCCGCGTTCTGTGCGGCAAGCTCAGCCGCGACTTCGGCGCGCTTGGCAAGGTCTGCCACGGACTGGATGATCTTCGTCTTTTCCTTGTGTGACAGCAGGTAGCCCTTCTGCAGGTTGGGATAGATCATCTCATTGAACATCTTGCTGCTCTCGGCCAGAAACGCGCTGTACGTGTTCAGGTACTCATTCCATGCAAGCTTCGAGGGTGCCAGCCGGCCGAACAGCCCAGCCTTCTCTTTGGATTGCTTCTCGATAGCCATCGGGTCAAGCCGCTTGACGATTGCATCCAGCACCTGCTGCATACCGGCAAGCAGGCCCATCTGGTGCTGTGCAATGTCCTTGGTCGCGCGCTCGAGACTGTCTTTGACTTCGTGCAGCGGCGGCTGCAGCTTCCAGTCCACCGGGAAGCGCTTGAATTGCTCCAGCTCACCCTTCTGCTTGATCGGATTGACGTCGCGCTGAAACGCCATGGTGACCTGGGCGTCAAACTCGCCTTCGAACTGCTTGCGCTGCGACAGGGCGCTGAACAGCCCCTCCAGCAGCACATCAAGGCTGAGCTTGATCATTTCTCCGAACAGCTTGACCTGCTCGGGCGTCGTGAATTCTCCCTCGCCCACGAAGTGCCGCGAGATCTCCTGCATGGCCTGCATCGCGGCGCGTTCAACCGGATCGGCTGCGCCGACGATGGGCGAGCGACCGGAGCTTTCTTTACCCTTGCGTATCGCCCCTGCCTTCTCGCCAGCCGCGACGTCATCCAGCACGACGCGGGCGACCTCCATCTCGACCGTGCCCATTTTGACGACGTCGGTTTCATTCAGCGGGTGCGTGCTGCCGGGCTCAATCACCGTGTCATTGAGCAGCGTGCCGTTGCGCGAGCCGAGATCCACCAGCAGATAGCCTGCCTCGCGCTGCTCCAGCCGTATGTGCTGGCGCGACACGCGCACCTCGTCGCCGGGCAGCACCAGGTCACACTCAGGCGAGCGGCCGACAATGATGCGCGCGCGGGTGAAGGTGTGCTCGGATACGTCGGTCGTGCTGCCGCGGGGGACTCGAACAACAAGGCGAATGGGCATCGGCAGGGTCCAGCGGACGAAAACGCGCGTTCATAGTGGCTTGGCGCCACCCAGCGTCAAGCACAGTTGCACACAAGCGGTGCCATCGCCGGAAGGTTGGGTAGGCGTGACTTACTGCCTCTCCTTGCAACGATTTATTCCGTCGGATAGCCTTGCCGAACTCTTAGCACCATTGTGAGCACAGCTTCTGAGGCCGATTGGCGGCACAGTAAGCGTGCCTGGCTCAAGGAACTCATATGTTGCGAATGGCGTTGGCAGCCCTGCTTCTTTTCAGCATGTCTCCTATCCTGATTGCGCAAGGCTCCATGCAGTGGTCATCCACCCTGTCGTTAGGAGCGACTTTCCCTGGGCACTTGTTTCAGGTGGACGCGACCCAATCCATTCGCATCTGGCGTGTCGGAACGCCGTTTTCAGATACATCAACACGTACGGTAAGTGTGTGGTACCGACCCGGCGGCATCGGCACCGGCACCACCGACCCCGGCTGGATATTCATTGGCTCGACTTCCGTAACGCCAACTGCAGCCGACACGCAGACGCAGGTTGCCGTTGACATCAATCAGGTCGTGCTTCAGGGAAACTCCATTGGCATTGCCCTGTGCTGCCACACCGGCAATCTGCGCTATACCGGCGGCACAGGCCCCGCTCAAACTGCGCCGGGCATCTCCATCCCTACCGGCTCAAGCGGCTTTCAGTACGCGCCCGCCCCACCTTGGGGCACGCCGCAGACGCCGCGGCAGTTTGCGGGAAGCCTGTGGTACGACCCTGCCGGGCCTATCTTGACGGCGAACGCTATCCAGGGCACTGCGCAAGCAGTGTTTTCCAACGCTGACGGCGGCGGCGACGGGGTTGCTGGTGGCGGGTCTTTCACCATTACCGACAACGATGACTCCAACATCGGCTTGATCACACTCGACCAGATCGAGATCACCGCGTCAGGCACAGGCAACGATGCTAATGACCTTGATGAAATCGCCATCTTCCGCGACCACGACACATTGGGCACGCAGGGCACGTACGACCCGGGCATCGATGTACTGATAGATTCCGTGATCGGCGGATTCCCCACCGACAACGGTGTGCTTACGTTTGACGTTCCAACCGCTGAGCAAGGATCATGGGGCGGCAGCCAGATCCGGCGGTACTTCGTCGTCGCCAAATTCGCCGGCACAGCCTTGCCCGGCAACACGTTCGAATTCACCATCACGGACGTGGCTGTCTCCGGTCATCCCCAATCGCTGGGGCAGATCACGTCAAGTGCAACGATGTCCGGCTTTGAAATTGAGACACCCGAATTCAACTTTGTTGATCAGAGCCCGGCTCAGGCTGAGAAGGTCTTCCTTACGTTCGGTGAGGTCTGCCAGGTATTCACCGTCAGCTATCCTGGCGGTCCCGATGACAAGCCTTCGTCGATCAGTCTGACCAGCCTTGGCACCGCGCACGAAGTGGATGACTTGGACAACGTCCAGCTTTGGTATGACCAGGACGACAACGGCAACTTTGACGATCAAACCGACACGC
>CAZZBH010000031.1:0-33732 GCA_964652605.1 uncultured Planctomycetaceae bacterium
GCACGAAGTTGAAAGTGATGAGTGATGAGAAAACACCGCGCCGTATAGCTCGACTAATGCTGCAAGATGGGAGACCGAATCTCTCGACTTACGAACACCAGCCTAGGATTTATTGCCCTTGTTGAGTCGACTTAAGCCGTTAGCACGTCAGCCGTTGGCGCTTGTGGGGACAGGCGTGACGCTGACGTTTTTGATTCTGGCGCTGATCGGGCCGCTGGTCGCGCCGTATCCGTACGACGAGTTCGTGCGGAACCCGGAAGGACGGGTAGCCCGGCGAGAAGCGCCAAGCGCGGCGTTCGTGTTCGGCACCGACCGGTTGGGCCGCGACGTGTTCAGCCGTGTTCTGTGGGGCGCACGCGATATCGTGGGCCTGCCGGGGGCGGCGACCGTGCTGGCGGTCGTGATCGGCACGAGCATCGGTTTGGTGATCGGTTACGCCGGTGGTTGGGTCGATGAGGTCGTGTCGCGCGTGTTCGACGGCCTGCTGGCGATTCCGGCGCTGGTGCTGGCGCTGGCGGTGCTGGCGACGCTTGGGCCGTCGTCAGCCGGGCTGGTGCTGGTGATCGTAATCCTGTACACGCCGATCGTGGCCCGCGTGATCCGGTCGGCGGCATTGAATCTGCGCAGCGCGGCGTATGTCGAGCTGGCGCGTCTGCGCGGCGAAAGTCTGCTGTACATCCTCACGCGCGAAATCCTGCCCGGTGTACTGCCGGCGCTGGCGGTCGAGGCAGCGCTGCGCTTCAGCTACGCGATCTTCCTCACGGCGTCGCTCGGGTTCTTGGGCCTCGGTGTTCAGCCGCCGTCGCCGGACTGGGGCCGCATGGTCTACGAGGCGCGTCTGGATGTCAATCAGACCCCGTGGGCGCTGTGGTTCCCCGCCGGTGCGATTGCGCTGCTGGTCATCAGCGTCAACCTAATGGCGGACGGTCTGCGCCGGGTGTTCCGGTACGAAGGCAGCCTCGTATAGAGAGTGATGGGGGCTGATGTAAGAAGCTGAAAGTGCTGAGTGATGAGTGATGAGTGACTACTAGCCTTCACCGCTCGTATAACCCTCTGAAGCAGAAGATTGAGTTTGCTGACTTTCGATAACCTACTTGAGTGAAAAGTGATGAGGGAAGGACAGACCGATTGAACCACAGAGGACACAAAGAAGTCTGATCGGGCGTGGCGGGCGGGCCGGCGGGGCGGCCCTATAAGGCCACCTCTGTGATCTCCCCGTTCTCTGCGTGCTTTGTGCCTGCTTTTGTCCTTCACACACGACTCAGCACTTAACACGCATCACTTGGAGAGTCGAGCGGCAAACAGATCACGATCACCGGCCTGCCGGCGTGCCGTGTGAGGACGATCACCCGTTCGTCGCCGTGACCGTCCGGCTTGAGCGCGGTGAGCAGGGCTTCCGGCGTCATGGCGTGGCCGCGTTTCTTGACCGTGATGCGCCCGATCCGGCGCGTTCGGACGTACTGCTTGAGCGCCTTGAGGTTGAACGGCATCCAGTCGACGATTCGCCACGCCCGCCCCCACGGCGATTCAGGACGCGCCGCGCTGGTCAGATAGGCGATCTCCGGGTCAAGCAGAGACGCGCCGAGCGCCGCGCCAAGAGGCTGCACGAGGCCAGCACGGATGATGGCCGGGTCGGGTTCGATCAGCCACGCCTGCGGCTCACTAACGGGGATACCGGCGTCACGCGGCACGGCGTCCCAGCGCAGCACGTCCCCACTGCCCACGAGGACGGCTGAGGTCATTTGCGGCAGTGCGCCGATCTGGAGCAGGGCTTCCTTCAGCGCGCCATCCGCTGAGATGAACTCGACCGTCCCGCCATACGCGGCGGTTTCGCTCAGATCGACGCCGGGCGAGAGCTTGGCCCACACCCGCTGCGCCTCCCAGTTCCGCACGGTCGACAGCGGCGGCTGATACCCCTCGACGTGGTAGATACGCCGTCCGTCCGCGCGCCGCGCCGGGTCGAAGAAAACGAGGTCGGCCGATTCGGGCAGACCGCGCGTGACGTCATGCACAGTGAAGCGGGCGTTGGGCAATCCCAGCGCCGCGGCGTTGTGGCGCGCGATGGCGACGCGCACCGGGTCGAGATCGAGGCCGAGTACATCCAGCCCGGCCTGCGCGAACGCCAGCACGTCACTGCCGATTCCGCAGCACGCGTCGATGACCGTGTGAACGCCAGCCCCAGCCGCCGATGCGGCGCGATACGCCCGCACAGCCGGATCGGACGCCTGTTCGAGCGCGTCGCGGGTAAAGAGCATGCGGCTCGCATCAGCGCCAAACTTGCCGGTCGCGGCGCGGCGCAAACGCATTTGTTCGACCAACGCGGCGGCCTGCTGACGGGTGAACGTCTTGCGCAGGCGCGTGATCAGGGCGAGCGCGGCCGACTCCGACACGTCCTCAGCAGTGAGATCGGCCAGCGCGGCGATGCCGGTGGGTGAGGTCAGAAACGCGAAATCGGCAGAATCCATCACGCAGGCGCAGGCACGGGCGGCTCCGTCAGGCGGACGAGTTCACCGGAGCGAACCGGACGACCCGCTGCGAGACGTGATCTTGCGCAGCAGGTCGAACCAGAACGGCGCGCCCTGTGCCGCGGCGATAGCCGAGACCGCCAGCCCGATCAGCTTGAGCACCAGCAGCGAGAACCAGCGCGGATTGCCGTTAGGAGGCCACAGATTCCACAGGTTGCCGGAGTCGGCATACGGATCACGCAGGCCGAGCGCGGTGGCGTTCTCGGCCATGTCCGGCGTCAGCGACAGGAAGCTCCAGCCCAGCGGAATGTCGAGCCGCAGCAGCTGTTGAGCGGTGTACTGCGCGTCCAGCACGGTGTCGATCACGCTGGACGAGGCGGGCGTCGATGCCGCGTCCACGTCGTCCGCAAGATCACTGTTGACGGCGGCGCGCGCGGTGGCGGCGACCGAGGCGCGCAGGGCCGGATCGTCCCACAAATCCTGCGTGATCGCCAGTGTGTCGACGTTGAGCAGCACCACCAGCGCGCACGCCACGATCAGCGACATGCGCTGCAGCTTCTCGCGGAACAGCGTCGATGAGCGCTGCATGCCGTCGTTGAACCACGCGCGCAGCTTATCGAACGCGGTCTCCAGCGAATTTGCAGAGTACAGAACGACCTGCATCGCCTCGCGGAACGGCGGCGTTTCGATGCGCGAGATGCCGATCAGCAGCGGGATCAATGGCGCGTTCCGGCTGCGAACCTCGGTGTAAACGTCTTGCAGCGCGTCAAACCGCTGGCGCAGCAGGGTCGGAGCGCCGGGTAATTCCGGCATGGCGTTGACCGCCTGCCGCAGCGCCGCGAGCCGTTCGTCGGATGGCTCGGCTTGCAGATCACCCAGCAGGCCGAGGATGCGCCGTTTCGCTTCGGAATGCGGCAGCGCACGGGCCGCCTGCTCGATCGGGCCGAACGCACGCACGGTGAGAATGCTCACCAACGCCTCGACAAACGTTTCCGGCGGGATGTCGGCGACACGCGTCAGCGGCGCGTTGAGGATTTGATCGGTGGTGTCGACGTCGGCGCTCAGCGACATCATCATCAGGTTCGATGTATCGACCAATTTGATGAGGGGATGGACGAGGATCTCTGCTTGCAGTGTGCGGTCGCCCACCATCTCGATCAGGCCCTCTTTGAGGTTTTGGGCGCGCAGATTGCGGGCATTGGTGAGCAGGGTGTTGATCTGCGTGACGAGAATGGCCGTCAGGCTGTAGATGAAGACCAGACCGATCAGCAGTTCAAGGATTGCCGTGTTGAACATGGGCGCTCCCCGTGACATGACGCGTGAGTGAACGATTGTAGTCATCAGCGGGGGATAATGCGAAGTCGATGAGGGAATCGGGCGGGGATGTAAGGGGCGGCCGTTCGCCTCTGTCTATGAAGTTAAGCTATCGGTCATGAGTTTCCAGCCTCCAGCTTTGCGTTACCGATGCGTGATGAGCGGGAATTGCATCCTAACCGGCAGCTGGAAACTGACGACTTTCGACGACCGGCTTACGATTTATTTGACGTGTCAGGCGTTACCGCCAAAGAGGAGAACTTCATGTACAGCACAAAAGTCCGCACCCACGGCGGGCATCTGACGACGATCACGGCGGGCGAGCATACATGGTATGCCGATTCGTCGGCTGATGAGGGCGGCACGTTGTAAGCGTCGCGTTGACGTCGCCCAAGGGGCGCTCAAGTGACAGCTCGTGAAGTACCCGGCCGTCTGTCATTTCCAGCGTCGCGCGGCTGAATGGAATGTCAGTGGCCCCGGCACGGAGACGAATCTCAGTGTTCGCGGGGGCCTGGATTACGATGCGCTGCATGGTCGGGTGCGGCGCGGTGTCAGGCACACCGGTTGCCTTCGTGTCGGCCGGAAACACGCTAAAAATGGGGGGGATGGTGGTGACGCCGGCTGTCGCCACGGCCGGGCGTTCAGCGACCGGGAGTGCGGGCGGATTGGAAGGTCCGCCGCAACCGCTTGCCAGCCAAACAAGCGCCAATGCCGAGAAAAGCCGTTTCACCACGCAGCCTTTGGAAAGCAATCGCCATCTATAGTACGGAAGAAGTGACCCGCCGGTATCAGCAGAAGTTCCAAAAGACACTGCCCGCGCAAGCGGGCAGTGTTGAAACTGCACCGTTAGCATCAATGGTAAACGTCAAGAATGACCTTGATGACCGGATAGACCCACTGAAGCTCGCGCACACTGAAAATCTGCACGTCGTGCTGCGGGTTATAGGGCGCGAGAATGACGTTATCGCCACGCCGCTGGTAAACTTTGCACGTCACATCGCCGCTGTCGAGCTTGGCGACCACCGGCTTGCCTTCGCGCGGCATGACGTTCGGCGCGCAGATGATAGTGCTGCCATCGGGAATCTTCGGCTCCATGCTGTCGCCCGAGATCCGCAGGGCAAAGGCGTTCTCGTCGGTCACGTCACGCGGGCAGTCGATGTAGTCGCTGCCGGTGCCGGACGGGTAGTCGTCGAATGCGGCCAGCGGGCGGCCCGCGGCCGTCACAGCCACAACCGGGATGACGCGTGAGTGCCCGCGCGCGCCAACCGTAGCGGCTTCGCGTGAGCGCTCAGCCATCTTGCGGTTGAGCATGTCGCGCGTAAGGGTTTCGGTGTCCTCAAGGTTGGGCTCGTCGGTGGCGACAAAGAAATCCGGCGTCACGTTGAGGGCCTGGCTTAGCTTCCGCAGAATCTTGCTGCTGACGGGGTAGCGCCCGTTTTCGACCGCGCTCAGGTAGGGCCGCGTGCAACCTATGCGTTTGGCAAGCTCAGCGCAGGTCAAGCCGCGAAAGCTTCGCAGGCGCTTAATGCGCTCGCCGGCGGCTACGGTTGACTTGTTGTCCACGACCATGGAACTTCCTGTTCTGTTCGAACTTCGTGTAAGGATTCTGACACACTACCCCGCATTTTGCAAGATAATGTCAGAAGTGGGGGTGATTGCAAGTGCGGGCCTGCACAGGGACTTACGACCTCGGATGTGACGATTTACGCGCCAGCAACCTTCAGTGCGGTGTTGCGCCGGACCATCGGGTGCGCTAAAACCGCTGCCGGCTTCCCCCCTTTATCGTGCTCTTACGCCGCAGCGTGGAGGTTGAATCATGGCCCGGATCTTTACCGGCGTCCTGCTTGTTGCACTTTCCCTGGTTGCATTTGGTTGCGGTTCCAGCAACCCGATGCGTTTCGAGTTCAAGGTGCCCAGCGGCACCGCCAACATCGACATTGAAGAAGGCTACTACACCGGCACGACGAACCAGGTGTATGAGCTCAGCGCAAACGATGCCGGCAAGAAGCTTGAGCTGACCTGGAACAACCAGAAGATCTACGGAAAGATGGACGTGTTCGGTCACACCGACCTGACACGGCTGTCGGTTGTCCGCGTCCAGATCACGCAGGACATCGTTCAGGCGGTTCAGGACTACAAGGTCGTCACCTATGTGATCTACGAGCGCTACCGCGACGTAAACGTGCGCGGCAGCGCGGGCGAAGATTCACAGATGCGCGTTTACGACTACGGTGATTCCGTGACGCGCCAGGCGTTGATCGACCAGGCAAGCATGAACGGCACCGTGATCGCGGTGATCGATTTCGGCAATGCCTCGTACCTCGCACCGTAGGGAGGGATCGATGCGGCGCTTTGCTGCCATCATTCTGCTGGCCCTGGGCGTGTCCGCTTGCGGCACCGATCGTGGTTTTGTGTACACGGGCACCAATCCGGATGCTCCGGAAGGCTCATGGATCAAAGACCCCGAAGCCGAGGGGACCACGCGCGACATCACGGGCAGCCGCGACCAGTCCAGGACCCGCAGCAACCGCGTGGACATCCCGGTGCGCGAGTTCGTGACCCTGTCGGCGACGTCCGGCACGGCTTCTGCCTCGCGCTGGTCGCGCTTCGGCTCGGGCTATGTTCGCACTTCGGTGGCGGCGGGCTGGGGCAATCACTCGCTGGATGCGACGGGTGCCGTGTCGCGCTACGGCTCGGTCACCGGCGGCGACGGCCTGTTTGCCGGGATGTCAGACAACCGTGCGCCTGCGATGTGGGCCAGCGAGGAGCTCAATGCGCGGCTTGGCCGCAACAACTCGCGCGCGTACACCTCCAGCGGACAGCCGTGGGCAGAGACAGGCTCCGTGCCTTCTGCGGCCAATTACACGCGCACGTGGGCCAACGTGGTGAAGTCCACAAGCCAGCTGGATGCGGCGAAGTCCCGAACCGGCTATGGCGAGATGTTCGGCTCGCGCATCATCGGCCTGCATCTGTGGAAGTACGCGGACCGCGAGCTGGTCACCGACGCAGTCGAGGTGACGTACACGATCGTGTACTACAACATGAACGAGCAGGACCTGGGCCCGACCGAGATTGTCGAGCCCCTGCCGTTCTACACCGAGTACATCGAAGGATCGGCCACGCTTCCCACTGAGGGTGCAACCGTTGAGGTTGTACGCCGCAGCGGCGACCGCAGCTACCTGCGCTGGTATTTCCCCCGCGGCATCCGGTCGGGCGAGACCAACGATATGCGATACAAGGTTCGCGTCACGCTGGATTCGCAGTATGCGCCGAAAGACTCACCGACCGGCACGCCCGGCAGGCAATAGCAAGCCAACGCACGAACTCGCAGCCGAGCTTTCGGCTGCGAGTTTCATTTGAGCGTCCCGCCTGTACGCCCGCACGCCGAATGGTAAAGGAATGCGATGAACGACCGCACGACGAACATCCTTCGGCCCGCGCGCACGCGCCACAAGGCGTTGCGCGAGATCGACCATCAACTGAAGGGCCTCGAGCAGCAACTGCGGGCCCTTGCCCGCAAACCGGCACGCGCAACACACAGCAATGACCGCGCGCTGGACACCGCCATCGACCGCCAGATCAAGCGGCTGCTCGCGCTGCGCGAAAAGCCGGACAACGTGTACTGGAACGCCGAGCTTGACAGCACAGCGGGCCTGGGTGCCCAGTACATCCTGATGATGCACTTTCTTGACCAGGTGGACGCCGACAAGCAGCGCAAGCTTGCCAACTACACACGCAACTGGCAGACGCCCGAGGGCTACTGGACGATTCACCACGGCGGCCCGGGGCATCTTGGGTATTCGGTAACCTGCTATTTCGCACTTAAGGTGGCGGGCGATGACCCCGACGCGCCACACATGAAGCGCGCGCGCGAATGGATTCTTGCCCAGGGCGGCGCCATGCGTGTCGGTGTCGAAGCGCGACTGCTGCTTGCCCTGTTCGGGCAGTATGACTGGGCGGGCGTGCCGCCGATCCCGCCGTGGCTGGTGCTGCTGCCGTACTTGCCGCAGTTGCCCGACGCGCTGGAAAAGCGCACGCTGAACATCTACGATTTGAGCTACTGGTGCCGCATCAGCCTGGTGCCGATGTCGGTGCTGTACGAAAAGCGCCCTCTGAAAAGGCTGCACGTCAACATTGAAGAGCTGTTTGTCGAGCCGGCGGGCAAGCGGCGCTGGAACTTCGAGAGCTACACCGAGCCCGGGATTCTGTCTCTGGGCGGGTTGATCCAGCTTGGTGCCAAAGCCGTCAAGAAGTTTGAGTTCGCAATTGGCCCGATAATCCGCAAAGTCGCCTTGCGAAAGGCCCGCGACTGGATTTTGAACCACCAGGACGACAGTGGCGACTGGGGCGGCATCTACCCGCCGATTATGTACAACTTGATGGCGCTGCCGCTGCTGGGTATTGCGAAAGACGACCCGCGCATCAAGCGCGCGTGGAATGCGCTGGATCGCTTCATGATCTACCACCCTGAGTGCGACGGGCTGCACATGCAGGCATGCGTCAGCCCGGTGTGGGATACGGCTTGGGCCCTGGTGGCAATGGCGGAAGCGGGCTACGACATCAAGCAACCCGAGTTTCAACGCGCGACCGACTGGCTGTACGCGCGGCAGATCCTGCGTGATGGCGACTGGGCGATCAAGAACCCCGACGCGATCCCAGGCGGTTGGTGCTTCCAGTTCTACAACGACTTCTATCCCGACCTCGATGACACCGCAGTTGTGCTCTACGCGCTACTGTGGGGCGGATACCCCGCAGGCCGCGACGCGCGCGTCGAACAGACCCGCATCGGCCTTGAGTGGCTGCTGTCGATGCAGAACAAGGACGGCGGCTGGAGCGCGTTTGAAATGGGCGTGGACAAGGACTTGGTCAACCACATCCCGTTCAACGACCTCGACAACATGCTTGACCCAAGCACAGCCGACGTGACCGGCCACGTGCTGGAGACTCTCGGGCACTTCGGCTTCACCCGCGAGTTCAAGCCGGTGGCGCGGGGCATCGAATTTGTGCTCCAGTTGCAGGAGAAGTCAGGACCGGCCAGAGGTGCCTGGTGGGGCCGATGGGGGGTCAACTACATCTACGGCACGCACGCGGCGCTGTGCGGACTGGCGCAGGTCGGCGAGGACATGACACAGCCGTTCGTGCGCGAAGCCGTGAACTGGCTTTATTCCGTGCAGCAGGAAAGCGGCGCGTGGGGCGAAGACTGCGAGAGCTATCGCGACAAGACGCTCGCGGGCAAAGGCGAAGCCACGCCAAGCCAGACCGCATGGGCGCTGATGGCCCTGATGGCTGCCGGAGAGGTGGACGACCCGCGCGTGGACAAGGGCATCCGCTGGCTGATCCAGAATCAGAAGGCCGAAGGCGGGTGGGACGAGGACAGGTACACGGGAACCGGCTTCCCCAACGCGTTCTATCTGAACTACCACTTCTATCGCGAATACTTCCCGCTGATGGCGTTAGCCAGGTACCGCAACCTCAGGTGCGGGTTGGAAATGGTGTGACAGTCGAGAGCGTGACGAACAAGAACCACGTGCGTAAGCGCGTGGCTCCCGAAGGGCGAGGGTTCAAGTGTGGTAAGGCGACAAGGTGGGTGAGCACCATGCAGTACAACAACCCTGTAGCCTACTTGATCACCTTCGTCACCTATGGCACCTGGCTGCATGGGGACGACCGCGGCTCCGTCGACCGCAATCACAATGTCCATGGCACCCCACGGTTGCAACCAGATGCAGCTCTCGAGCGACACCGCCGCCACCTGCTCAAACATGCTCCGACGGTACTGAACGCCGCAATGAGGGGCGCGGTAGACGCGGCAATCCGTGAGGTATGTGAGCACCGGAAGTGGATACTGCTTGAAATGAACGTTCGCACGAACCACGTTCACGTCCTCGTTAGCTCCCCGAAGTCTGCGGACGATGTGCTCCGCGATTTCAAAGCGTACGCAACTCGGAAGATTCGCCGTGCCGGCTGCGCTCCTCCTTCGGCAGAGATTTGGGCGGACGGCGGCAGCAAGCGCATGCTCTACAACTTGCAAAGCGTAGTACGGGCTGCAAGGTATGTCGTGGAAGCACAAGGGCCTGATCTGCCAATGGCTGACATTCAGCGCAGCGACCAGAATACTCCGTCGTAGATTGAAAGGTGTATAGCCACGCGCTTACGCACGTGGTTCCTGTTGAGGTTCCCATGTCCGAGGCACCCGTTGCCCAGAAACCTTTTGAAGAAGGCATCGAGAAGCTGATTGTTCGGCTTCGGCGGGCTGAATTGCCTGCCAACGTCTTCAACCTCTACCGCGAAACGCACCCTGAGCTGGACGTTCGCGGTGGTGCAGCAAAGCGTCGCGAAAATTTGCGGCGCTACTTCAAGGCGATTCGTGAGCCGAAGTATGCGTTCATTGGGTTAGCGCCTGGGTATCGCGGTGCGCGCTTTACGGGTGTGCCGTTCACAGACGAGGACCGCATCTGCTTTCCCGGTTCGTGCTACGACCGCACATCTACGCGCGAGCGGCCTTACCGCGAGGCGTCTGCTGGTGTCGTTCTGGATGTACTTGGCGCGTCCACGGATGTGTTGTGCTGGAACGTTGTGCCCTGGCACCCCCACGAGGCCGGCGAGCCGCTGAGCAATGCCGATCCCGACGCGGAGACTATCGGGTACGGCCTTGAGGTCATGGAGTTTGTGTTCCAGCGCCTCTACCCAAATGCCCAGCCCGTGGCCGTCGGGCGCGTGGCTGCCAATGTGCTGGCGAGCTTGAGGGTGAATGGCAAGCCGGTAACCACCGCTGCCGAGTTGCGCCATCCAGCTCACGGCGGCGCATCCGAGTTCCGAGCGCAAGCGAGGGAGTTGCTCGGCCGCGACCTGACCGACTCAGACTAACCGTTCCGCGGGCTATTGAACGCGTCCGGCTGGGTGTAGCTGTAGAGGTCGTGCACGCCGCCCTCTCGCTGTGCGCTGGGGCTTCGCAGTTCGAAGCGCAGCTCCCCGCTGGCCATCTTGCGATGCAGTTCAGGCACGCTGCGCACGCCGACGTCCTGGAAGGCCAGCTTCAGTCCCTGTGACAGGTAAGCGACCAACTCAAACATGGTGCCGCGATCCTGCACAAAACCGCTGACGCCCTGGGCGACTTTGACGTCCTTGTTCTCGGTAAAGTACCGCTTGCCGCCGCCCGCCTTCATTGCGTCGAGGCTTGCCATGCCGCGATAAACCTTCAGCCTCACGCCGTCGCGATAGACGTAATCGCCGGGGCTCTCGTCAGTGCCGGCAAAGAGGCTGCCGCACATCACTGTGCTCGCACCAAGCGCAAGCGCCTTCATGATCTGCCCGATCACGCTGATGCCGCCGTCGGCGATTACCGGCACGCCGTGCTTGGCAGCGGCCTTGGCGGTGTGATACACGGCGGTGCCCTGGCTGCGGCCGACAGCCATTACTTCCTGCGTGGTGCAGATGCTGCCCGGCCCCATGCCGATGCGAAGCGCATCGGCGCCGGCTTTGACCAGGTTGTCCACCTGCTGCTGCGTGACCACATTGCCGGCAATGACCTGCACGTGCGGGTGATTCTTCTTGATCCACTTGATCATGTCGTGCTGATAGACGTTGTCCCCCTGCGCCGAGTCGATCACCACCACGCTGACGCCCGCCTCGGCCAGTGCTGCCAGGCGGTCACGATCTTCATCCTTGGTGCTGATCGCTGCGCCTACCATCAGGTTCTTGCTGCCGTCCTTGGTGGCGTCGGGGAAGTCGCGGTTCTTGCGCAGGTCGCGGCGGCTTGTCAGCGACACCAGCCGTCCCTGGTCGTCGATCACCGGCAGCTTGCCCTTCTTGCTGGTGCGCAGAATCTCGTTGGCCTGCGAAAGGGTAATGCCCTTCTTCGCCGTGATCAGCTCGCGGGTCATGACCTCACTGAGTTTGCGCGTGCTGTCGGTCTCGAAGTCGATGTCGCGGTTGGTCACGATGCCGACAAGCTTGCTGCGCAGCGTGCCATCCTCAGTGATTGGGATGCCGCTGAAGCCGTGATGCTCCTTGATGTGGCGGATGTCGGCGATGGTGTGGTCGGGGCTCAGCACCATCGGGTCCAGTATGAACCCGTTCTCGAATCGGCGGACCTTTTTGATCTGTGCCACCTGCTGCTCGATGGTGCAGTTGTAGTGCACGATGCCAATGCCACCCAGCAGCGCCAGCGCAATCGCCATGCGGTGCTCGGTGACGGTGTCCATGGGGCTTGCAACAAGCGGCCGGGCCAGTGTGATTTCGCGCGTCAGGCGCGTGCTCAGGTCCACGTCGGCCGGCGCGAAGTCGATGTATCCCGGCATCAGGATGATGTCGTTGTAGGTCAGCGCATACGGGCTGCGCTCGAGAAGTTCCGCTGCCGAGAGTCCGTTGGGGGCCGTCATATCGCTTCCGTCGTCTGTTCAGTCCACAAAACGCAAACAGCCCCGCCGGTGTTCCGGCAGGGCTGCGGGTTGAGTGTGCTTTCCACTCCCATGGGACAGTAATAGCGAACTTACGCCGCAACGCAAGTGTCAGGCAGGCTGCACCGATGCCTCAGGTCGAGTGGCTGGAGTGACCTCCTCCGTCGGCACGCAATGCACCCGCAGGCCGCAGAAGCGTACCGGTACCCAGGTGCGTTTGAAGCGCGGGTGACTGTACTCGGCGTGAATGTAGCGGTTACCCTCGCCGTCGCGGCGGACTTCAAAGCGGTCAAAGTACTGCTCATAAATGTGCGCAAACTTTTCGCGCACGAAGTTGTCAGATAGTTCCGGCACGTGTTTCCTCCGCGCGGCAGTGTAGCGTCCCGCGCCCTCTGATCAAACGGGTTCGCCGCGCAGCATCTTGAACAGTTCGGTGCGCAGGTCGGCGTCCTGCTTGAAAATGCCGGTCAGCGCGCGGGTTACCGTCGTACTGCCCACTTTCTGTACGCCGCGCATGACCATGCACATGTGGGTGCATTCGATGATCACGGCGACACCCAGGGGCTGGACGGCTTGCTCGACTGCCCGCGCGATCTGGGTGGTCAACTGCTCCTGGATCTGCAGGCGCCGCGAGTAGATTTCAGCGATTCGCGGCAGCTTGCTGATGCCGATCACCTTGCCGTCCGGCACGTAAGCGATGTGCACCTTCCCGTAGAACGGCAGCATGTGGTGCTCGCACATGCTGAAAATGTCGATGTCCTTGACCAGCACAATATCGGAGTTGTCGGTTTCAAAGATCGCGCCGTTGACCACATCCTCAAGCCGCTCGCTGTAGCCCTTGGTCAGCCATTTCAGCGCCTGGTCCACGCGCGCGGGGGTGCGTTTGAGGCCTTCACGCTCAGGGTCTTCACCCAGGCCCAGCAGGATGCCCTTGACCAGGCAGCCCAGCGGGTCGCCGGGTTTGACGCCGCCGACATCTACGACACCTTGTATGTCAGTGTCGCTTACGTCGTCCTCAAGCAGAGGTTCATCGGAAAATTGGCTCATTGCAGCCTTTCTACGTTTGTCCCGGCGAACATGGCCGGGAGTGTCACGAAAGTGCCGTTGAGCGTCTGCAGATGTACTTGGGCGGGAAGCTTCAAGCGACAACTGGAATGCGCTCTCCAACGCACATGTTTTACTCAATCCCACCAACGCATGACTAGACAAAATCCGTCCCGATGTTTGTTATCTCTTGATTGGTCAATTACTTGGGTGAACCACAGGAATGCCGCAGCAGCCAGCTTTTCCCATCCTGAAAATTGACGGTGAACGAGACGCCCTTCTGGCGCCGTATCGGCACGCCGTTGCCAACTTGCGCGAGGCGCTGGTGGATCCCGGCGATGAAAGCGCCCTCAAGGCTGTGGCGCTGCGCGGCAGCGATCAGGGACACGTGGACGCCTGGGACGCCGCCTTGGCGACACTGGGCCTTCGCTGGGCCGCTGAAGGAGTGACCAGCGTAACCGACCCCTTCCTCGCGAGCTTTGACAATTCCGGCTACATTCCTGCCAGCCTCGAGCTTGCCACCGGCGCCAACCCGCCGGGCCCAAACGCCAGCCGAATCGCCGCCCCGCTTGCGGCGTTTTCCGAGTGGGAGCTGTTCAAGCTGCGTGGCAACCGAGAGCGGCTAGAACACGCTTTCAACCTGCTGAAGGCCGATTTCGATTACCGGCAAGACCACGCCCGCCGCCGCAACGGCTTGGTCACAGGCGCGAGCGAGACCTATCGCCTGGCTGCAACCGGCCGCTTCATGCTGGGCGGGCGCGTTGTGCCAAGCCTGGCGTCCGGCGCAAGCTGGATTGACGCGACGTGTATGTACGCGCTGAACGCGCGCGTACTTGCCGAGATGGCCGTCGTTCTCGGCCACAGGGAAGCCGCCGGCGAGCTGGAGTGGTCACTGCGGGAAATTGCGTCTCGAGTTAACAGCCGCATGTGGGGTGAAGAAGATGGCTGGTACTACGACCTGGACGAGCACGGCTCGCCGTTGCCGATGAAAACGCTTGCCAGCGTGTGGGCGGCAGTGAGCGGCGTGGCCCCGCGCAGCCGGACTGAGCGGATGCTCCAGCGGCTTGGCGATCCCACACAGTTTGAACGGGCACATCCGTGGAGCACCGTGTCAGCGGCTGAGGGCGACTACCGTCGGCGCGATGGCATGCCCGTGGGAGTGTCGCGGCCAGATTTCAACCTCCTGGTGTGCGAAACGCTGTCGGTTTTGCACCGGTACGCGCAGGCCCACAAGGGCATAGAGCAGCACTTGCGGCGCGTGGCCAAGGTGCTTGCGGACTCGGGAGAGATGTACCTGGCGTATGACCCGGACCGCGACACACCTGCGCCGCTGGCGGATGGCAGCAGCGGCACCGACTCGCCATTGGCGCTCGCGCTGTGCGTCCAGAACACTTTGGCCTATCTGCTTGGGCTGCGTCCGCACGGCCAAAGGGGCGAGTTAGAAATTGCACTGCAACTGGATGAGCGCTACACGATCGAAAACCTGGCGTTCGCTTATGGCATCGTCAACATCGAAGTAGGCCCCGTCGATAAATCCGGCGGTCGCCGCACAGTTGAAGTCATGTGCGACGTGCCGTTCAAACTGCGTACCCGCGCCGGCGAGCGGGCCTTGCTGCACGAGATTCAGCCGGGCATGCACACAATACAGGCCTGATTACTCAAGGCGCTTGATGATGTGATAGCCGAAGGGGCTGTCGTAGCGGTCATACAGGGTGACGCCGACTTCCCCCGGTTTCAGCCGCCAGGCTGCTTTCCAGAACGCCGCAACCATCTCTTCGCGAAACCTTGCATCGGCTGCGCCCTTGGTCCGTGTCATCGAATAGATGCCGGGGTGCGAGTCGTAGGTGCGCGCCTTTACCAGCTGATCGAAGTCCTCGCCGCCGACGGCCCGTGAAAACAGCTCGGCAGCAGTCTCCTCAGCCGGTACGGGTTTCAGCGGCTTGAGGTCGGTGCCTGTGCCGGGCGCATAGCGGCCGATCAGCAGGTGTTGGACCTTGACTGTTTCGACGTCGAGCTCGGGCCGACGCATGAGGTCTGTAGCGGCTTGTCGCATGGCGGCCACCTGCGGCGTGGAGGGCTCAAAGTTCGCGGGATTGTCCTGGGTTGCTTCTTCGGCGGTCAATCGGCGCACGACAAAATAGCCTGTGTCGCAGTCGCGGCGGTGGAACTCGACGGCTCCGATCTCGCCTTCGTCAAGGCGCCAGAACGCCTTCTGCAGGTTTTCAGAAAACATGGTGGCAGCGACGACCGACTGACGGCTTTCGCCCTTCTCGCGCATGACCAGATATGCGCCGGGGCGGCGGCCGAGCGAAGGCATTTCCCAGGAGTGCTGGTACGCCAGCGTGTCAAAGTCGGCGCCGTCGCGCGCTTCGGCGAAAACGCGGGCGGCGAGCTCTTCGGCTTCGGGCAGGGTCAGCCTTTCGCGGGTGCCGGATTCAATGCCAACACCGATTTGAACAAACTGAATCTCGACCTGCTTGGCACCTTTGTCGTCCCGAAGTTGCAGCGCAAGAGCGGCTTGGCGCAGCTCACGCACCGCCGGCGATGCCGGCGCCGGTGGCGCTTCGTTGGCGACGGGCGGCTGATTGCCGCCTTCGTTGCCGCAGGCGGCGAGTGCAAGGGCAGCAATCAGCCAGGCGCATTTCATTTCTGTCGCTTACTTCAGGCGCTTGATGATATGCCAGCCGTAAGGGCTGGTTCGGGCGTGGTGCGGCGCTACGCCGTACTCGCCCACCTTCAAGCGCCACCCTACGTCGCCGAAGGCGGCAACCATGCCGGTTCGCGGGAACAGCAGCTTGTTGCGGTCGCCGGGCCCCACCATGGTCATGCCGTAGATACCTGGCGGCGAGTCATTGGTGTGTTCTTTGATCAGCGCGTCGAAATCGGCGCCGTCCTTGATCTTCTGCCACAACTCGGCGGTCAGTTGCTCAGCCTCCTCCAGCGTGCGAGTCACGCCGGGGATGCCCGCGCGATCGTACGCGATCAGCAGGTGCTGAACCTGGATCTCGTCGGCTTTCTGCTCGGCGCGGCTGGCAACATCCTGGATGTCTTTGCGTAGTGTTTCCAACGGTGTCCCTTTCGGTTGTTCTGCGTTTTCAGGTTGGGTTGTGTCCGGCGAATCGCCCGGATCACGTGATTCCGGTGCTGATGTAACGCAAGCCGACAGGCATAGCGCCGCAAGCACAAGCAGTAGCATCTTCATGTTTCGTTTCGCTCCTCGCGGGTTGTAAAGGCAAGGTCTTCGCCCTGCCTGGTGATCTCGCGCAACAGCACGGTAGCGTAGCATCCTTTGGGCAGCGTGAACTGCAGTGTCAGCGTATCTCCGTCGGTGGCGCAGTGTACCTCGTGCACCGCAAATCGCAGCGGCCGTCGGTCACCCTTCTGGCTCAAGCCACGGCCGACCTCAAACATGGCGGGCGTCAGGGATTCCGCCGCCAGCGCCGCCAGTTCCAGCTCAGCCATACGGCCCTTCGGAGAGCGCATGCTGTGGCCAAAGATGGGGCCGGTGGGGGATATCTCAAGGTTGGCGGCACGTTCCTGCTCGGCTTTTGCGTCTTCGACCAGGAAGTCGGCGCCGTTGTCCTTGCGGCAGATGTCGCCTTGCCAGACGCGGTCGTACTCCGCAAAGCGCGCCTCAAGTACCCGGTTGAACAGCAGTGATTGCACAGCCGAAACCTGCAGCAGCTTCACCTTCTGCGGTATGCGACGCAGTGCCTTGTCCGACGCTCCAAACTCGATCAGCGCTTTGAGTGCAGCGCGCTCGTGGTTGCCGCGGCGGGGCCACAACTCTAGCGCGGCTTGCGGCCCGCTGTTGGCGTATGCTTCACGGGCCTGGCGGATTTCCGGGTCTTGCTCTGTGCCGGGGTCGCCCAGCAGCGTGTCAAAATAGGCCTGCCATTCTGCGCGCATAATCGCCAGGCCGCAGCGGGCGTTGTCGCCACGCCGCCCGAACCGCTGCGTGTCGTACCAGTTGGGCACCCCGCGCCGCGCAAGCAGCTGCAGAATGGCGTCGGCGTTTGGCGCCTCTTCAGGGGCAACGTCCCGCAGCGTGACCTCGAACCGGTTACCCCGCAGATGCCCGCGCTTGAGCTTGTTGCCATGCCGGGTTGCCTCGAGGATGCGCACCTTCGGTAGCGTCAGTGCAGCAAGTTTTTCCGGTGCTACGTGTTCAAGGCTCAGCCACTGCCTCGTGATGCCGCGGGCGTCCTTCAGGCCTGCGTAGCCGACGTCGCGCTCAGGAAAGTCGATGGCTTGGCAGATGCGGCGGATGGCCTCAAAGGTGCTGATGCCGACCTTTTCAATGTGCACCAGCGTGTGGTCGCCGCTGCCGCTGAATGCGTACAACGGGACCTCCGCCACGCGGAAGTCCTCGTTGGCGGTCTTGAAGGTGCCGTGACAACCCGGAATTTCGGCAGAGGCGAACAACATGACGAGTTTGTAGCGCGAAACCGCTTGGGCTCAAGTTGCAGGCTGCGACTGCCGAAGACACGAAGGCGGAAAGTACCGCCGGAGGTCGCCATGGACCGTGGAGTCAAGATCGCCATCTTTGTCGCCAGCATTGTCAGCCTGGCGCTGGGCCTGGTCTGGGACCAGGTGCTGAACCAGGCGCGCAACGCCGTGCAGGACGAGCGTGTGGACGAGCTCGCCGCAGACGTCATCCAGACCGTCGTAGGCCCGCCGAATGTTCAGCGTTTGCAGCCTCCGGAGGGATTCGAGGCAAGCCCGCCTTCATCACAGCAGCAAACCTCCGCCGACTCCAGCGAAAGCCCGCCAAGTCCGCCCGCGCCGCCTTCACCCGCCGACGATTGGGTGGACTATGTGCTGCAGCCGAATGACAGCGCCAACCTGCTGGCGTATCGCCGATTTGCCGATCGAGGCCTTACCACCAAGGACATCCAGGATGCCAATCCCGGCTGTAAGTGGCGCGTAGGGGATTCAGTGCGCATCCCACCGAGAAAGGGGGCTGCCCCGGCCTCTACAATTGTCCCTCCGGCGCCGGCTGCGGCTGCGGGCATCGAGCCAATCGAGTACGTCGTTCAGCAGGGTGACTCGTGGTGGGGGATTGCGTTCGAGCGGTTCAAGGATCGATTCAAGCAGCGCGGGCTTGGCACGGACGACCTGAAGGCCGCAAACCCGGAAATCAAGACGCTGCAGCCGGGCGACAAGCTTAAGATCCCCTAGCCGGCAGGAAAGTAACGCAGCGCGTTGGGAAGTATCTCGGCGCGAACGGGCAGAAAACCCGCAAAGTCCCCGTCCACCTGGAGGGGGACTTCTTCTTCGGCGGTTATCTCGACTCTCGTGCACCGAAGAAAACGCGCCGAGGAGGCCCGCCCCATGCGCCGCAGAAACGCGTAGCCCACCAGCCTGAACAACGACAGTGGCGTAATGCGCTCGTGGATCGTCAGTACATCAAAGCGCCCGTCGTCGGGAACGGCTTTGCCTGTCAGCACCAGCGGCCCGCCGTAGGCTGGCGTGATGGATACCAGCGCATACGAAACGTTTTGCTCGCCGCCGCCGTCACCGGTGGTCACTCGTAGCGTAGTGAAATCGCTGTTTCGTACTGCACGCCACATGATCGGCACGTACTGCGTCATTCGCATACTGCCCTTGCGTTCGGCCAGCGCGCGCGTGCATTGCCCGTCAAATCCCGCGCCGACAAAGCATGCAAACATCTTACCGTCCTGCAGGCGGCCCAGATCCCGCGTGCGGGTCTGCCAATCACGCAGCGATGCCGCGTAGCGATGCACGCGCGAGGTTGCACCAATCTCTTTGGCAAGCACATTGCCCGTTCCTCGCGGAACAACTGCCAGCGGCAAGCCGTGGGGGCCGATGCCGTTAATGATCTCGTTGATGGTGCCATCGCCGCCGATGGCGATGACGCCGTCGTATCCTTCGCCCGCTGCCTTCGCTGCCAGCTCGCGCCCATGCCCGGGGGCTTCGGTCATCCGCACTTCGATGGTGGTGCCGCTGGTATTCGCCAGCCCATCCAATGCCGGCAGCAGCCGGGATGCGCGCCCGCGGCCGGAGATGGGGTTGGCGATTGCAAGCAGTCTGCGCATTACATGTGGTTGGCAGGGTCGTGCAGGGTTTCATGATAGGCGTTGGCGATCTTCAGAGTCACCGGCCCCGGTACAGACACCAGCTTCTGGTCTCCGATCATTCCGACCGGCATGACATCCCGCGTCGAGCTGCTGATGAAAACTTCGTCGGCGGTGTGCAGGTCTTCTTCACGCAGGTCGGCTTCTTCGCACGCTATGCCGATGCGGCGGCAGGCCTCCACGATAAACCCGCGGGTGACGCCCTCCAGCAGCCCCTGCTTCAGGCCCGGCGTGCGCACCGTGCCGTCCTTCACAATGAACAGGTTGCTGGTCGTGCATTCGGTCAGATAGCCGTCCACGTTCATCATGATGGCTTCCGAGGCTTCCTGCTTGCGCGCTTCCATGATTGCCAGCACGTTGTTCAGGTAATTGCCGCTTTTGATTGCCGGATCAGTCGCCTGTTTGGGGTTGCGCCTTACTTGCGCCAGCACGACTTTGCATCCGTGGGCATAAGCCGAGTCAGGCCATTTCGTAAGCGGCTTGGCGATGCCGACGACGGTCTGGGCGGGGCAGCTTCCGGGGTGCAGGTCAAGCTCGCCGACGCCGCGCGTGACGATGACGCGCAGATAACTTTCGGGCCACGTCGCGTGCGCGTGCAACTGGCGAAACTGGTCGATGTACCAGTCGTCGGGGCGCTGCAGCGGCATTTCCAGAGCGTTGGCGCTGGCGTGCAGGCGCTTAAGGTGGCGGTCAGCCGCAAACAGTTTGCCGCCGACGGTGCGCACAACCTCGTACACCGAATCGCCGAACAAGAAACCGTGGTCCAGCACGCTGACCTTTGCGTCCGCCGCAGCGTGAAACTCGCCGTTAATGCTGACCACGTAATCGCTCATGCTCCCGCGCCTCCCAGCATTTCAAGGTACCACTGCCAGACTCCGGCAAGCCAGGGCATCGCCAATGCTGCAGTGATCGCGCCAAACGCGAGGTAGGGTCCGAAGGGCGTACCGTGCCCGCGCTTGAGCAACAACTGCACGACGCCAAACAGTGCACCCAGGGCAATCGCCAGAAAAAATGCCGCCACAAGCTTCGGCCATCCCAGCATCACGCCCAGCAGGATCATCAGCTTTACGTCGGCCCCGCCCATGGCCTCGCCGCCCATCTCTTTCACGCGGCGCCGGAACAGCACGTTCGCGCCTTTGCCGATCAACCACAGGCCCGCCGAAGCGGCCAGTCCCGTCAGCAGGGCGCTGGTGATGCTCGCAAGCCACAGGGGCCCAAACTGAAAAATCAGATGACTCTCGGGACTGCTCAAGCCGAAGGAAAGTGCCGGTGCAAAGGCGGCAAACGGAACAAACACGATCAGCGGGCCCAGCGTCAGCTTGTCCGGGATGACCGTCAGGTCCAGGTCGATCAGTGCCCACGGCAGCAGCACACCGACAATGGCGATCACGTGCAGCAGCACCAGCCATTGCTGCCAGTCGCCCGACTGGTTGCCGTCGCCGTACAGCACGCGCAGTGCAGAGACCGCAAACAGGACTGCCGTCAGCAACTCCACGAGAGGATAGCGCGCACCAAACTTTGCCGCGCAGTAGCGGCACTTGCCCCGCAGCAGTACCCAGCCGATGATCGGGACGTTGTCGTTCCACTTAAGCGTGGTCTTGCACGACGGACAGAAGCTGCGTTTGGGCTTATTGACCGAAAGGCAGTTGCGCGGCAGTCGGTACACGACGACATTCAGAAAGCTGCCGACAAACGAGCCGATCACAAACCAGAACAACACCACCGCCCACGGTGGCACGTCTGCAATCATCTCAAACAAACGGTCCATGATCGCCCGCTAAAGCCTGCCAAACTCTGCCAGCCTGTCGGCAATCGCGCCAGCCTGTCGGCGGACGTCCTGTTCAGTGACCTCAATGCGGATATGCGCGGCGCGCTCATACAGCGGCCGGCGGCGCGCCATGATGCCCGGCGACTCTTTGGCAACCGGTTTGCCCGTAAGCGACGGGCGCTCGATGCTTTCTTCCAGCCGGCGAACCATCCAGTCCTGCGGGGTGTCGATAAACAGAACGACGCCGGAGTCTCGCATGCGCCGGATGTTCACTTTTTCCTCAACGGCACCGGCACCGGCAGCGATTACCGCGTCCGGCTTGCCTGCGGCCACATGCTCAAGCAGCAGCGTTTCCAACTGCCGGAACGCGCTGCGTGCGCCGCGCGCGAACATGTCCTGGATGCGCTCCTGCGCGCGCAGTTCAATCTGCTCATCCAGGTCAACGGCGCGCCGGTGCAGGCGTACAGCCAACTCACGCGCCAGCGCCGTCTTGCCGGCTGCGCGGCCGCCGATCAGCCAGACGTGCCGCGACACCATCGGCGGCTCAGGCAGGTCAAGCCGCAGCTTGTATCCGAACGCGGCCGCCTGCAACGCGGCCTGCCGCCGCAACATGCCAAGGCCGTTGCACGCGCTGATGTCTTCATCGAGTGCGCAGGTCAGCAGCGGCGTTTCGCTTGGCTCATACACCAGGTCAAACACCAGGCAGTCAGGGGCAAGAAGCGCCTGTAGCATCGGCCAGGGCTGTGCGTGCTCGGGGTAGCCGTTCATGCCGCACGGTGTGGCGTTCACGAGCAAGTCGCAGCGGTCTTTCAGGCCGGACACGTCTTCGACTGCCTGGACGCCAAGCGCCTGCGCCAGCTCAGTGGCTTGCTCCGTGCGTCGTGACCAGACCAGCACGCGTGTGCCTTCTTTGCGCAGGCCGTGCACGACAGCCCTTGCTGCCCCGCCTGCGCCAAGCACCAGCGCGGTGCGCCCGAACAGCGTGCGGCCGTAGCGAGTTTTTGCGGCGTCCAGAAAACCCTGCACGTCGGTGTTCTTGCCCCGATATCCACCGTCGGGCAGGCGCACGATGGTGTTGACCGCCCCGGTCGCCACGGCGGCGTCATCCAGTTTGCGGCACTTCGGCAACAAGGTTTGCTTGAAAGGGATCGTCACGCTTGCGCCGGAAAGCGGCAGACGCTCTGCAAACTCCAGCAGGTCGTCGGCATCCTTCGCTGCCAGCGGCAGGTACACACGGCGTTGATGTTGATGCGCAAGCGCCACGTTGTGCAGTGCGGGGCTGAGGCTGTGCGCGACGCTGCGGCCGGTCACGCCGTAGAATTCCCAGTTCGGGCTGATCTCGTGTGCGCGGTACAGGGCAACCATGCGTCGAAACTCGACAATGCCGGCGGCGATTTCGCCGACACCCAGCGCAGAGTAATTCAGCGCACTGCCCCACAACGGCCCCAGAATGCGCGATGGCACGCCCAGTTCGCCCATCATAAACGCCGATACGTCGCTGTGGTCTTTCAGGAAGTCACGGATCGTCAGCGTGTCACTCAGGCGCCGTGCCATGCCCGCAATCTTGAACAACGCCCCGCCTTGCTCGCGCATGGCCGCCAGCAGCCCGGGCAGGTCACCAGGAACTCCGTGCATGTCATGAAAGCTGCGAATGGTGCGGGCGGCTGGCACATCGGCCTTGACGCCGCTTTCAACATCCACCAGGTCGCACACGTCGGCGCACGCGGCCAGAACGGCCAGACGCTGCTCCTCGGTGCCGTCAAAGCGCCCGCCGTCCTGCGCGCGGCGACACGAGGCGATGACCAGTGGCGGCGGTGACACGCTGCTGACGTCGTGCCGCAACCAGCGCACGCGGTCTTCCAGCGCGCCGGGGCGTTCAAGTACAGCCTGCCACGCACCGTCCAGGTCAAGCCGCAACTCGACGGCACTGCGCAGCGGCTGTTCGAGAATGTCCTGCGGTCGCAGGTGGTCTTCGGTGGGCGGAACAACTCCGACGATCAATGGTGCCGAGTGGTGCAAGATTGCTCCGCAAATGAGGCGGCGCGATGATAGCGGGATCGATGCGGAGATACAGCTAGCGCGGCCGGCCGTTGCGCCCTTCTCCCATCAGCGTGCGGCGCAGGTGTTCCAGCTCGTCGTTGAGAGCACGGGATTTGGCGGTCTTCTGCTCGATTGCCTGCACCGCGAACACCACGGTGGTGTGATTCTTTCCGCCAAAGAAGCGGCCAATTTCCTTGAGGCTGTAGCTGGTCAGGCGGCGCGCGAGGTACATGCAGACCTGCCGCGCGAGCGCCACGGGCCGCTTGCGTACGCGGCTGTGAAGCTGCGCGCTGGTAACGCCGTAGTGGGCGATCACCACGTTTTCGATGTCGTTCATGTCAACCAGCCTTGAGCGCGACGCCAGAAAATCCTGCAGGGCCTGCTCAGCCAACTGCAGCGTGACGCGCTCATTGGTCAACCCGGCCAGCGCAACGAGTCGCGTGACGTAGCCTTCCAGCTCACGCACGTTGCACTCAAGCTTGTCGGCCAGGAACTCGATGACCGCCGCCGGAAAAAGCTCACGGTGGCCTTCCAACTTGCTTTTGATAATCGCAAGCCGGGTGTTGCGCGGCGGCAGGTCAATCTCGGCGATCATGCCCTGCAGAAAGCGCGTGGTCAGGTGCTCCATGAACTCTTCAAGGTCGCGCGGATGCTGGTCGCTGGCAAGCACAACCTGCTTGCCGGCTTGCTCCAGCGCGTTCAGTGTATGCAGCAGTTCCTGCTGGCTGACGTCCTTGCCGCCCAGGAAGTGCAGGTCGTCGATGATCAGCACGTCGAGGTTGCGAAAGCGCCTGCGAAACGGCTCAACGTCGCGCTTCTGCAGTGACTGGACGTACTGATTGACGAAGTATTCGGCGGGGATGTACAGCGTTTCTTTGCTTGGGAAGCGCTCCAGCACTTCCCGCGCGATGCCTTGCAGCAGGTGGGTTTTGCCCACGCCGGTGCGACCGTAGATGAACAGCGGGTTGAACGATTCGCCAGGTTTGCGCGCGACTTCCCACGAGCAGTTGAATGCAAGCTGGTTGTTCGGGCCGACAATGACGCGATCAAGCGTGTAACGCTCGTTCAGGTTGAAGATCTGCCGCGGACTTGTCTGCGGGGCGCGTGCAAGGTCGGCGGGCTCGCCGGCGGCGCGGCGCGCCTGCGCCTCGTGTTTGCGCAACTGCCTGAAGAGGTGGCCGTTGACGCTGTACTTGATAGCGCGCGGGCGGTAGCTCACCACGCCTTCAATGCTGTCAAGGATTGCGGCCGAGTACTGCGAGTCAAGCCAGTCGCTTACAACCAGGTTGGGCACGCCGATCTCGACCAGTTCGGCGTCAAGGCGCACGACCAGCGTATTGCGAAGCCACAGGCTGAATGCTTCTTCGCCCACGCGCTCCTGAAGGCTGTTCAGGACCTTGCTCCACTGCTCCTTGGCAAGTGCTTCCGTCACGCCCAGTTCTCCGCCACGGGGGTTCGCGCGATAATTTGCCGCATCATGCGCGGCATGCACGATGATGTTACGTTCGCCCCCGACCCTGTTTCGAAGTTTCCTTCGTGTGGAGCGGCGAAAGTATCACCGCGGAACAGCGACGTCAAACCCCTCGTGCAAATCGCTTGAAACGCCGTCACCAAGCGGGTTGCGCGGCGGAGTATAGGGGAGCTTCCGGGAGCACAACAGGTAGCGTGTTGCCTGGCTGGCAAACATTGCCGGAACTTCGCAAAGTGTACGGCATGGAAAACAAGTCGCTGTATCGCGCCGCGGCGCTTGCGGCACTGGAATACCGGCGCGGCATCGTGCAGCGCCTCGGGCCCGCACACGAGGCCGCCGCGCAGGCAGAGTGGAACCGTGACCGCTTCTGGTTGTGGGTGATTGACCGCGCCGTAGAACATGTCGAAGGCCGCGAATTCTGGATTGAGTGCGGTCGCCGCAATTTTTCCCGCGCCGGCCAGCGCCCGGAACTTGAGCGGGTGATCAAGCGTGTGCGCGATCTGCAGCGTCAGCTGTCTGGTGATTCGCTTCCGGGCTTTCAAGCCAAGGAAGACCGGCTGCGCAAGCTTGCTGCTGCTGCAAACGAGCTGCTGGAATAGCCGGGTGGCTACTTCCACTCCACCGCGCCTTCAGGAAGCATATAGAAGATCATCATTGTGCCACCCTTAACCGCGGGAATGTGCGAGCTGCCGGGCGCGAACACTGCCCAGCCGGGTGGGAAGCCGCAAAACTCGGGGCTGCCGTCGATCGCGAGCAGGCAATTGACTTCGCCCTTCAGGTGGCGGTGCCAGGGGCCTTCCCCGGATAGCAGCACGGCGTCAATGCTGAAACCGTGCGCGGATTCGGGCTTTGCGACCCGCGAAAACCGGGTGCCGCCGGCTTCACGATTGCAAAGCCATCCGTCGCGCAGCCCTTCGGTCGCCAGCAGTCGAAGCTCGTCGCCCAGCGCGCCGTCCAGCGCGAAGGCAGTTTGAAGGCTCTGCCGGGCCGAGTCAGGATCGGCAAGGTCAAGTGTGGCGATGTGCTTCAAGACGGGGCTCAGCGCGGCGACGACATCGCCGCGTCGATCAGGATCATTGCTCATCTTCTTCTGCCCAGGGCTTGGCGACCTTTTCGGTGTCATTCTGCGGATTGATCTTCTTGTGCCGATCGGTCTCGCGTTCTTTGTAGATATGGGTCCCGTCTGGCCCGGTGCCATCAGGTGGGGCAATCTCATCTTCGCCCGGAGATCCCTGATACGGCTGATCATCTGTCGCGAGGAACGAGCCCTCTGCGGTCAGTGGCACAGCCGGATTCACCGGTTGCAGGCGGCCTGATGGTGTCCGCGAAGGCTGCGGCGGAAGCCCATCGGCTGAAGCGGTTTTCTGCGGACGGTACTCGCTGGTGGCGCCGCGAGCGATTTTGTCGCGGTAAAGGTTCGCGCCGACCTTGAGCGCCAGAAAAATCTCCTTGCGCGTCGCAGCGTCGGTCATCACGCGCGGAGCGTAGGGGATCAATTTGTGAAACATCAGCAGGTTGGTGCGCGAGACCTCGTGAAACCAGACCACGTCGCCGCGCTGAAGCTCGCGCACCGAGTTCCAATCGATTGAGATCAGCTCCGGCCCGCTGCCGCGATCGACGTGGAGCGCAACCATCTCAGGCGGGCTGGCGATCTGAGCCGAGCGGTCAAACACCTTGTTCAGGATGCCGGCGCCGCTGCCGCGTGCCTTGGTAGCGATCAGGGGGCCCAAGCCGGCTGGGCCAACCACTTTCTCCATCTGCGTTCGGCTGCCGTACACCAGCACGGCCGGCAGGAAGTTCGACCCTCGATACATGCTAAGGCGCGGCAGCTCGGTGAGCAGTGTAACCAGCGCGCCAACCGCCACGACACCGCCCATGGCGGCATAGATGTAGCGTATGACGCCGGCCTGCGGGTCCAGCATGGTGAATGCAAACAGGATACCCAGGACGCCGAGAATGAATCCACCCAGCGCCGCAAGCAACGCGAGCTTGGCCAGCTTTTCAACCGGTCGAGGCGTTTGAGGCGGGCGAGAAACGGTGCTGCCAGTCGGGGCAATGAATGCGGCGCTGTCGGGCTGATAGATTTCCGGCAGCTTGTCGGGCTTCGGAAGTCGTGGCTGCTCGCCCGGCTTCTTGATTCCGCTGGGCTGTTTCTTGGGTTGTGTGCCGCCATCCCAAGGGGGCAGGTCGCTCATGGGCGCAGTGTACCAAAGACACGAAAAGGGTCGCGCCCAGTATTGCAACCCGCAGGCGCGTCACAAGGCTTACCCATAACCAGGGTCAAAGCTTCAAGGGAGAGTACTCCATGTCAAACGCCTCGGCGACGGCCTTATAGGTGACCTTTCCGTCAACCACGTTCAACCCCGTTCGTACCTCAAGGAAGTCCCTGGCCGCCTGCTGCCAGCCTCTGCGGGCGATTTCGATCGCGTAGCGGCTTGTGGCGTTGGTCAGCGCGAAAGTGCTGGTGCGCCCGACAGCGCCGGGCATGTTGGCGACGCAATAGTGCACCACGCCATCGACGATGTAGGTCGGGTTGCTGTGCGTGGTGGCGCGGGTGGTTTCGACGCATCCGCCCTGGTCCACAGCCACGTCAACGATCACCGCGCCCTGCTTCATGCTGGACAGGTCCTCGCGGCGGATCAGGCTGGGGGCCTTGGCACCGGGGATCAGCACCGCGCCGATCACCAGGTCGGCGCTGCGGATTGCTTCGCGGATGTTGTAGGCGTTGCTGTAGATTTCCACTACGTTGGGGGCCAGTACGTCATCAAGGTAGCGCAGGCGGTCCAGGCTGACGTCCAGCACGGTGACCTTTGCGCCGAGTCCCGCCGCCATCTTCGCCGCGTTGGTGCCTACGACACCGCCGCCGATGATCACCACGTCTCCGGGCTCAACGCCCGGCACGCCGCCCAGCAGGATGCCACGGCCCTCAGTCGGGCGTTCAAGGTACTTGGCACCTTCCTGGATGCTCATGCGTCCGGCCACCTCAGACATTGGCGTAAGCAGCGGCAGTCCGCCGCGCTTGTCTTCCATCGTCTCGTAGGCAACGCAGATTGCGCCGGTGTTGACCATTCCTTCGGTCAGTTCACGGCTGGCAGCAAAGTGAAAGTAGGTATAGACGATCTGGCCGCTGCGGATGAGCTTGAACTCTTCCGGCTGCGGCTCTTTGACCTTCACGATCATGTCGGCGGCATCGAAGATCTCTTTGGCCGTCGCGCACAGCTTTGCGCCGGCGCCGACGTAATCGTCATCGGCGATGCCGCTGCCCAGGCCGGCGCCGACTTCAACCAGCACGCTGTGGCCTGCCTCAACAAGCGCGTTGACACCTGCCGGAACCATGCCGACGCGGTATTCGTGGTCTTTGATTTCGCGAGGAATGCCTACGATCATGGCTGGCTCCGGTCTATGCAGGGCGGGCGTTATAACGCTGGCCTATTCCCACTGCAAACGGGGGGCCAGCCGGGGATTGATGCCGCCTGCCTGCTGTGATTGGATGCTTCTCCCCGCAGTTGCCCCGGGAGGCAGTTCATTGAAGCGTTTTGCCGCATTCCTGCTGTTGCTTCTGCCCGCGTGCCAGTCTCCGTACCAGGCCGCGGAAGATGACCAGACCGGCTACGGCACATTCGGCACGCCCGCCGGCGACGAGCAGGATCGCACCGCCGGCGACAGCATGGGCACGGGCAAGGTCGCCGAGTTTCGCGGCGTTGAAATGCCCCGCTTGCTGGCATGGCTTGACGGCGAAGACCGCGACCGCTGGTTGCAGGTTCGGCGCCATGTGCATCCTGCCCCGCAGCCGCCGGTGCTGATCCAGGACAACCGTGTCGTGCGCCGCAACTATGCCTGGCCCGCGGCTGACCCGGCCAAGATGTCGGATGCGCAGAAGGCATGGCATGCGTACCTGTTGTGGCCAAAGCATGTCCGGGAACTGCTGCAAGCTGAAGGCCCCGACCCCGAAGACCGCTGGGACAGCCTGGCCAACCGCACGCGCCTTGCCAGGCTCGGCCGCATCTACAGCACGGTTTACAGGTTCCAGACCGCGCCGGCCTACCGTCTTGAGCAACAGGAGGCGCAGCATTGGCGTGAGTTCGCCGAGACGATGATGGCCTACGGCGAAGACGGCCGGGACATGCTGATATCCAACATGATCCTGGCGCTCACCAACCCCGAGCAGCGCATCGTGTTCAACGCGCAGAACATTCTGGTGCAGATCGGCCCACCGGCGATTGAGCGCCTGTGCGCGGTACTGTGGACCGGGCACAACCAGCTCGTCGAAGTCAGTAACGACCAGGGCGAGATTAGCTACAAAGTTGAAACCAACGCGAACTTCCCGCGCTACGTAGTGGAGTGCCTGTTTCGGATCGGCCCGCGGTCAGCCAACCAGGCCATCTACGAGCTGAAGAACGGCCCCGTTGCCGGGACGGCGTGGCGCTTCCGCAAGAACTTTGTTGACCTGCTTGGCCAGTTCAAGAACTCGAAAGACCCGCAGTCGGTCCGTGCGCTGGAAGAAGAGCTGTCGCGCGTACAGATCGAGGAGCTTGACCGCCAAGCCGCCGCGCGCGGCGAGCACGTGATCGACGAAGCTGCCACCGATCACGCGGCATTCGTGTATCGCGAGTACCTGGTACAGGCGCTGGGCAATATCGGGCTGGAAGAAGGCTTGAGGGCCATCATCCGAATCTGGGAGATGGACGAGGAGTTTCACTTGAACTCGGCAGCAGATGCCGTACTCAAAATTACCGGCCGCCGTGTACGCACGATCGCCGAGGCGAAGGCGCTGGCAACTCGGCTTGGAGTGGACCTGATACCCAGACAACCGGAAGCAGATCAGCCAAACGAGCGGGCAGAATGAGCGACTTCAAGATCAGCGGCAGGCACGGCAAATGCAGCGTCACCGGGCGTCAGTTCCGCGACGGCGAGAAATATATGGTCGCGCTGAGCCCCGATGCGGCACAGGAAGGCAGCTTTCAGCGGGTGGAGATCAGCCTGGAGGCCTGGGAGCGGCAGGCGGAGGGCGCATTTATCGCGTTCTGGCCGGACGAGTACTCCAGCAAACGCAAGCCGGTGTTGATGGACCCTGATCTGCTGTGGGAGATCTTTCACCGCGCACGGCAGCCGCTGGCAGAAGACACGCCGTTCACCGAAGCCGACATGCAGCGCTTCGCCTATGTTGCGGCGCTGGGCCTGATGCGCCTGAAGAAGTTGAAACTGCAAGGCACACGCCGCGATGGTCGTGTCGAGTACCTGGTGTTCGAAACGCCAGGCAAAGGCAAGGACAAAGCAACCTACGAAGTGCTCAACCCCGGCCTGGACGAGCAGGGAGTCATGAGTGTCGAAGAACGACTGGGCGAACTGACTTAGCAGAAGGTGTTGGGTGCTGGGTGTCGGGTCAACTGCAACTGCAACTGCAACGCTTTGGACACCCCAGACCCGAGACCCAACACCCAACACCAGCCCCATCGGTCCCTACAACCGATCTTCCAAGCCTGTTAGAACGCCTTTATGGCAAAGCGTGTGCTGATCAACGGCTTTGGGCGTGTCGGACGTGCGCTGTTCCGGATTCTCGAGGGCAGCGGCGGCCCTCACGTTGTGCACATCAACGACCCGTTACCGGCGCAACAGCTTGCCTACCTGCTGAAGTACGACACCGTCATGGGCCGATTCGCGGAAGTCGCGGTTGACGATGGCGCGCTGGTGGTCAACGGGCGCCGGATTACGCTGTCTCATAACGGCGCGCTGGGCGCGCGCGAACTGGACGGTATAGACGTAGCGGTCAATTCGTCGGGGCGCAACAACTCGCGTGACTCACTGGAGCAGTTGCTCAAGGACGGCGCCAGGCGCGTAGTCGTCAGCATGCCGCTGCCAGAAGGCGTCGGTGACAAGACGATCCTGTACGGCGTCAACCATCATGAGCTTCAACCCGAACACCGCATCATTTCCGGCGGAAGCTGCACCGCGCATTGCTACACGCCGCTGGTGAAGCTGCTGCACGCGCAATGGCCAGTGTTGCGCGGCTACATGTTGACAGTTCACGCTTACACCAGCGGGCAGAACATTGTTGATGGCGGCCACGAACGCGATCCGCGCCGCGGCCGCGCAGGCGCCAGCAACATCGTGCCGACAACGACCGAAAGCCTCACCGCATTTGATCAAGTCATGCCGGAACTGGCTGGCCGCATAACCGGCATGGCGCAGCGGGTGCCGGTCATCAACGGCAGCAACGTCGAGCTTGTGCTTGAGCTGCAAGGAAGCGCATCGACTGACCAGATCAACGACTGCGTGCGCGATGCGGCGGTGGGGGAGTATCGCGGCATCGTTGAGTACTGCGCCGACCCTCTGGTGAGCAGCGACGTCATCGGCAACCCGCACTCGTGCGTGTTCGACAGTCTGCTGACCCATGCCTCAGGAGTCGGCAGTCGGGAGCCGGCAATCGAATCAACGCTGGCGCGTGTGATTGCCTGGTACGACAACGAGTGGGGCTACAGCAACCGCCTGGCGGCGTTGGTGGGCCTGGCTGCCGAAGCTTAAAGAGAAGGGCCCCGCATGGGGCGGGGCCCGGTGGGTGTGGAGGCGCTCTGGTGAGGATGGACGCAGCAAAGCCGTGTCATCCTCAGGAATACCAGGGTCACAACTTCGGACTCCGTGTGTGGGTGGGATTTGCGGTTGGGAAACCGCCCGGAATCCGTCCTCATGGCCCTGTTCGTTGGTGCGCGGGTGTACGCCTCCTTTGCTATTTCTCTTAACGTTACAACGCGCCAAAAGGTTGCCCAAATCCTGCGTCTTCATACTTTCGCCGATTGGGTAACACAGGAGTGTCACCCAATTGTCGCGAAGTCCGGTCGTTCTGGCCCGCGACGGACTGGAGGACAGCCCACCGGGGGTTATATTGCGGCGGCACTTGAGGACCGAAAGTGACCCATGAACTTTGCCCGAATCCCCAACCTCGACGCACTAGGCGACCTGAAGGGCAAGCGCGTGTTTCTGCGTGCGGACTTCAATGTTCCGCTGGATGGCAAGTCGATCACCAGCGATGCACGCATCCGCGCGGCTTTGCCCACGATCCAGCACCTGATGAAGAAGGGCGCGCAGATCATCCTCGCAAGCCACCTGGGGCGGCCCGAAGGCAAGGGTTTTGAAGAAAAGTACTCGCTGGCTCCGGTGGCGAAGCGGCTTACCGAACTGCTTGGCTTTGAGGTGCCGCTGATCCCGGACTGCCTTGGCGAAACTGCGCGCCACAGCGTGCGCGGCATCCCCGATGGCCGCGCGGCGCTGCTGGAAAACCTGCGTTTCCACAAAGCCGAGTCAGCCGGCAACGAGCACTTCGGCCGACAGTTGGCTGAGCTGGCGCAGGCGTACGTCAACGATGCCTTCGGCACATGCCACCGCGGCGACGCCAGCATGGTGTGGCCGGCGAAACTGCTGCCCAGCGCGGCGGGTTTTTTGGTTGAGGCTGAGGTGAAGGCCCTTTCCCTTGTGCTGGAAAACCCGGCGCGGCCGTGCCTGGCGGTGCTGGGCGGGGCCAAGGTCAGCGACAAGATTCCGTTGGTGAACAACCTGCTGCCGCGCATTAACGAGATCTGCATCGGCGGCGGCATGGCCTACACCTTTCTGATGGCGCAGGGTGTCGGCATTGGCAACTCGCTGTGCGACGACACGCTGGTTGAGGACTGCAAGGCGATTATGGAGCGCGCCACCGAGCTGGGCGTTGTCGTGCACCTTCCCAGCGATCACGTCGTCGCGCGCGGCATCGACATCGAAGGCGCAGAAGAAGTCAACGGCGACGTGCCCGACGGGCAAGCCGGGTTCGACATCGGCGACCACACCGCGCGGCGGTTTGTGGACGCAGTAAGGCGCGCCAAGACCATCCTGTTCAACGGGCCAATGGGCGTGTTTGAAAAAGAGCGCTTCAGCAACGGAACACAGGCGGTCGTGCGGGCCATCGCGGAAGCCACAGACAAGGGCGCATACAGCGTGGTAGGAGGCGGCGACAGCGCAGCAGCGGCGGAACACTTCAACGTAGCCGACCGAATGAGCCACGTAAGCACCGGGGGCGGAGCGTCGCTGACGCTGTTGCAAGGAGAAGCCATGCCGGCTTTGGAGGCTCTGTTGAAGTCCTGAGTTCCGCGTTCTGAGTTCCGAGTTGTCCAATGGCGACGTTCGAGACGTTTGAAGAGATCAAGGCTTGGCAGCGTGCGCGTGAACTCACGCGTGACCTGTACCAGTTGTTCAAGACGCCCGCCCTTCGATGGGAGTTTGTACTTAGGGACCAGTTGACCCGCGCGTCGTTGCCAGTCATGAACAACATTGCGGAGGGCTTTGGCCGCTACAGCCCAAAGGACTTCGCGCGGTTCCTCACGATCGCCAAAGCCTCAGCGACAGAGGTTCAATCCATGCTCTACGTATTGCACGATCTGAGGGCATTGGACGAGAAGGCACTCGCGGGGTACTCGGCGCGCACGAATACGATCATTCGAATGATAGGTGGGTTGGCAGCGTACCTTCGAGGTGAGGGTGCGGGTGGCCCCATGAGAACTCAGAACTCGGAACTCGGAACCCAGAACTAGCTATGCCCCAACTCAAGATCGCTCCTTCGCTTCTCTCCTGCGACTTCGCGAACATCGAAGCCGAGGTAAAGGCCGTGGAAGCGGCTGGCGCCGACCTGCTGCACGTTGACGTGATGGACGGCCACTTCGTGCCCAACCTGACCATCGGCCCGCCCGTGGTGGCTGCCATCAAGAAGGTCGCGACCAAGCCGCTGGACTGCCACCTGATGATGACCGACCCGCACCGCTACGTGGATCAGTTCGCGAAAGCGGGTGCCGCGTACATCACCATCCATGTCGAAAGCAACGCGCCCATCGGCGATACGCTGGCGGCCATCCGCAAGGCGGGCGCCAAGCCGGGCCTCGTGCTGAACCCCGAAACCAGCATCGACGCCGCGCACGAGTGGCTTGACCAGATCGACATGCTGCTCGTGATGCGCGTGTGGCCCGGGTTCGGTGGGCAGAAATTCATAGCCAAGGTGCTGGACACGGTGCGAGAAGCCCGCAAAGCCGCCCCCAACCTCGACATCGAAATCGACGGCGGCATCAACGGCGAAACCATCAAGCAGGCGGTAGATGCGGGCGCGAACGTGATT
>CAZZBH010000032.1:0-31961 GCA_964652605.1 uncultured Planctomycetaceae bacterium
CCGTACGGGCGATGCTTGCATCGCCCTCGTATCCACCCCAAGCAGAGGGCGACGTGAACGTCGCCCGTACGGGCGATGCTTGCATCGCCCTCTTATCCACCCAAAGCCGAGGGCGACGTGAACGTCGCCCGTACGGGCGATGCTTGCATCGCCTTCTTATCCACCCTAAGCCGAGGGCGACATAAATGTCGCCCGTACGGGCGATGCTTGCATCGCCCTCGATTCGCCCTCTTGGGCGATGCCTTTCCATCGGCGCCCCGGCTTGCACTCACTTTCCATCCTGCCGGTCGTATAATCTGGTCGGCTGGAGGAATGTATGCGTTCGCGTTCGTTGCCGCTGGTTGGATTGGCGGCTTTGCTGATAGCCGGAATCGCATTCGGCGTTTACTTCATTGCAACTGACGGCTCCGCGCCCAGGCACAATTTGGCACCGGCCCTGCCCGACACGGACCCGCAGATTGAAGTACCAACGCCGCCCCAGCCCGAGCAAACCCGGCCCGTGGAGACCACCAAGCCAGAAGATACGCAGCCTGAGGTTCCCGCGCCGCGAGACCCTGAGCCCGAGGTCAAACCGCCACCGCAAGCCTTAAAGGTATTCGAAGCGACCATCAGCGGGCGCGTGGTGGACGAATCCGGCACCGGCGTGCCCGGCGTCGATGTGCGGGCGCACCTGACCTACGAATTGCCCGGCGGCCAGCGTGTCTCAAGCTCGGCGGAAGCACCTGCCGAAACCGTGCCTACGACAAGCACCGGCGCAAACGGCATCTACCAGATTGCAATCCGGCTTGAACTTGAGGCTGAACTTAAGGCAGTCGCTGTCAGCCTGCAGGCCGAGGGTCCCGGCTGGTCGCAGGTTCAGCCGGTAGAGATCAAGTCACTTGCCGCGGGCGCGAAGCAGCAACGCGTTGACGTAAGGGTCGCGGCAGGCGGGACGGTTGTCGGCAACGTGATTGACGAAGGCGGCGGCGCCGTCAGCAACGCGCGAATCGTCGTTTTTGAAATAAGCGAAGAGGGCGGGCTTGGCAGGCAAGTCGCAACCAGGCCGGGCGCGATCATGACCGATGACAACGGCGGTTACCGCATCGCGGGGCTCAGCCCGGGCGAGCGCCTGTTTCGCGCGCTGAAGGACGGCTACGACTCGCAGGACAGCGAAGCCAGAATCACCGTGGATGCCCGCGGCGAGCAACAGGTGCCGGTCATCCGGCTGAAGACCATGCTGACAATCAAGCTCAAGGTGTTGAAGGAAGACGGCACACCCATCAACACCGCTGGCGGGCCGGCCTTCGTCACCCTGCTGATCAAGGTAGAAGGCGCGCCTGACCGCACCGTCAACGTGACCTGCGGAGAGGAAGGCACGTTGACCTACCAGGGGGTGCCGCATGCCGTAGTCGCGATTCACGTCCGCGCACACGGATACGAGCAAAGCGAAGCGGTGCCCGTGCACCATGCTGCCGGCCAGGACACAGACCTGGGAGAGGTGCGTCTGCAGCCGTCTGCACAATCGGATGAGCAGGAGGGGTAGTTACTGCCGCGGGGCGCGCATCTGCTTCAGCTCATACTTCACGCCGCGCTCGCCGATTTCCAGCAGCCAGATCACCAGCAGAAACGACAGTGCAACCAGCACGGCATGCAAAGCCGATTGCGTGACCACACCCGTCACCGGGATAGAGATCAGCGCGAACACACACAGCGTGTTGATGACCTGCTTGAAGCCGCGAAGCCGCTGCATGCAGAAGCGCTGCCGACCCGAGGTATCGGGCGAGATTCGGCGCGAGGCCATCATGCCGCTTTGAACGTATGCCTTCACCGGCTTTCCTGTCTGCCCCCATCGCCAGTATAGCAAAGCCGTCCGGTGGATTAACCCGTTTGCCCCGGCGCGCGTACGACCTGGCAGCGGCTGCCTTGCCTTCAGTCGTCGCAGTCCTGCTTGGCGCGCCGCCGCTGACGCTCGGCACGCAACAACAGCCGCCGGCCGGCGTCGCTGCGTCGTCGCGCACGCTGTATGCCGCCCGAGGCCAGGTAGCACAGCCCGAGCGAGGCTGTGCCGCCGGTCAGCGTCCACGCCGCCCGCAGCAGCCCTTCATCCGTCACGTGCGGCTCAGCCCAGTACATAGCCAGTAACTGCACCGCCAGCGCGCCAAACACCAGCATCGCCCCGACGCAAAGCCACATGCCGCGTCGCCCACGGGCCAGCGCGCGCTCGCCCAGGGCCTGCTGGCTGTCGGCGTCGCGAAGGGTAGCGTGCATGCGTTCACCGGCTTTGCGTCGCGCGGCGATTAAGCTCGCCTGCCGCGCGCTGCGCGAGTACGGCGGGATGGTGCGATCCTCGCCCATGCCAACATTGTAGCGAACCCGGCGTGGCGGGCCCAATATGAACTGCGCCTATTCAATGCGTGCCAGCAAGCGGCCTTCGCCGTCGCGGTAAATGACGCCCCCGGATGCGTCGCGCTTCGGGTAGGTCAGGCGCACGGCTTTGCCGTAGGTCCACAGGTTCATGCGGCTGCTCAGGGCGCGCTGCTCGGCCTCATGGTCAGCCAGTGCGCGTTCGCCGACCAGCGCCACGACCTCGGCGCGTCCGTCGGCTTCGATCACCAGTGTTGACGAATCGCGCCAGCGCAGCACCGTTCCGCGCTCAGGTGCATCGAGTTGCGCGGTTGCAGCCGGGGCGGGCTCGGGTGCCGTGGTGGCCCTGGCGGCGGGTTGAAACTCGTCAGCGCGCGGGTCTTCGCCGCGCAGGATTGCCGCCAGCTCTTCCGGTGTCGGCTCATAGCCGAGCACGGCGATGCAACCGGAAAGCGAAACAACAAGCATCAGCAACACGGCAGCACGCATGCCGTGATCGTAGCCGTGCAAGTTCACCCGGCAAGCCGCAGGATGCGCGAGCGAGGCTTGGAAGGCGTTACTGTCACGCCTTGTCGTGCCGGGCATACACGCCTAGCATGTGGCTTCGAAGCCCGGAAAGGAACACCCATGCAGCGTCCACTGCTCGTGATTGACATCCAGCGCGGCAACATCAACGAATACAACCGCTTCATTCCCAACGGCATCGCCAGCATCATCAAGGCCGAACTGTTCAACCCCGTCATCTTCACGCGCTACGTGAACACACCAGACAGCCCGTCACGGCTGTTTCTGGAAGACGAGAAGATGAGCGATATCGGCGATGCCGGCATGGAAATGAAGATCGCCGAGGTGATGGGCGCCAAGGCACCCAGCCTCGATACTTACGGCGTTACTGAGATGGGCGAGGGCTACGGCGCGCAGCGCTTCCTGCTTACCAAGAATACCTACAGCGCCGTGACGCCAGAATTTGAAGAGTTGCTGGGAAGCCTGACACTCGACAATACTGGGATTTATATCACCGGTACAGACACCGAGGCACAGGTTCTAAAGACGGCTCTGGACCTGTTTGAGCGCAGCATTGAGCCGATCATCCTGGCAGAGTTCTGCGGCAGCCACCGCGGCTTGGGCATGCACGAGCGCGGGATTGACCTGCTCAAAGAGTTGATCGGCAAAGAGCGCGTAGTGACAGATTACATGCCGTTGCGGCAACGATGGGAGCGGGCAAAAAACGCTTAACTTCTCCCGAATTGCTTTGCATCTGTCGATCAACCTTTACAATGGCGGTGGTGCATACCGCTTGGTCAACCTTGGAGGAATTCATGAATCGCAAGCTTCTGATGGGCGCGGTCGTCCTCGGCGCTATTGCGCTGACTGGCGTTTTCGCGCAGCCGCTGGCTGGACAGTGATGAGGCGGCGGCGGCGGGGGCGGTGCCTCCGGAATGGGTGGAACAGCCACGGGCTCGGGCGGCGGCTCAGTTCGGGCACTTAAGAAGAACAAGTACGGGCGTGATGGCAAAGGCTCGCGCAGCGGCCCCAAGAAGTGGGGCGGCGAAAGCGGTGACTCAGTCATTTCTCCCGAAGAGTTGATCGACTGGAAGGTCGCTCGTCTCGCGGTGATTGAAGAGGTGCAGAAGAAAAAGAAGCCGGTCGTGCTGTTCTTCATTGAAGAGGGCATGGACGCGGTGACCGCTTCGCGCGAGATCCACGACGCTGAACTGGCCACGATGGCCAAGGACGGCGAAGCCTTCTTCCTGCTGGTTGAACACAACGCGGACCGTACTCCAAGCCTTTCCACGGGCTCGCCGATCCCGACCAGCCTTTTGACGGATGCCAACCTGGGCCGCGCTTACAACATCAGCACCTATCCAAGCCTGCTGATCTGCGACCCGCACGGCAACGAGTACCGTCGCTTCAGCCGCGCGCCGGGCGCCGGTGACATCAAGAAGCGCATTGAAGAAGTCTCGGCGTTCATGGAAGTGACCGAGCATAAGCTGCGCAAGAACCTCGACCTGGCCAAGGCCAAGCTCGAGAGCAAAGACCTGCGCAACTTCTTCAAGATCGTGCTCAAGAACTTCCGCGAAGGTGTGGTCGGCCTGGACGCGCAGAACGAGAGCATCAAGGTGTACCGCGAAGTTCTCGACAACGCTCGTGACGAGATTGACGAGATCCTCGAGGATCGGCCTCGCGACGCGATGACGCGTCTGCGGGCTATGTCGAAGTCCTTCCGTGACACCGAGTTGGACAAGGAAATCGACGACGCCATCGAAATTATCAAGGGCTGATGGCGCACAGACAGCAGTTCGACGGGGCGGCTAATGCCGCCCCGTTTGCTTGATGCCAGTTATTTTGCGCTGAGAACCTGTTGCCTGGGGGTTATGCTGATCAAGGAGCAATTGAGGGGAGACAGCCATGCGAAACTTCGGCCACGCAATGACACTGGGGATTGCCGCGGCACTGCTGCTAAGCGCATGCCACCCGCGCCATGATCACCACGATGACGACGTGATTGTCATCCCGCCGGGCGGCGTGGATTTCGGATCCCTGGATCACTTCGACCATGCCTACGACGAGCAGGCCATCAGCAGCAGCAACGACGCCGATGGCTACGAGTTTCGCATTGTGCGTTCCAGCGTCGTCGTCATTACTGCTGTCGGCACGGGCGGCTTGGACGCTTACCTTGATCTGCATGACCTGAACTTCGGCTATCTGGGCGGCGACGACAACGGCGGGCCGGGCAGCGACCCGGTCATCGTCGCGCAGCTTGACGTCGGCGACTACCTGGTGGTGATCGGCAGCAGCGACGGCAGCACCGGCGACTATGCGATCGACATCAGCGTTGAGCCGCTGGGCGGCGCCGACCTTGGCTTGATGGCGGTGCCGGACAGCATCCTGGACACCGGCGGATCGATCACTGACCAGTTCGACGTGGACAGCTACATCTTCACAATCTACGACGCCGCCTTTGCCGACATCTTTTTGACCCGCACCAGCGGCAACTACGACGGCAACCTGGAGCTGCTGGACGAATACGGCAATGTGCTGACTTTCGTCGATCCTGCGGGCCTCAGTGACCCGGACATCCTGGGCATCGACCTGCCCCCCGGCACCTACATCATCCGCGTAGGCGCAACCGCAGGCAGCGGCGATTACGACCTGCAACTCGACACGTACTAGAACCGACACCGCCCGCGAGCATGGCTTACGGGCGGTGTTCAATTAATCCCCTACGGCGTCGGTTGCTCTGAGCCTTCGGGTGCACGGCGGTCAACCCGCACCAGCCCCGAATAGACCACACTCGTGGCGACCGCCAGCGCGCCGCAACTGATCTCGGCCAGGTAGTCGGTGCCCAGCGTGCGGGCCATTTCAACGCCGGCCAGCCGCGCACTGGTGAAGTTCAGGGTCGCCACGCCCTCCAGCAGCGCCGCCCCCAGCGGCAGTCCTGCGAAGACCGCGATCATCAAAGCTGCGCCCAGAATAAGCGAGCCGATCATCTGTCGTGCCCAAGCCATGAATCCCTCCGGGTACACCCCTGTGATTGGGAATTGGGCCTGGTCGATTTCACCAATCTGCCCGCCATTGAATCGCCGCCATCGACGTTTACGATTGGGCTGGGAGTCGTGCCATGGACCTTACTGAAACCGATCTGCGCAACGCCCGCGATCAACTCTCCAACCTCACACTTCCTGATTGGGTGAACGGATGGGAATTGGAGGAGGATGCCGATCAGACCGACAACCCGTTTATTCGAGTCTGGCTGGACGTCGGAGACGACTTTGACGTGCGGGCCCGGTTCGCGGAGGTTCAGCAAGTGGTCGATCAGGTGCGTCAGTGCATCCGCGGCGCCGACATCGACTACTGGGTCATGGTAAGCCTTCGCTCGCCCGACGAGGCGTAGCCAACTTCAAGGGGCGGGCATTGGCGCTTGTCGACAGTCTGCTGGGTATCGCCCGGAACCTGGTACCGGATCGCAGGGGACCTCCCGATCAAGGCCAGCTGCGGCGCGCCGTGTCCACTGCGTACTACGCGCTGTTTCACAAGGTCATTGAGCGGTCGGCGGACCAGATCGTCGGTGTCACGGCTGGCGTCCCTTTGCGAAGCCTGATTTCGCGGGCTTTCGGCCACGGCACCATGCGAGAACTGGCCGAAAAGCTAGGACGCAACCAGGCACCCAAGGCCCTGCAAACCCTGATCCCGGCGGTGCCGGCGGACTTGGGCACGGTTGCCAATGCGTTTGTTGAGCTGCAGGCGGAGCGACACCGAGCCGACTACGACCTTTCGCGCCCGTTCAGGAAGGCCGAAGTCGTCAGGTTGTTGCGGCTGGCAGAGCATGCGATCGGAGTCCTGGACGGGCAGCTATCGACCGAGCTCAAGCACTTCCTGATCGTGCTTCCGATGTGGCCCCAGCTGAAGTCGCGCTGACCCCTTGACCCTTGGCAGCAATTCGCTACTGTTTCGCGCCCTGAGCCGGAACGCGGCGGAGATTGGCATGTCCAGAAAGTGCGAGATCTGTGGGAAGGGCCCTGTCGCCGGCGGAAGCATCAGCCGTCGCGGCTTGGCCAAGAAGTACGGCGGCGTCGGCAGCCGCGTGATCGCTCACAACAAGCGGACATTCCGGCCCAACCTGCAGAAGGTCCGCGCCTGGGTCAACGGCGGTGTCAAGCGCCTCACCGTGTGCACAAGCTGCCTGCAAGCGGGCAAAGTTGCCAAGCCGCCCGCGCGCGAATACCAGAAGGCCGAGTAGTTGCGCGGCTAGCCTGTCGCGCGGGTTTTGGTTCTCGCGTCGAGTTCACGCATTACATCGTCTCGTAGCTCCTGCGCCGGGCGGTCTTCCCAGTCGTTGCCCGCGCGTCTGCGCGCAGGAACGTGAACCACAAAGTCGCCCGTGATCTTCAGGTAGCGCCGCCTGATCTGCTGCAGAAAGCGCAGCTTTTCTGTGGTCTGCGGCCCGTCGCCGTCCTTGAATATGAACTTCTGGCCCTGCTGCCGCACCCAGCGCTGGCCAAGCCCCAGGCTGCGCTTGCGCGTGCGCGCCAGCCCGAAGCGCGGCGCGATGTCCAGAATCGCCAGCAAATCTGGCTTCGGGTGCCAGCCCTCGTGGCGCTTCAAGATCTCGGCCTGCGGCACACCCATTGCTCCCTGGTACACCAGCGTGCTGTACATGCTGCGGTCCTGCACCACATCCATGCCCTCGGCCAGGGCAGGCTTGACGATCGTGTCGATGTGCATCCGGCGGTCGGTGACGAACATACCAAGCCATTCCCAGGCGTTGGTTGCAAAGCCGTCGGCGGCCAGGCGCTCGGTGATCAGCTTTCCGCTGGGCAGGTCAGAGGGCTCGTGGGTCAGCAGGACACGCCGGCCGCGTGCCTCAAGCGCGTGGCCCACAATGCGGGCCAGCGTGCTTTTGCCGGTTCCGTCAATGCCTTCAAGGATGATGTAGCGGCCGCCCATGGTTGCCCGGAGTTTGCCATGATTGCGGGATTGGGGAATCAGGCGGGGGCAGTGGGATGTCGGTTGTCGGTGTTCTTGGATTGGTTCAGGACGAGTGCCTGCTGTTCCGATTCCCGATCACCTACCAGCCTGTGCCGAAGCGCTTTCGCCTTTTCCGGGGCAGGCGGGGGCCGCTGTCTGCGGCTTGGTCCGGCGGCGGCGCGGGCGGCGGCGTCGCCGGCCCGGGCATGCCGTAGCCGCGCAGCTTCGGGGCGCGGCGGTTTGCCACAATCTTGCGGTTGTCACGCGCGACCTTCATCGGTCCGCTGGGCTTGTCGAAGAACCCGGGCAACTTGCCGGTGCGCAGGAAGTGCTCCATGTCCGACACGAGTTGCATGGCGCTTGCCGGCCGGTCTTCCGGGCGCTTTGCCATCATGGTCTGCAGCAGCGTGCAGGTTGCATCGCTGACGTCGGGCCTGAAGTTCTTCGGGTGCGGCGGCGGCTCATGGATATGCCGGTACATCACCACTTCCGGCGGGCCCTCGAACGGCACTTTCGCCGTCAGGCAGTAGTACAGCGTAACGCCCAGGCTGTAGATGTCGGCGCGGGTGTCGATGTCCTGGCGCCCCATGGCCTGCTCGGGCGAAATGTAATTCGGCGTGCCGACCGCCATGCCGCGCGTGGCGCCCTCCGGCCCGTCGGCACGAACCTTGGCAAGCCCAAGGTCAAGCAGCTTCACGTGCCGCTCACGCGTGACCATGATGTTGTCGGGCTTGATGTCCCGGTGCACGAGGCCCAGCTTTTCGGCGTGCTCAAGCGCCTTGGCGACCTGCAGGATCAACTCAAGCGCCATGCGCTCGTCCATCGCGCCGCGCTCGCGCACCAGTTGCTGCAGCGTCTTGCCCTCGACGTACTCCATCGCGAAGTAGCACAAGCCTTCAATTTCGCCCGCGTCGATGCCGGTGATTACGTTGGGATGGTTCAACCGCGCGCTCGCCCTCGATTCATGCAGAAAGCGCTCTTTGATCACGGCGTTGGCCGCGAGCTCCGGCTGCAGGATCTTGATCGCCACCCAGCGTTCCATGCGCAGTTGTCGCGCCTTGTACACCGTGCCCATGGCGCCCTGGCCCAGCTTTTCGGAAAGCCGGTAGCCGGGGATCTTGTCCGCAATCTGGTACAACTGCTGATAGCTCTTGATGCGATCTACGCCGTCGCGGTTCAGAAAGCCGCGCTCAAGCAACAACTGCCCCAGCAACGGCACGCGCTGGCCCTTCTGCAGCATCGCGCGCTGGACGTTGACGCACTCCTGAATCTGCGCAGCCGACACCAGCTTGAGGTTCACCGCCGCCTGGCCGAAGCTCAGGCGCGCGGTGCTTGGCTCGCCGCTTTCGGGCACTTCTACCTCGACGGGGTCCATCGGCTGGGTGTCGGCGAGGCTGGGGTTGCCGGCTTGCACGGCGCCGGGCACGCCGGGAACTTCGGTGGCTTCGCCAATAGGGGACCCGTCGATTTCGGCAGGTGCCTTGATCTGGTCAGAGCCGGGCATGCTGCGCTCGGGGCCGGGATGGCCGCTCTTGCGCGTAATCTGCGAATCCGGCGTGCGCACCGGATAGACGTTGTCACTGCCGCCACCGTCAGACGTTGGCGAAAGGTACAGCCCAGAATTCCATGATCGCCGCATCACTGCCCAGCTTCAGTCGGTCCGCGAAATACCACGTCCAAAGAGGCGACGCATTAAACGCATACCACACCGCTGATTATTGCACGAACCACCGCACTTATCGAGGGGCTCGCCCGGCTTGGGCGCAGTCCACTTGCATTTGAAGCCGCGGCCACGGCTTGCAAACCCGCACGGCATGCGCCGGTGCGCGTTCAGCCCTGGTTTGCAGAGTCCGCAGCCCCGCTCTTGGGCGCAGTCACAGGTCAAAGGTCGAACCAGTTTTTCGACATTCAACTCTCGACCTTCAACGCCGTCCGCCCGCTGCACGACCTGCTCTACCGGCGGCTGCCTGCCCACAGTGCTGCGCGGCTGCGCGTCTGCACGCCAGGCGCATTGGGCACGGCGGATTGCCATTCCGCCGGTGCCAGCAACGCGGCGCGACCGCGATAGGCGTTGGCCTCAAGCCACCACTCCAGCAGCCTGGCTTGCTCGGTGCTGAACGCAGTCTCGCCCCGGTAGGCTACAGCGGCGTAGTCGCGAAAAATGATGTCGCCAACACGGCCGCCGGCAAACTCAATGCCCTCCGCCGCCGACGCGCGCACCAGCGGCACGTCCAATTGCCAGCCCTCGTGGCCCAGTGCGCTGCGAAACGGCCGCGGCAGGCAGCGCAGCTCATCGGCCATGCTGACCTGCACCTCGCGCGGCGCACCGGTGCCGGGCAGCCGGTAAACACGCGCCGATACGGCTTCGTCACCGCCCGTTGCCGAACCACTCAACAGCACCCACTCGTCCACCACGGGCGGGGCTTGCTGTTGTTGCAGGCCCAGGCCGCCAATCACCACCGAGCCAGCAATGACCGCAGGCGCCCAGGCCCAGCGCCCCCAGGCCAATCGCCGCGCAACCAGCGGCACCACACCGCAAAGCAGAAGCAGCAAACCCGACAACCCGATCAGCCACGCCCCGGCTGCAGGAGGGGGCGGCTCGCCGGGCGCCAGAAACGCCGGCGGCAGTACCGGGGCGCGGGCTGTCGGCGCGCCGCCCGGCGGATTGTCGGCACCGAACCACATGTGGTCAGTAAGCGCGCGCCGCAACACCGTCTGCGCGTCGCCATGGCGGCGCAACTCCTCAAAGTCGATGCGATACACCGCCCCCGCGCCGTAGGACATGCGCTGCGCGGATACTCCTTCTACGTTAATCACTTCGATCGCGCCGGGCGCAGGCAGGCCCTCCACCCGCTCGCCCATCCGAAACGAACCCACAATCACTGCGGCACCGCCCATGCTGCAGAACTCGGCAATGGCGCGCTGTGTGCCGGGCGGCGGGCGCTGCGCCTCCGGGCGAAACAGAATGAGGCCGTCATATCCATCCAGCAGCCGCCAGTCGGTAAAAAACTCGCGGTTCTCAAAGTAGTCGCAGGCGATGCGCCCCGGCTCGCTGGGTATCAGCGTCGGCAGGTACATCGCGTCGGCCCCGAACACCGCGACGTAGGGCTGGCTGTAATCGGGCTCGATCCGACGAAGCGGCAGGCGCGGCGACAGCACGTCGCCGGCGACTTCAATCTGAACGTCAGGCGAGACATAAACAGGCAGGATGACCTCGGCGCGCTCGCCGGGTTTCGTGTTTACGTCGCGGGTCATCGAGACATTGCCCAGGCGCACGGTCACACGCTCGGTCTCAGACGCCGCCGTAAACACCAGGCGGAACGGCGCACAGGCGCCGGGACGACCGTGCAAACCGGAAAGAAAGCGGCTTCGCTCCACGTCGATCGCCTGTGCGCCCAGGCAGGGCAGCAGCATCAGCAGCGGCAGGATCAGCTTCATGCCGCCTCCTTGGGTGCCGGGCGTGCCGGAATCGCCAGCGCAACCGCCCACAGCACAACCGCCGCCGGCAGCAGCGGCCACGGCGACAGCTCACCGGCGGCCAACGCCCACGACGGCGACCACGCCCGCCAGGACACAAGACCGGCCGAGGCGTACTCAAGCGCCAGGTAGTGCGCCAGCGCCGGCAGCGCGTACAGCAGCAGCAGGCCGACGCGCGCACGAGTCAGCCACGCAGGGCCAAACCGCCCGCCGCAAGCCAGAGCACCGCCCGCAAACAACCACGCGGCCAGCGCGCCTATCCGCGTCGAGACGGCAAAGTCGTCACGGCCAAGGTAATGAAAAAGCAACAAGACGCCCGACGCAGCTGCAAAGCAGGCCAGCACACCAAGCAGCTTCTGTGCGACTTCAACGCGGCCAGTTGACAGACCGGGCAGCAGCAACAGCGCGCACGCCGCAAACTCGGCGTGCACCAGCGCCGCCAGCAGGCTGCCGTCATTGCCGACGCCCACGGCCTCGCTGATTGCGGGCACACGGGCCAGCCATGCGACCGCCAGCAGCCATGCCACCACCAGCAGCGGGTTGAAGGCAAGCAACGGCACACCGGGCGGGTGCTTTGCGCTCACATTCTGTGTGTCTTCATGTACCATGCGGTTGGACCTGATCCACGGTGGTGAGCTTACAGGTGCAGGCGCCATGACAACACATCCACTCTGGCTGGCAGGCTCAAAGGTCTCCACACAAACTACGTTCCAGCATCGGGCCGCCTATGACCATCACGTCCTGGGGGACGTGTGCCTGGCAACGCAGCGCGAGGTTTCGGCGGCGCTGTCGGCGGCCTGGCATGCCCGCAAGCAGGTTTCCGCGACGTCGTCGGGCGCGCGCGAAGCGGCTCTGCTCACCATCGCCGAGGGCCTGAAGGCGCGCGGTGAAGAGTTTGCGCAGACCATGACCGCCGAAACCGGCAAACCGATCAGCCTCACGCGCGGCGAAGTTTCACGCGCCCTCAACACGATCCAGCTGAGCGCCGAAGAATCCAAGCGCATGGGCGGCGAGGTCATCCCGCTGGATACCGTGCCCGCCGGCGACGGCCGCTACGGCGTGGTGCGGCGCTTTCCCAAGGGCATTGTCACCGCCATCACGCCCTTCAACTTTCCGCTTAACCTGGTGGCACACAAGATCGCCCCCGCTATCGCGGCGGGTTGCCCCTTTGTGCTCAAGCCGGCGCCGCAGGCGCCGCTGACCGCCCTGCTGCTTGGCGAGCTGCTGGCTACCGCCCACCTGCCGGAAGGCGCATTCAGCATCCTGCCGTGTGAGAATGACGTGGCACAGACGCTTGCAACGGACCCGCGCGTGGCTGTGCTGAGCTTCACCGGCAGCGACACCGTTGGCTGGAAGCTGCGCGAGCTGGCACCGCGCAAGACGGTGCTGCTTGAGCTTGGCGGCAACTGCGCCGTGATCATTGAGCCGGACGCGGACATCCAGCAGGCTGCCCAGCGCATCGTCACCGGCGCGTTTGCGCACGCCGGGCAGGTCTGCATCAAGGTGCAACGCGTGTTTGCGCACGAGTCGGTCGCGACACAGTTGCTTCAGAAAATGCTTGAGCTGACGTCCGCCCTGGGCGTGGGCGACCCCACGCACGAAGACGTCCTGGTCGGCCCCATGATCGACGAAAAAGCCGCCATGCGCGTCGAGCAATGGGTAAACGAGGCACGCAACGCCGGCGCCAAGGTGCTTTCGGGCGGCGAGCGCGACGGGCAGTTCTATCGCCCCACCTGGATGATTGACGTGCCCGAAGATGCCAAGGTCAACTGCCGCGAAGTCTTTGGCCCGGTTGCTGTCTTTTACCGCTACCAGGACTTTGAAGCGGCGCTGCACGCAGTAAACGCCAGCGAATTCGGGCTGCAGGCCGGGGTTTTTTCTCGGTCGTTGCCGCGCGTCAACCAGGCTTTTGAGATGCTCGAAGTCGGCGGCGTCATTGTGAACGACATACCGACATATCGCGTAGATCACATGCCCTACGGCGGCATCAAGGCGTCGGGCATCGGGCGGGAAGGGCCGAAGTACGTGATCGAGGAGTACACCGAGCCCAGGCTGCTCGCTGTCAAACCGAACTAGGAAAACTGCGGTTCTGGGTTACGGGTTTTGGGAAACGGCAGGATGCATTCCCCGGAACCCAAGACCCGAAACCCAAAACCGCAGTACCGTCGCCCATGCCCATCGTCTATTACCTGGACTACCCGTGCCCGGTCAAAGAGAGGGTGCCGCCCCCGCGCCTTCTGCGGCTGTTGTACGCGCGTGAACACGCCGCCGCGGCGCTTGACCGCGCTCAGCGCGACAACGCCGCTGCCAGGCCCGAAGACGTGCGCGTTGACCTGTCGCTGAAGTCCGGCGACGGAACACGCCAGCTTGTCGCTACCACCGTGGCCGACGTTGAGGCCCAACTGGTTGAGCTCAACGCGCTTGCGGGCCATTGCAATGACTGCCGCGCAAACATCGAGGGCCACGCCTTCGGGTGTCGCGGCCGTGTTGACTTTCCGTTCAGCCTGAGGGCCGAAAGCCTGCTGATGGGCCGGATTCACGCCTCGCACGGTGACCCCACCGCCGGCATGCTTGCCAACTACTTTGAGAGCAACGGCATCACCGGCAACCGCGCCGCAGGCATGCGCAACGTCCCGGGCGTGTTTTTTGAAAGCGACAAGCCGCTGGTGCGCCGTCTGCCCGACGGCCGCCGCATCAGCAGCAACCAGGTGTTTGAGCTGTTCTTTCAGCACGGCAGAATTTCGCCCAACCACGCCCGCTTCCTGCTGGGCATGTTCGAGCTGCGCCAGGCCGACCTGCCCGTGCAGCCGCTGCTTTCTGCTCTGCCGAACCTGTTTGTCGTTGAGCGCCAGGAGGCGGGCATGCTTGTTCAACGCGTCGGCTTGACGCTTACCAGGCCCGAGACTGACCGCTGCGCGCGCCAGTTGCAGAACTTCTGCGGCGGGTTGCTGCTTGCCAGCGAGCTGGGGCATGAGCTGCTGGTCAAGCTGTAGCGGCCTCAGGCGTCCTTTGTACCGCCCAGCGCGCGGCGCATTTCCTGCACGTCCAGAAACTTGATGCGCGGCCGGTTGCCGGCTTGCCCGCGTTCAATTTCAGCCGCGTTGATCTTCTGCCATTCATCGAAGGAAACATACTCGCACTTTGACGCACTAAGCAGCTCTTCGATCGGCTTGCCGGACTCGACGCGGCGCACGTTTTTCACGTCCTCGAGCATCAGCGCGACGGTTTCTTCGGCGTCTTTCTTGTTGGTCCCGATCACGCCGGTTGGGCCGCGCTTTGCCCACCCGACAACATACGCGCCGGGCACGACATTGCCGGTCATGGGGTCTGTCACGCGGCCGTGGTCGTTGGGGATGATCCCCTTGCGCTCGTTGTACGGCACACCGGGCAGCGCAACGCCGTAATAGCCCACGCTGCGCAGCACCATGCCGACGGCAAGCTCCTCGAACTCGCCTGTGCCTTCCGCGTTCAAATACCCGTCGGGCGTGCTTACAAGCCGGTTGCGCTCAAGTTTTACGCCGCTGACGGCGCCGTCGCGGCCGAGAATCTCGACCGGCGACACCAGAAAGCGAAAGTGCACCCGCCGCGGCTTGCTGCCCGGTTGGCGCGCGGCGTATTCGCGCAGAATCTCGACGTTCTGGCGGGTCAGCCTGTCGCCTTCGACGGTCTTTGCGCTTTGCGGGTCAAGCTCAAGCTCGTCGGCTTTGACCACAGGGTCGGCAGATTCCAGTTGCCCGAACTCTTTGATTTCGGGGTTGGTGAACTTGGCCTGCGCGGCGCCGCGACGGCCAAGCACGTAGATGTCCTTGACCTTGCTGTGCTTGAGCGCCTCAAGCGCGTGGTCGGCAATATCGGTTTCCTTGAGTTCGTCGTACGACTTGGCAAGGATCCGCGCAACGTCCATCGCCACGTTGCCGACACCCACCACCGCCACGCCCTCGACATCCAGGTTCGGCTTGAGGTCGCGATAGTCGGGGTGGCCGTTGTACCAGGCGACAAACTCGGTCGCAGACATGCTGCCCTTGAGGTCTTCGCCGGGGATATCGAGGTTGCGGTCGGATTGCGCGCCGGTGGCGAACACCACCATGTCGTAGCACGGCCGCAGCGAATCCAGCGTGATGTGCGTACCGAAGTTCACGCACCCGAAGAAGCGCACGCGCGGGTCCTGCGCTGTCTTTTCGTACAGGTTGGCCACCGACTTGATGCGCTGGTGGTCCGGCGCGACGCCGTAGCGCACAAGCCCGTAGGGTGCCGGCAGGCGGTCAAACAGGTCCACCCGCACGTCCACGTCCTCCTGCTTGATCAGGGCCGCCGCGGCGTAGAAGGCGCTGGGCCCCGCGCCGATGATCGCGATGCGAACCGCCATGGTGCAATCCTTTCGTGCGGCGCATTGTTCCAACACCGGCTGAAAGGGCAACCGTTTCCCGCGGGCGCGCGGCACACGGCGGCTGCCATGCCCTTTTTCTTTGCCCTTGGCCGCGTAGAGTGCCGACGCGAGGGCTGCCGGAGAGTTTAGCCTTTCATGCTGATCCTGATGAAGTCCAACGCGGGGCAAGACCAACTTGACGCTGTCGCCGCGCGAGTCACCGAACTCGGCCTTACCCCCCACCCGCTGATCAGCGCGTCGCGCACGGTGGTCGGGGTAACGGGCGATACCGCGTCGATCGATCCTGCCGCCTTCAGCAACCTCGCGGGCGTGTCGCGCGTGATGCGCCTGGCCGCGCCCTTCAAGCTGGCGGCACGCGAGTTTCATGAAGACGACACCGTCGTGGACGTGGCGGGCATCAAGATTGGCGCGCGGCAGCCGCTGTGCGTAATCGCCGGGCCGTGCAGCTTTGAGTCACCCGCGCAGGTAATGGCCGTCGCACGCGCCGTCAAAGAAGGCGGCGCAACCATCATGCGCGGCGGGCTGTTTAAGCCGCGCACCAGCCCCTTCAGCTTTCAGGGGCTGGGCAAGGATGGTTTTAAGCTGATGGCCGACGTGCGGAAAGAAACCGGCTTGCGCTTTGTGACCGAGGCCATGGACGAAGAAGGCCTCGCGCTGGTCGAAGAGCACGCCGACATGATCCAGATCGGCGCGCGCAACATGCAGAACTTCAGCCTGCTGCGCCGTGCCGGCAAGGCCCGCAAACCGGTGCTTCTCAAGCGCGGCATGTCGGCAACCCTTGAGGAGTGGCTCACGGCGGCTGACTATCTGCTCAGCGGCGGCAACCCGAACGTGGTGCTGTGCGAGCGCGGGATACGCACGTTTGCCACGCACACGCGCAACACGCTTGACCTCAGTGCCGTGCCCGCGATCAAAGAGTTGTCGCACCTGCCGGTGATTGTCGATCCAAGCCACGGCACCGGCCTGCGCAACTATGTGCCGCCGATGGCACTGGCAGCGGTAGCTGCCGGCGCGGACGGCATCATGGTCGAGGTGCATAACGAGCCAGAAATGGCAAAAAGCGACGGCGGCCAAAGCCTGTTTCTAGAGCAGTTCAACGACCTGATGAAACTGGTGCCCGGCGTAGCGGCAGCCGTCGGGCGCGCCTAAGTTTTGAACCACAGAGGCACGGAGTCACGGAGAACTGCAACTACTGTCAGGATTTGCAGGATGGTCAGGAAGTAATCCGTTGAATCCTGTCCATCCTGACAGCCGTTGCCATTCTCTGTGCCTTTGTGACTCTGTGGTTCACCTGGCGGTTCGAACCAGAAGACCTAGCCATGTCCGACTTCATCGTTTCGTTCGACAACTTCCTCGAAAAGGAAGTGATGCAGAAGCTGAGGACGCTGCGCGGCATCGCCGTCACCAGCCGGCCTGACCGCAACGGCACCGTGCGCGTTCGCACCGTCACCCGCCACCTCGACGACGAAACCGAGGCCATCCGCAGCATAGAAGACATCCCCGGCGTCATCGATGTGAGGTTGCTGTAGGGCAGGTCTTGGGTCTTGGGTCTTGGGTCTTGGGTCTTGGGTCTTGGGTGCTGGGTCCAACGCGTGCTGCAGTTGACGCAAGACCCAGCACCCAAGACCGTGCCAAAACCGTTTTTCCCCGAATTCCTGAACCCATAATCGATCCCCTGGACTCTTAAGGGTGATGACGATGGCGGCGGCTGACCCCACCCTGGATCTGGCTGGACTGATGCGCGAGCACCAAGCCGGCATCTGGCGCTACCTGCGCGCCCTGGGGGCTGACCCGAGCCTTGCCGACGACATCACACAGGAGACGTTCCTGCAGGTGCACGAGAAGCCGTTTGAGCAGCGCACACGCAGTGAGACGGCCTCGTACCTGCGAACGGTGGCGCGCAACCAGTTTCTGAAGTCGCGCCGCAACGCGGGCAAACACGTGGATGAAGGTGCGCTGAAGAACATCGAGGGCCGCTGGAACACACTGGTTGAAGACAACGGCGAGCAGATGCTGGCGGCTTTGCAAGAGTGCCTGCAACAGCTCGAGGACAAACCGAAACAGGCATTGGACATGCAGTACAAGCAAGACAAGCAGCGCGTACAGATCGCCGAAAGTCTGGGCATGACTGACGACGGCGTGAAAACCCTGCTGGCAAGAACAAAGGCACGCCTGAGAAAGTGTATGGAGCTGCGGTTGGGTGAATTGAAATCGGAGTAACGGAGTCGCGGAGAAAGGCAGCAACAGTCAGGATTTACAGGATGCTCAGGAAGCAATCCTTTGCATCCTGCCCAACTTGACCGCCTTTGCTTTCTCTGTGCCTCTGCGTCTCTGTGGTGAACCCAAGCAGCCCGGAGTGAAGACGATGCAGAATAACGACCCCATTCTCGAATCGGCGCTGGAGGAGGCCCTTGGCGGCAAGTCGCCGCCAGACCTGATCGGCCCCACACTGGCTAAAGCCGCGGCGCTGCCCCCCGCGCCAAAACCGCTGTCGGCTGGGCCGCGCCCGCACTGGCGTGCCTGGGGCACCGGCCTGGCCGCAGCGGCCGCATTGGTTGTGACGGTCGCGGTGTTCGGGCAGCTTCAACATGAAACCGAGACCGCGCCGGAGCTTGCACTCAATGCGGCAGCGGATGAGCCAGGCACCGCAACACCAGCCGACACTCGCACACCGCCGGCCGAGCAGAATGTCGTTACCGACGAAGCAGGCTCGCCTTCGCCTGATCCAACGACAGTCAAGACCCTCGATGTCTTTGTGGGTGGGTTGAAACTGCAGACCGAAGCACAGATGGGGCTCCGGTACGAAGGAACGCCAAACATGCCGGACAGCAGGGTTTCGGGTATGCAGCACAAGGCCCACGGGTCCAACCCCTTCGTGGATGTGGAGGACGACGCTTCGTCCACCTTCGCGCTGGAGCACGACACAGCCAGCTATGCGTTGATGCGCAACTACCTCAACGGCGGCAATCTGCCGCCGGAAGAGGCGATCCGCGTCGAGGAATTCATCAATTACTTCGACTACCGCTACGACAAGCCAGTTCACGACGCCTTCGAAATCAGCCTCGACGGCGCACCGGCCCCCTACGGCCAGGACATCAAGAACTGCCACCTGCTGCGCGTCGGCGTGCAGGCCCGGCAGATCGACGCCGCCGAGCGCAAGCCGGCTGTGCTGACTTTCGTGATCGACATCAGCGGCAGCATGCAAGGCGAGAACCGGCTTGGGCTGGTCAAGCAGGCGCTGGAGTTGCTGGTGGAGCAGTTGCGCGAAGGCGACCGCGTCGGCATTGCGGTCTATGGCAGCAACGGCGCCGTGCACATGGAGCACCGCGACGCCTCCAGCAAGGCGCAGATTCTCGAAGCCATCCGCAATCTGGAATCCGGCGGGTCAACCAACGCCGAAGAAGGCTTGAAAATCGGTTACCAGATGGCGACACGGGCATTCATTGAAGGCCACACCAACCGCGTGATCCTGTGCAGCGACGGCGTGGCGAACGTCGGCGCGACCGGGCCCGGGGGCATCCTCAAGACCATCGTCGAGAACCGCCGCAAGGGCATCACGCTTTCCAGCCTGGGGTTCGGCATGGGCAACATGAACGACCACCTTATGGAACAGCTCGGCGACAAGGGCGACGGCCACTACGCCTACATTGACACACTGGACGAAGCGCGGCGCATGTTCGTGGACAACCTGACAGGCGCGCTGGAGGTGGTGGGTCGCGACGTGAAAATCCAGGTGGACTTCAACAAGCAGGTGGTCAAGAGCTACCGGCTGATTGGCTACGTCAACCGCGACGTGCGCGACGAAGACTTTCGCAACGACGCGGTGGACGGCGGCGAGATCGGCGCGGGGCACGCGGCGACGGCGCTGTACGAAGTGAAGCTGCACGACCACGCGGTGGGCCCGATCGCCAACGTGAAGCTGCGGTTCAAGACCGACGAAGAAGGCGAAGCGCACGAGATTCACAAAGAGATGATGACCCGCGACCTCGCAGCAAGCTGGGATTACGCGTCACCCAGCCTGCGCCTGGCGGCCAATGTGGCTGAGTTCGCCGAAGTGCTGGGAAAATCGTTCTATGCAAGAGGCGCCACACTCGACCCGGTACTCGAAGACCTGAAGTCGCTGGCCCCAACATGGCAAGACGAGAAAGTGGACGAACTGGTGAAGCTGGTCAAGAGAGCCAAAGAGCTAGCGAAAGAGTAAACAGGAGCCCGGAGCAGTTCGCGAAGCGAACGAACCGCAGGCAACATACCGTGTTGCCGAGGAGGCGACGGGTAGTCGAGCAAATGCAGAACAATGGATCGAGGTGGATCGGGCCGCGAAGCGGCCAAGGAACTTAGCCCACGGCTTTAGCCGTGGGGGCCAACGGGCAAGCACGATCGCGCCCCGTAGGGGCGCGGGAATGTCTCCGGCGGTGGATCCTGCGCCCCTACAGGGCGCGAAAACCTGGCGGAACCAAAACCCACGGCTGAAGCCGTGGGCTAAGTTCCGCAGCCCCTACGGGGCTGGATGAACGTCATGGCAACGAAGGCAAGAACATTCAGGACAGCCCCCAACACACCGGCCCGTCCGGCACCTGTCCTACGGCACCCCTACGGAAGGATCGTTATGAAACTCCGCGCAAGAACCGCAACCATGCTGCTTGCCGCAGCCACTGTTATCGCGTTGACGGCTGTGTCGTGTGCCAAGACCGGCCAGGAAGGCCCTCGCTCGCTGGATGACGTGCAGTTTGGCAATCAAGGTGACGGCACAGGCAACGAAGCCGGATTCTTCTTCCAGGACCAGCCACCCAGCGGCAATGCCAAGTGGGACAACGGCAGCGGCGGCGTATCGCCAGCCAACCCAAGCGGCGGCATCTTTTTCAGGGAACAGGACCCCTCTCAACCGCCGGCCAACTTCAACCGGGACATACGCGGGCGATTCGAACACATCTACGACGATGCACGCGGCAACGTCCGCGAACCCTACGGCCTCCCCCAAACCGGCGAGCCGTACGACATGTTCTTCAAGCAGTACGGCACGCACCCGTTCATAGACGTTGAAGACAACCGCCAATCCACCTTTGCCGTGGATGTGGACACTGGCAGCTACACCGTCTGCCGCGACTATCTGAATCGCGGCAACCTTCCGCCCGACGAAGCCCCGCGCGTTGAGGAGTTCGTCAACTACTTCAAGTACAAGTACGAAGCGCCACGCGACGGCGCATTCAGCATCGCCATGGACGTGGCCCCCTCGCGCTACGGCCAGGACCTCAAGAACAGCCACATCCTGCGCGTCGGATTGCAGGCCAGAACCGTCGATCCAGCCGAGCGCAAACCGGCTGTGCTGACCTTCGTGGTTGACGTCAGCGGCAGCATGAACAAGGAAAACCGCCTTGGCCTGGTAAAGCAGGCGCTGCAGATGGTGGTCAAGCAACTGGGGCGCGACGACTACGTGGGCATCGCCGTGTATGGCAGCAACGGCCGCAAGGTGCTGGATCACACCAACAACCCGGAGGCCGTGCTCGCGGCGCTGAACGAGCTGCGCCCAGACGGCAGCACCAACGCCGAAGAAGGCATCCGCATCGGCTACGAGATGGCTGCTGCGAACTTCCGCGAGGGCGCGATCAACCGCGTAATCCTGTGCAGCGACGGCGTGGCGAACGTGGGCAACACCGGCCCCGACGCGATCCTCAACACCATTGCCGAGCAGCGCCGCAAGGGCATCACGCTGAGCGCGATCGGGTTTGGCATGAGCAACTACAACGACACGCTGATGGAGCAACTCGGCAACAAGGGCGACGGGCAGTACGCCTATGTCGATACACTCGACGAGGCCAAACGCGTGTTCGTCGATAACCTGACCGGCACGTTGCAGGTGGTCGCCCGCGACACCAAGGTGCAACTTGAGTTCAACCCCGAGGTCGTGAAGTCGTGGCGGCTGCTGGGCTACGAAAACCGCTGGCTGAAGAATGAAGACTTTCGCAATGACACCGTGGACGGCGGTGAAGTGGGCGCGGGCCACAGCGTAACGGCGCTGTATGAGATCAAGCTGCACGAAAGCACGCAGGGGCCGATCGCGACCGCGACCGTACGCTACAAGCACGATGAATTGCAGGAGTTTCTTGAAGTCGCCCGAGAGGTCAGCACGCGGGAAATCCAGCCGTGGGAGCAAGCACCCGTCAACCTGCGCCTGGCTGCCAACGCCGCCGAGTTTGCAGAGCTGCTGCGCAAGAGCTACTGGTCAAAGTCCGGCAGCTTTGGCGCCGTGCTGGAAGACGTGCGGAAAGTGATCGCCGAAACGGACGACACCGATGTGCTGGAGCTCGCCAACCTGATCGCCAAAGCCGACGAGCAAACCCTGCGCGTCACGGCATCAGCGGGCGGAGAGTAGCGGTGTTGGCAGAAGCGGGGCCGGCATCTCGCCGGCCCCCGTTGCCTAGAAGTCTTCTTCCTTGGGCTTGTCTGGCTCAGGCTTCTTGTCGCCTTCCTTTTCGCCTTCCTTGCTTTCGTCCGCGAGCTCGGGCGTTTCGCCGATGTACAGGTACACGATGCGCCAGGTGCCGTCTTCCTGCTTTTCTACGGCCCACCACGGCGAGTTGAGTTTCAGCTCCGGCGGCAAGTCCTTGGCCGGCCCTATGATGGTGTCGCCGGTCTTTGACTTGTACTCGGCCAGCAGGCCCTCATGCAGCAGCAGGGCTACGGCAAGCCGCGCGGTGCGGTGAGTCGCCTCGGGGTCTGAGCCCTCTTCGCCCTTCAACACCGTCTCAAGGAACTGCTCTTCGGCCATGTCCAGGATGCCGTCGAGCGTCTCCGGGTCGATCTGCTCCCACATGCCCTGTTCTTTGAGCACGCGAATCGTCATCTCCCTTACGTCGAACACGCGCTTGAGAAACTCTTCATCGCGCCGCTCCATCGCCAGCATCATGCCCATGGCGGCGTGCACCGGCGTGTCCAGCTTCTCGACGGCTTCGCGGGAAATCTGTTTGCGTGTGCGTGGGATTTCGTTCTCGGACACTTCCATGCCGGCGTGCTCGTCCACCATGCGCAGGATGCGCCCGTCCTTGGCCCAGTACTCGGCGCGGCGCGTCTGGCGCACCACCACATCGTTGACCTCGGAGCCGTGATCGCCGACTTCCACGATGTGCGTGCATTCAAGCTCGCCCAGCTTTGCGTCGTGCTTGACCGTGAAGCGACGCGGCAGGTACTCACCCAGCAGGTCACTCCAGCTTACAAACTCGTACTCGCCGGCCTTGGCGCCGGCCAGCACGTGAAGCAGCAGTGGCTGGGTGTAGTCGTGGATCAAAGTGTCGCGGGCGTCGAAAGATTCCTTCTTGAGTTCGTCGCCGTCGTCTTTCGGGCTGAAGCTTGTGTACTTTTCGCCGTCGCGGAAGATGGTTTCTTCTTCCTTTGCGCGGGTGCCGTCCACTTCGTTGCTGCTGCCCCAGATCAGTTGCATACCGGCATCGACGTAGGCGACCGAGTGATTCGTCATCTCCAGGTCGTCGATGCGGCTTAGCAGCACGAACTCGACGCGATAGCATTCGTCGATTCCGTACGCCGAGCGCGTGATGGCCAGCCGCGCCTCGCCAAACGGAATGCCCACCATCGACATGTGCATCTTGTGGCGGCCCAGAAGCTCGGCACGAACCTGCTTCATTGAGCCAAGCAGCGCGCGCGCGTTGGCCGCTGCGTTGTCTGGCGTCTCCTGGGCGACAAGGACGGGCCCTGCCAGCGCAAGGGCGAGCAGGCTGATCGTAAGCATTCGCATGGGTTGCTCCTTCGGGTCCGGCGCGATCATAGGGCGTCGCGCGACTTTGAAAACCCGTCGCGGCCCCACACCAGCGCCAACGCCTTGCGTGTCGCCGATGCCATCGCCGCAGATGCCGCCTGCGACGGCGTGAACCAGCGGCCCGCCAGCGCCTTGCCCGCGCGCACAGCCGGTTGAACAGCCAGTGTAATGTCGTACTCCATGATGTTGTGGCGGGCCTGTGCGGGATTGCCTGCCATTTCGAAGCGGCCGACGGCTGCGCGCAGGTTGTCGATTGGCGGCTGGCGGGTGACCCAGGGCGCGTGCGGGAGCTCCCACATTCCGGGGGGAAGCAGGCTTGAGCGGTCGTGCTGCTCGCGGCGCGTCAGCAACACGCGGCCGGCCTTGTCTCGCACAGCCAGCAGCAGGTAGCGCACGCGCTGCTTCACTTTCCTGGGCCTGGGTGCGGGGTACGCGGTTTGTTCGCCCGCGATGGCGGCGCCGCAGTGCCTCGCGGCTGGACACCTGTCGCACGCGGGGCTTCTCGGCGTGCAGATGACTGCGCCCAGTTCCATCAGCGACTGGTTGAGCACCGACGGCGACAGTTGCCGTGCTGCGCCCTCCTGCACCCAGTCCGTCGCCAGTTGCCACATGCGTTGCCGCGTGGCGGCTTGCACAGCCGGTGCGTCGATGCGGTGCCAGCGCGCGAAGACGCGCTCGACGTTGCCGTCCACGATCGGTTGTGGCTGGTTGTGGGCGATGCTGAGAATCGCGCCGGCTGTGTAGCGCCCGATGCCGGGCAGTGCGCGCAGTAGCGCGGCATCGGGCGGCAGCCGCCCGCCGTGCTGCGCCACGACCAGCCGTGCCGCGGCATGAAGCTGGCGGGCGCGACGGTAGTAGCCAAGGCCAGACCAGGCCTGCAGCACGTCTTCGATGTCCGCGGCGGCCAGTTTTCGCAGGCTGGGGAATCGCCGCATGAACGCGATGTATTTTTCCCTGACCGCCTCAACGCGCGTCTGCTGCAGCATGATCTCGCTGATCCAGACGCGGTAGGCGGTCGGTTGCCTGCGCCAGGGCAGGTCGCGCGCGTTGCGCTCAAACCACTTGCAGAGAGACGTTTGCAGCCTGGGTTTCATGCGTGCTCGGGCAGGTCGGTAACACGGCTTGATCGCTCCGACGGGGCATGAGGTGGCAAGCCGAATGTCGAAACACTGCTTCGATCTCTAACCCTGGACACCGGCCGCAGCCCGTAATGAAAATTCACAATGCCCTACTGCTCCGTGACCGGCGTGTTGTCCGCCACCACCTCGGGCGGGTGGACGATGACCACGTCGCCATCCTGCACGCCGCTGACAATTTCAACTTCAGTGCCCGTGCGCACGCCTGTGCTGACCAGCGTCAACTGCGCGCTGCCCCCGACAATTTTGAACAGCGCCGGGCCCTGCGGTGTGTTGAACACCGCGCCCGCGGGCGCCTTGAGGGTTGCCACCCTTTCGCTGAGTATCACGCGGGCCTCGACGCGGTAGCCGTCGCCCAGGCTGCGCCACTGCTCGCGCGGGTCGATGATGTCAATCAGCACGTTGACGCGCTGCTCCTCAACACCCAGCGCCGAAATCTTGGTGAAGCCCGACGCCTCCACCAGACGCACGCGGCCCCGCAAAGCCGTCTCGCCGCCCCAGCGTTCCAGGCGCACGGCCATTCCTGCACGAATGCGCGCGGCATCGCGTGAAAGATAGTCCGCCACGACTTCCAGCGCGGCGGGGTCACCGACTTCAACCAGCGGCTCGCCCGGCGCCGCGGTGCCCGCGCTTTCGCGATGCACGCGCAGCACCTTGCCGGCAACCGGCGAGCGAAGCTGCATGGCCGAAAGATTCGCGCCTTCGTTATCATCAACCAGCGCGGCGCGTGTCATCTCCAGGTCGTGCAGGGTTGCCAGCTCGTTGAACTTTGCCGATTCAAGCCGTGCCGCGGCTGCGACCTCGGCTGTGCGGGCGATATCGACGGCCTCCTGCGAGATCAACTGGCCGCGCGGCAGCTTCTGCAGGCGCTCGTGCTCGGCTTTGGCGTTGTCGTGCTCTGCCTGCGCTGCGGCCACGGCTGCGTGGGCCGACTTGCTGCGTTGCTCAGCCGCCAGGATGCGCGCATCCAGCTCAGCCCTTGCCCGCGCGTCAAGCGGCGCCGGCGGCAGTGGCGCGAGCGTGGCCACCACCTGGCCCTGCGCCACATCGTCGCCCGCCTTTAACCCGAGTCGCTGCAGGGTGCCCGCAACCGGCGCATACATCGTGTAGCGGTCGCGCACCCGGGTGCGCGCCTCCTGATCCACCGTCTGCTGCATGTCGCCGCGCGCGATCGGCGCTGTTTCAACGGCGATCGGTTTCGGGACAAACCCATACGCGACAATGGCGATCACCGCCAAACCGATGCCTGCGAACACGCCTCGTTTCACCCACTTCATGGACTGTGTTTACTCTCTTGTCTTCAGCACTTCCACAAGGTCCAGCCTGTCAAGCCGCTGCCGGACCAGCAGGCCCGACACCAGCGCGGCCACCAGCACCACGGTCGCAGCAAGGGCAAAGGTGAAGTCGGTCATCACGTAGGGCATGCGGATGACCTCGGTGTTCAGCGATTCCAGCGTGGCGCGCGACATCCACACACCCAGCAGGCAGCCCAGCGGGATGGCGGTCAACGTCAGCACAGCAAGCTCGCCCAGCAGGATGTAGCTGATCTCGCCGCGCGTCATGCCCAGCACCCGCAGGCTTGCCAGCTCGCGTGAGCGCTCTGACAGCGAAATGCGCGCCGCGTTGTACACCACGCCGAATGCAATCACGCACGAGAAGAACACCGTGATGCTCAGGCTGATCATGATGTTCTCAGCCAGCGTCTTTCGCAGGTTGTCGATCGCAGCCTTCTTGACGCTGACACCCGACACAGCTGGTGTGCGCTTCAGTTGCTCGTACAGCGCGTTTTCGCGCCCGGGCGTGACACTGAGGTAGGCGCCGGAGATCAGGCCTTCCTCGCGCATCAACCGGTTCAGCGCGTCAATGTCCATGTATGCTGACAGGCCAAGGAAGTCATCCACCAGGGCAGTCACCTTGAGCTTTCGCACCGGCCTGGACCCTTCAAGCACCTCCACGGTCAGTTCGTCGCCTTGCTCGACACCCAGCACATTGCCCAGCGCCCGCGACATGGCCAGTCCTTCGGCAGGCAGGCGGATCGGCTTGAGGTCTTCGTCCAGCACGCGGCGCAGCGTGGCGCCGGGCTGCACGCCGTTGATGCCGGCCAGCCGCGACCGATGCTCAAAGCGCAGGCGCGCGGGGACAGATCGAAAGGGCTCGGCGTGCGTGACTCCTTCCATGGCCTTGAGGTCGTGCAGCGCGCTGCGGTTGCGCGGGACCACGAAGGTCACGCTGACGTCCTCACGCTGCAGCGAGTTCTCCTGCAACTCGATCACGTAGTACACCATCTCGACAAACCCGTAGCCAACGACCAGCAGCGCCGCCGCCATGGAAATGCCGAGCACGCTCAGCCCCGCCTTGACCGGCCTGCGCTCCAGCTCGCGCAGAATGATGCGTGTCGGCTGCGACACCAGGCGCTGCAACCCGATACGTTCAAGCACCGTGCGGCGGTATGTCGGCGGCGCCTGCGGGCGCATCGCCTCCGCGGGTGGCAGCTTCGCCGCGCGCAGCACCGATGCCATGGCACCCAGCACCGACGCGCCCGCGGTGATTGCCAGCGCCTCAACGGGCAGCGAGGGGTCAAGATGAAAACGCAGAAACGGAAAGTGAAAAAACTCGGTGTACACGACCGTCAACTGCATGCCCAGTAACGCGCCCGCGGCTGTGCCGATTGCGCCGCCCAGCAACGCGATCAGCAGCACAAACTTGAGGTAGTGCCACGCGACTGCACGATTCTGGTAGCCGAAGGCCTTGAGCGCGGCGATCTGCTCGCGCTGCGTGGCGATCAGGCGGCCGATCACGACGTTCAGCAGAAATGCCGCCACGCCCAGGAAAATCATCGGCAGCACGGTGCCGAAGTTTTCGAGCTGCGCGATTTCGTTGTTCAGGTACCAGTTGGAAACCTGCTCGTCGCGCCCGATCGCGCCCAGCCCGCCGTAGGGCGCCAGCACGTCGTCGAGGCGGCGGATCGCCTCAGGGCGGCTTGCATCCCGGTTGAGTTTCAGCGACACGTCATTGAATGCGCCGTCCATGTCGTACGCGGCGGCAAGTTCGTTCTCGCCCATCCACAGCACGCCGAAACGCTTGTCGTCGGGGATAAACCCGCCGCCGGGCAGCGAGTACACGTACTCGGGCGAAAGCACGATTGCGCAGATCGTCAGCACGCGGCGGCGGCCGTTGATCACCGCGGTAACCGAGTCGCCGGGATGAAACCCGTGCGCCACACAGAACGCCTCGCTTGCCGCGACCTGGCCCGGCCCCGGCGGCAGGTCGCCCTCGCGCACAAACAGGTCGTTCAGCACCGGCGGGCCGGCGTCGGGGTAGGAGATCAACATCCCCTCAGCCGGCTCATTCAGCCCCGGCACATCCAGAGTGACAGCCAGAGTCACGCGTGACTGCGCGCTTTGTACGCCGGGAATGGCGCGTACCTCATCCATCACCGACAGCGGCGCGCGGCGGCACGCGCCAAACACGTCGGCGAATCGGTACTGGCTGTAGTAGGTGCTTTGCGTCAGCCTCAGCGAGTCCAGCACCGACAACTGCGAGACGTACATCGTGACGCCCGCGGCAATCACCGCCGCGATGGCAAACGCCTGGCCCCTCATGCGCCAGAGGTCGCGAAACAGTTTGCGGTCGATGGCCGAGATCATTGCGCCTGCTGTCCGTGGCTTGCGCCCCATGCTGCCTGTGTCTTTTCCGCGACGCGCGTTGCCTACCAGGAAAGCTCCCTGGGGCTCTTGCGTGTTGTGTTTGTCTCGACGCTGGCGATCCTGCCGTCGGCCATGTGCATCACGCGATCAGCCATGCCCGAGATAGCGGCGTTGTGCGTGATCACGGCGGTGGTGGTGCCCAGCTCGCGGTTGACGCGCTCGATCGCCTCAAGCACCAGCATGCCGGTGGTGATGTCCAGCGCGCCCGTGGGCTCGTCGCACAGCAGCACCTGCGGGTTCTTTGCAATGGCCCGGGCGATGGCCACTCGCTGCTGCTGTCCGCCCGAAAGCTGCGACGGAAAATGATCGATGCGGTCGGTCAAGCCGACGATCTCAAGCGCATCCTCGGGCTTCATCGGCGACTCGGCGATCTCGGTGACCAGCGCGACGTTCTCGCGCGCGGTGAGGCTCGGGATCAGGTTGTAGAACTGAAAGACGAACCCCACGTGGCGGCGGCGGTACTCGGTCAGTTCGCGGTCGCCGGCACGGCTTAGCTCTTTGTCGTGGTAGCGCACTTCGCCGCTGCTGACGCTGTCGAGGCCGCCCAGAATGTTCAGCAGCGTGGACTTGCCGCTGCCGGAGGGGCCCAGCAGCACGACAAACTCGCGCGCGTACAGGTCCATGTCCACGCCGCGCAGGGCGTGAACATCCACCTCGCCCATGTGGTAAACCTTGGTAACACCGCGCGCCTCAAAGACCGTCGTGCGCTGCTCAACCCCGGGTGTCTTCTGCTCGATCATCGCATCGCCGCGCTAGCCGCCACGGGCCTCTTGCCGGATGGCGTCTTCGTCCACCGCATCTTCACCCCACAACACGCGACCGTCCATCCCTCCCGCGACGGTAAGCACTTCGCCGGTGATGTGCCGCGACGCCGCCGGGCTGCTCAGCACCACAACCGTGTTGGCAATGTCGCGCGCCAGCGCAAGCTGCCGCAACGGCATCGTGCGCACAATGCCCGCGATCTTGCCCGGTTCATCCAGGGCCGGCCGTGCCATCTCGGTGACCGTCCAGCCGGGCTCAACCATGTTTACCCGGCCGCGTGGATCCACCTGCGCGATGTCGGTCTTCAGTGAGCGCACCAGCCCGTACAGCCCTGCCTTGGATGCCGCGTAGTCGGCATGCCCCGGCTCGCCGAAGCGGCCCGCCGTTGAGCCGATGAATGTCAGCGCCGCCCCGTGGCCTTCGGCATGCGGGCCCTGCTCAGTCAGCGATTCCAGAAACGCCTTGGCTGTCCATGCGCTGCCCAGCAGGTTTACACGCAGCGTCTCTTCAAACCGGTCGGTCTCCATGGCGTTGAGCGTCTCGTGCGGCGCGGGCCAGCGACCGGCGTTGGCCACGCAGATGTCGATGCGGTCAAAGCGCGTCCTGCCCTGCTTGATCGCTTCGCGCAGCTCCGGCAGGCTGGTCACGTCCGCGCGCACAGCCAGCGCATTCGCCGCAAGCCCCTGTTCCTGGATCCATCTGCTCAGCTCGCCGATCCGGGTGTGGCCGGCGAGCAGCAGGTTGCACTTTTCGGCGGCAAACGCGCGTGCCAGTGCGCGGCCGATGCCGCCGGAAGCGCCGGTAATGAACACGGTCTTGCCTGCCAGTTGCAGATCCATCACTCGGCCTTCGGCTGAATGCGGTAAATCAATCCGTCGCGGTGGTTGCACACGTACAGCTCGCCCTGCGCGTCCACACCAAAGCTCGACGGGGCCGAGCCGGGCTTGTGCAGCAGAAGCTGGTTGCTGAGCAGCTTGCGCTCGGTGGCATCATAGCGAAGGCCCCAGTAACGGCCTGAGCCGTAGTCGGCATAAAAGTACACACCCTGCAGGGCCTCGTGCCGGCTGCCGCGATACACCCAGCCGCCGGTGACGCTGATGCCGTCGCGGCGCGGATAGTCCACCACCGGGTCCACCATGCCCGGCTTGACTTCCTCGGCCATGAAATCGTGGGCGCCCTCGCGCGCGCGCCAGCCGTAGTTCTTGCCTTTTTCGATGATGTCGATTTCTTCCCACCTGTTCTGGCCGACATCGCCGCCCCACAGCAGGCCGGTCTTGGCGTCAAACGACATGCGCCAGACATTGCGCAGGCCCCAGGCCCAGATTTCGGGCGCGGCGTCCTTGCCGACAAACGGGTTGTCTTCGGGTATGCCGTAGCGCTTGCCGTTTTCGCTGCGGTTGATGTCGATGCGCAGCACGGTGCCAAGCAGCGAGTTCAAATCCTGCGACACGTTGCGCGGGTCGCCCGCCGCGCCGCCGTCGCCGAAGCTGGCGTAGAGATAGCCGTCAGGGCCGAAGTGCAGGTCGCACCCGTTGTGGTTTCCCCAGGGCTGCTCGACCTCCAGCACGATGCGCTCGCTGGTGAGATCGGCCTTGCCTGTCTCGTCCACCTTGAAGCGTGAAGTGACGCCGCGGCGCGGCTTGCCCCCCGTCGCGTGCTGCGAATAGTTCACGAAGAAAAGCCGGTTGTTCTTGAAGTCGGGGTGAAACGCCAGCGCCAGCAGGCCCTCTTCATTGTGGCGGCGGCGCGGAATGCGGTCGCTGATGTCGAGAAACAGGGTGCGCTCTTTGACCTCCGGGTCATTCTTGAAGCGCCAGATGCGCCCCTCCTGCTCAATCACGTACACTTCGCCGCTGCCATCGCCGGCGTGGCCGAACCACAGCGGCAGGTCAAACTTCAGGGCCTCAAACGCGTTGACCAGCTCAATGGCCGGCACGACGCCGGCCTCAGGTTCTTCGGTGCCGGTGACGTGGTCAAGCCACGCACCGGGGTTGTAGCGCACAAGCCAGACACCGCCGGTTGCCAGCGCGGCGATGACCGCGGCGCCGATCAAAATGCGCATGCGTTTTCCCCAACGAGACATGGCGGCAGGATAGCAGGGCGTCGCGCGGAATCATCCCGCTGCCGCGCGCTGCATGCTGCGCTCTTCCATCGTGTCCACGACGGCGGCGCCAATGCTGTCGCCGTGGACGTTGACGGCCGTGCGGAAGCGGTCAAGAAACCAGTCCACAGCCAGGATCAGGCCCGCATCGGCAGGATCAAGCCCGACAGCGGTAAGCACGATCGCCATCATCACCAGGCCTGCTTCGGGGATGCCCGCCGCGCCGATGGCGGCCAGCGTTGCGGTAAAGAAGATGACAACCATCTGCCCGGCATCCAGGTCAACGCCCAGGCTTTGCGCGATGAAGATGACGGCCACCGCTTCATACAGCGCCGTGCCGTCCATGTTGATGGTGGCGCCCAGCGGCAGCACGAAGCCGCTGGTACGCTCGGTCACTTTGTTGTTGTCGCGCGCGCACTGCATGGTGATGGGCAGTGTCGCGCTGCTGCTGGCGGTGCTGAAAGCGGTCAACAGCGCCTGGCCCATGCCGATCACGTAGCGCACCGGGTTCTGGCGGCGAAAAATCCAGAAGATCAGCGGCAGCGTAAGAAACGCGTGAATGCCAAGGCCGCCCAGAACCGTGCCGATGTACTTGGCAAGGCGAGGGATTTCTTCGGCGAAGAACGCATCGCCCGCGCGCCCCATGCGCGCCATCAGCAGGCTGGCAATGCCGATGGGCGCGTACCAGACCACCAGGTGGACCAGCTTCATGATTGCTTCGTTGAAGCTCTCAAAGAAACGCAAGACTGGCCGGCCGCGCTCGCCCATCGTCGAAAGCACGGCGCCCAGCACGATGCTGAAAATGATCAGC
>CAZZBH010000033.1:0-31607 GCA_964652605.1 uncultured Planctomycetaceae bacterium
GACCACGCGGCCGGCGAACAGGCGGTTGGTGGCGCGGATGATGCCGTCCACGGTACTCTGGCCGGTACCGTAGCGGTTGTCGAACAGGTGCTTGCAGTCGGCGTCGTTCACCGCGATCACGGGGAACTTCAGCACGCCTTCTTTCTCCATCGCGCGCAGGCGGATGATGCCTGTCGTCGTCTCTTCCATCGACGCGACCACGTGCTTGGCCAGTTCTTCGCGCTTGGTGAGGATCTCGGTCACCAGGTCGGCGCCGTCGTCCATTGTCACGTTCGGCTTCTGGTCGAGGACGGCGCGCATGTGCTTGTAGTAGGTCTCGTTGTCTTCGCCCTTGATGGCGAACGTCTCGATGCCGTATTCCAAAGTCAGAGCAGCCGCGACGTCGTCCTGCGTGCTCAGCGGGTTGCTGGCGCACAGGTACACCTCGGCGCCGCCGGCTTTCAGCGCGCGGGCAAGATTCGCGGTTTCGCTGGTGACGTGCAGGCAGCACGCCATCACGTAGCCCTTGAGCGGCTGTTCCTTGGCAAAGCGCTCGCGGATCGCGCGCAGCACGGGCATGTCGGCTTCAGCCCATTCAATGCGTGCCACGCCGGCGTTCTTGAGGCCCCCGTCCTTGATGTCACCCTTCTTCTGCTCGGTTGTCGGCATCTCTTCCTTTCAGTGGATTCCCGCTGTCTACAGCAAGCGGCGTCGCGGCTTATAACGCATTGGGCCCCTGCCGACCATCCGGATCGGGCGGGGTATTTTGTGGTGGTGGTTGCTGCGGAGGCGGCGGTCCGGTCATGATGCCCATGGAAGGATCGTATTGCGGTATCGAGTGGTCGCCTTCTCGCGCCACCTCATCCAGGTAGGTCTTCACACTCGGCCGCGTCATGAAGAACAGCAGCAACCCGTTCACGATCAGCACGCCGATCACGACGATTACCATAACGCCGTAGCCCATGCCGCGCATGATAGGGGCCATGCCTTCCATCGACTCGCGGGCCTGGCGGGCGCGGCGCTCGACCTCCTCCTTGTTCGCCCGACCGCCGGATGTATCGCGCACCTGGCGCTCGACGGATCGCTCCATGAATTGCTGCTGGAAGTCCGTCTGCGATTCCAGCACCGCAGTGGTCTCGATTCCATAGATCGGCAGGAGCAGCAGAACGAGCAGGGCGCGCGAAATAGCCAGGCTGCGCCCTTTCGGCCGCGGTCGAATCGCCAGGAACCACCCCGCGACCACACTGACGACGGCAATGACCAGCTCACCGATCGTGTTGGCCCAGAACGTCCAGCGGTCAAGCGTGTCGTCCACCATGCCGGCAACAAACTCGTCTAGCTCGCGCTTGCCGGCTTCATCGACGCCGATGGCGAACGAGCTGCCGGAAACTCCGCCGAAGATCATGCCAAGCGACGCGAGCAGATTGATCAGCACGAGCAACCCCAGGATCAACAGGATGATCCCCCACACCTTGGTGGACGTGCTGCCGGGCCGCTTGCCCGAAACGGGTGCGTAAACCGGCTGTGGAGGCTGTTGGACGCCGTAGGGCATTTGCGGGTTGTGGGCGGTGGGTTCCATGCGATTGCCTCAGGTAGTGGGCCCAAAGTGCCGATTGGGCGATTGTAGTCCGGGTCTATACAATCTATAGAGTGTCAGTTACACAATGTCATGTACGCGGTCAAAACCGTGTACAAACCATTAAAGAGCCGCCATGGCCGAACACCAGCATCAAACGTACTATGACGCCCTCTCAGAGGAGTCCAAGATGTTACTGGTTCTGCGGGACGAACTCTACATGGGTTCGTGGGACCGGATGGAGGACGACCTGAGAAACAGGCTCAAGGGCCGCCCCTACATCTTCAAGCTGGTCAACCGCATTGAAGAGGACCTGGAGCGGATTGAGGCGTTGCGTTCTTACGAGGAAAAACACAAGATCAACCTCCGCGATTTCGACAAAGGAGAACCTTCGTGAAAGCATCGACACGTGCGCTTACGTGTCTTCCCCCCGGACTCTTCGCGCTTTCACTGCTTTTGGCTTCCTGCGGCGTCCCGCAGGATCGACCCGCAACACGTGACCCACTGCCGGCGGATCCTTCCACCAGGCAATCGGTTGCGTACTACCAGGCACAGCTGGCTGAGCTGCCGCTGAGGGTCCGTCATTACGACCTGACCGGCCAGACCAATCGCAAGCCTGTCGCCATTCACGACATGTACGTGCTGCATGATTCCGTGCGCGACGAGATACTGATCGTTGACGCGGACCGCGGCCGGCACACGCTGTGGAGCATCGACGCGCACGACTTCACGCTGCACTGGAAGACGCCGATCGAGAACCGCGTTGACTACCTGCCGGTTGCCACGCGCAATTACGTTTTCCTGATGAACAGCGACGGCGAATACCAGGCGTATGATCGTGCAGCCAGCGCGCGCCAGAACGAATCCCGGCTGGTCTCGCGCGGGCGTTTTGAGGGTGACATCTTTCCGTCGGCCCCGCCCGCCGCGAATGACTCGCACGTATTTGTCCCTACTACCAACTCCAACGCGCTGCGCGGACTGGCGATGACCCGCAACGCACGTGGCGAGCATGCGGACACCTGGGCGTTCCCGCGCGTTGGCGGGTCGGTATCGGAGCGCTTTCTGCAGATCACGCAACCACCTGCAGCGGATGGCGAGACGGTGGCGTTTGTGAACAACAACCACAACCTGTATCTGGTGGACGGCCAGAACGGCGAATTGCGCGCACGCGCGCCGCTAGAGGGCTTCACGCGCACGCCGCCGCTGATTCAGGATGACCTGGTTTTTGTCGGTTCTGACATCGGGCAGGTCTTTGCCTGGCAGAAGTCCGGCGAGAGCGCCTTCGTTGTGTCCGTGGACGGCTTTCCTTACGGACGCATCTTTGTTCAGGACGGCTACATCTTTGTGCGCACGCTGGAGGTTTACAACCGTGAGGTGCCGACAGCCGACGGTTTGGGCACGCGCACTCGCGCCGACCTGCGGCCGGGCAAGCTGATGGCCTTCCGCTACGAGCTTGTGAATGTGCAGAACGACCGGCCGGTCTATAAGGTGATCGACGGCAATCCCGCCACGTCCCACAAGCTTGACCCAATCTGGACGCTTCCTGACACCGGCCAGGAAGTGCTGATGCTGCATGGTAACCGTCTCTATGTTCTGGAAGAACAGAACGAGGAATTCCTGACAGAGCGAGAGCTGTCCAAGCTCAAGGCAGAAGGCAGGCTTGTGCGAAAGCGCGATGAACTGCGCACCGTGTCCAGGCGTCTGCGTGTACTGAATGCCGACACGGGCCAATTGCTGCGGCCCGAGTGGGATATCAACTTGATCGACTTCCCGTTTGTGGCGGGAAGCATGAAGGCGCATGACCGCTCAATCTACCTGGGCACACGCGACGGATACGTGTTCAAGGCATTCGGACAGACCGGCAGCAGCGCCGGCGGAAACTAGGCTTTCGCGAAGCTCAAAAACAGCGGCCTTTGGGCCGCTGTTTTTTTGCATTGCGCCGAGTACAGCGAGCAACTCCGGGTTGTGATCCGCTGATACAATGGCCGGACAAGGAGATGCCATGCCACAGCCGGACAAGATGGGCCTGAAAACACGCGCCAAGGCGCAGTTCAACGTGCGCTGGGATGAATACAGCAGCAACGTAAAGCTCGTGGCGCAGGTCATCCGCTCCCAGATTCGTCACGGCACGGGCGACCTGCATGGCGAGCTAAGCAAGGCCTTCCGCCAGCTCGGCAACGACATCATCGAGTGCCTGGTGGATGAAATGTAGCAGTTGGCGCGAGACAACGATCTTTGGAAGCCAGCCTCGAGGACCGGCTTGGGCGTTCTTGCTCAGACAGCCGCCAACGGTACAAAGCATCGGTAACCCCGCTCAATGTGCCGCTCAAAGAAGTCGCGCGCCTTGCGCCGCGCGCTGTCGCTGCCCAGCTCAAGCGCGTTGCGGTGATGCAGCGCCTGCCACCCGACAGTCAGGCAGTACCAGTCCGGCAGGTCGGCGATGGCGCGAACAGACTCGGCAAAGAAACGGCGAGCCTCAGCCGCTTTGCCGATGACCCGGTAAATCTGTGCGCCGTAAACCGCAATCATGTGGCGGTTATAATGATAAAGAAACGAGCCCGTCGGCGGCGTCACCGGCTGTGGCGGCGTATTGAGCAAGCCGCGGATGTCTTCAAGCAGCCCGGCGCCTTCACCGCGCAACGCACGCACCAGTAGTGCCGCATAGAAGCGCTCCCACGACTGGATTTCAGGTTTGCGGTCCCAGTAGGCAATACCATGCTGCAGTGCTGACTGATCCTCGACAATCAACGAAACCCAAAGCACCCGCGCGGCTTGTGCCAGGTGATACGCGCCCAGCGCTGCCGCCTCGCGTACCTCGATCGCGCCGGAAAACAGCAGCGCCGAGGCCATGTACGCGTCTGCTTCCTGCCGGGCTTTGCCGGTCAATGCGCTGCGCACCCGCATTAGTGCATCTGTGCCGTCGCGCAGCTCGCCAGTACTGACCTGGATGTCCGCGACCATCGCAGCCAGTTGGAGTGCGGGCGGCGACGTTCGCATGGCAGGTCTTGCCGCAGCCAGCGCTGACTCAGCCATGCGGCGAGCCTCTGCAAAGCGCCGCTGCGCCTGCAGTGCACCGACGGATTCGCTTAGTGTGACAAGCGCTCGCTCAGTGGCGAACTCGCTGCGGCTTGCGGCCATCAGAATGGCACGCTGCGTGGATTCCAACACCTCAGGCAGGTTGTCCTCGTATGTCGCCAACCGGCCTTGCAGCAGCGCAAACTCGAACCGCAGACGTGGGTCATCGCAAAATCGTGCAAGCTGCTCAGCCGTGCGGCACAACCCGCGCGCGGGCGCAAGCTTCGACTTGTCAAACAGGTGGCGCTGATTGATATCCACGCTGTCGAGAGCGTTCTGAAGGTCCTGCAGCACCTGCCCCAGAATCGGCACGCTTTGGGCATTGAGCTTTCGGTGCAGCACGTCGTGGCGCGCCATGGCGTCGCCCAACTCACGCAGTTTGCGAGCGTGCTGCTTGCCCCCGAGCGACCCGATGCGCAACTGGCTTACAGCGTTCAGGGCGTTGACCACTTCAAGCAGATTGCCTGCAAGCTGGCCGGTGCTTTCAGCAACGTCGGAAAGATAGGGCATGCCTTCACCCGTCATCAGCCAGGCTGGGTTAACCCCGAACTCTTTGATCAGACGCCTGCAGAAGACGGCTGGAATTGTTGTGTCGCTCATGTAGCGGCTGACTCGCGACGGCAGCACGCCGGTACGGCGCGCGATCTCGGCTTGCGGGTGACGCTCAAGCAGCACGCGCAGGCGCTGACGGATCTCGTTCTCCTCAACGGCGTCTGCCAGCCTGCGACGACGCTTGCCCGTCTCGCCAGGCTTGTCCCGGCTGCGGGTGGGTCGGCGCCCATGCGCTTTGACGGCGGAGTTGCGAGCAGACACCAAGCACAATCCTCGTTGCTTGTTAGCAATGCTAATGCCTCTAGAGATTAGACGCGCAGGTAGGAACTAGCAAGACTGCTTCTGGATAGAACATTGTGCTGGGCGGCACTGCGGCCTCCGGAAAGCAATCCGGCCAGGAGAACGAGATGTACAGGACTCTCAAGTTGATTCGGCATGTACTTGTCATGGTGCTGGCAGCCACCGCCGGCCTTGCCGGTGGGCCGCTGGCGGCTCAGGACGGGTCGCTAGACACCGGTTTCAATCCCGGCAGCGGGCCGAATACGGGCGTGCAGTTCCTGGCGGTACAGCCGGATGGTCGAACGCTGATAGGCGGGAACTTCACCTCGGTTGCCGGCACTCCAATCAACCGCATCGCCCGGCTTAACGCCGACGGCACGCGCGATACAGGCTTTACTCCGGGTACCGGCGCGAACGGCTACACGCGCATGACGGTTCAGCCCGATGGCAAGATTATCCTCGTCGGCGGCTTTACGACGGTGAACGGCGTCGCCCGCAATCGCATTGCCCGCTTGAACGCCGATGGAAGCCTTGACACAACGTTTGATCCGGGCACGGGCGCTGACAACGCGGTTTATCACGCAATCGTACAGCCTGACGCCAGAATCATTGTCGTCGGCCTGTACACATCCATCAACGGCGTTGCCCGCAACCGAGTGGCACGCCTGAACGCCGATGGCAGCGTGGACACAACGTTTGACCCGGGCACCGGCGCGAACGGGGCTATCAATTTCGGACTGCTGCAGCCGGACGGAAAGCTTGTGATCGGCGGTTTGTTCACGTCCTACAATGGCGCATCGCGCGAGCGCATCGCCCGCGTGAACCCCGACGGAAGCCTTGATACCGCGTTCGCCGCAGCCGGCGGTTGCGATAACAGCGTGTTCTGGATCGACCGCCAGTCAGACGGAAAGCTGCTGATCGCCGGCGGCTTCGGCCACATTGCAACAGTAGCGCGGGCAGGTATCGCGCGCCTCAACGCGGACGGCAGCGTTGACACCACCTTCGACCCTGGCACCGGGGCAAACAACACTGTCTTCACACTCGGGTGTCAGCCGGACGGAAAAGTAGTCATTGCGGGCAACTTTACCGACGTCAACGGCATTGCAATCAACCGCATCGCCCGGCTCAACGCCGACGGAACCTTCGATTCGACCTTCAATCCGGGCACCGGCGCGAATCAGCTGATACAGGCACTGGTGATTCAGCCCGACGGCAAGATTGTGCTCGGCGGCAGCTTCACCAACGTCAATGGGACATCTCGCAACTACGTTGCCCGCCTGAATAACCCCAGCATCGCCATTGTGCCCCCGGCAATTATCAGCACTGCGCCGTCTTTCGCTGTGGTCGGCCAGCCATTTGCCTACACGCTGACGGGCACAGGAAACCCCTCGCCGACCTTTTCTTTCAGCGGATTGCCCGGGTGGCTTGTGTTTGACAACGTGGACACGATTGCCGGCACGCCCGGTCCCGCGGATCTTGGAATGTCAGGGGTGATCACGGCCACGGCCAGCAACGCCGGCGGTACGGATGACCAGCTTTTTCAGATTGACGTACAGGGCATTCCGCCGGTCATCACGACACCGTCGTTGCAGCCGGCGACCATCGGCGTGGCGTACTCATTCCATGTCGCAGCTACGGGCACTCCCGCACCGGCGTTTTCATCATCCGGCTTGCCTGCCTGGCTTACACTGAACCCTTCGACCGGCGAACTGACCGGCACGCCCGGGTCGGGCGACCTGGGTTTGTCCGCGCCGTTCGACATCATCGCTGACAACGGGTGGCTGCCCAACGACGTCGCGCCCTTCCAGATTCAGGTTAATGGCGTCGCTCCGGTTATCACCAGCCCCCCACCCACGGATGCGACTGTCGGCGTGCTCTACACATACACCATCGTGGCGACAGGCGACCCTGCACCGAACTTCAGTATCAGCGGCGAACCGGCTTGGCTGTTGCTTGCGGGAAACGTTCTGAGCGGCACTCCGCCCGGAAGTGCGGTCGGCGTCACGGGCCCGATCACGATTGCCGCGCAGAACGGCTCAACACCCGATGATACGCAGACCTTTCTGATTGATGTCTTTGGCCAGTCCCCCACTTTCACTACCACGCCGGTTCTGACTGCCACGCCGGGAAGCCCCTATGCCTACACCGCGGCAGCCACCGGCACACCCGCGCCGACACTTAGCATCACAAGCGCACTGCCCGCCTGGCTGAGTTTCGATGACACCACAGGAGAACTCACCGGCACACCCACCAACGGCGACGCCCGGACCAGTGTCAACATCACCCTGCTGGCAACAAACAGCGTTTCACCCGATGCAACACAAACCTTCGTCATTGAAGTAGGGCGATCGCCCGACGCACAAAGAAGCGCCGGCGACGGCGATGGATGCGCGGCCGCTGCTGCCAATTGGGGTCCGGTGTTAGCCTTGCTGCCAGCATTGTTCGCACTGTTGGTTGCTTCACGCCGCAGACGCCATCCGTAGCGAAAACACAAACAGGCCCGCCTTGCCGGCGGGCCTGTCCGAAACTCAAGAGGTCGCCTAGTACAGCGTCTTTGTCCTGCTGCCGGGGTACATGACGTCGAGAATCTGCTGGGCGTTCCAGCCGGCTGCGGCCATGCCCCTGGCGCTCCACTGGCACATCCCGCAGCCGTGGCCGTAGCCGCGGCCGTTAAAGACCCACTCGTCGCCCATGCGTTCGACGGAAAAGTTGGTGCTGTACAGACCAAGTGCGCGTCGCACATCTACTGCTGACACGAGCTTGAACTTACCGCTTCGGTCATAAAGACGCAGCGTCTGTGCGTGCCCACTGGGTGCAGTTTCGTGCCGCGCAATGCGCAGCAGGTCAAACGGCTCAATGCGGTTGCGAATCAGCTTGTTGCGCAGGTCAGAGTCAGGGATGCGCATTTCCCAGCGGTGCTTGGGGCTGTCTTTGCCAAACTCGCCAAGGTCAACGCCGCGCAGGGGCGGAATCTCGTCCTGAACACCCAGGCCGACTGCAGGGTTGACGGTGTGGCCCCCGCTGGTGCTGTGAAAGAACGCGCGAAAACCCTTGCCCTGCCAGGTCAAGACCTGCCCGTTCGTCTGCTCACGGGCCTGCAACACAGCCGCCGACTCGCGCCACCACTTCGGCTTGTCCACCGGGCCGACTCCGCCATACACCTGGTACAGCGTGGTGTCGTCCACATCCCAGTGGCGACCGCTTGCGCGGGCGCTTTCCATTTCGAACACCGCGTATGTGCGCGACGCCACAGCCTGCGCTTTAAGTGCCTCGACCGGCCAACCGGAAATCATTTCCCATCCGATTACACCCGCGACGTACTGTTCAAGGTCCACCACGTTGACGACATCCCAGCCGGAAGTGTTCGCAAGGACGCGCAGGCGCCCGCGATAAATGCGGTCGTCCAGCGTGAAGTGCTCCGGCCGCTCCATAGGTGTCAGCTCGACGGTGTCGGCCGGCCGGCCGTCAACGAACAAACGTCCGGCTTCGTGGCGGATGGTGATCTTGCCGCTGGTTTCGCTTCGCCGGCCATCAAGTGCGATCCATGCCTTTCCGCCATCCCATTGTAAGGTGTCGGCTTGGCTGGGCTTGTCGAGCTTGACCCGGATCAGCGGTGCAGCACCATAGGCGGGGATAGCGGTAAGCAGCTCAGCGCCGGGCTCCGCCTTCTTTGTATGGATGCAGGATGCAAGCATCATCGAAGTCATGAGCAGCGTAAACGTGATTAGTCGTACCATGTCGTACTCCGTTATCGGACCTCGTAACGTCGCTACGGCCTGCGATTCTGCAGGCTGCTGACATGATCGGCCTATGGGGCTGGATGGCTTAAGCAATTATGGGACTTGAGTTCACCGTGCACTGGCTTGTAATCGCGGCGGCGGCGCTGGCGGTAGGCGCGGTCGCGCTCGCTGTGAGGCTTCGGCGCGCACCTCCTGCACTGTTCATGCTTGCCAGCGCAGCGTTTCTGTTTGCCGGAGCGCGACCGGCGCTTAAGTCGGACCCGGGCGTAGTCACGCATGCCGTGATCCAGGACGTATCGGATTCCATGGCCGTGCGAGTTTCGTCCGCACTGAATGATGAGATTGAGCAGGCCCAGATTCCGAGCGGGCATGCCATCGCAAACCTTGAATTGTCCGATGCCTTGCGCCAAGCCGACTCGCCGAAAGGCGGGGCCACCGACTACGGGGCGTTGGCGGCCATTTCGTCCGACGATCGATTCAACGGCGAAGTAATCCTGGCTACCGATGGTCGCGGCAGTCTTGCGGCGCTGACAAATGCGGTCGATCCGGCACGGTTGATTCTGTTGCGCGTGCCTGCGGCCCCGGGGCCGGACGCGTCGGTGATCGGGTTTGCGGGACCGACTTCGCTGGTTGAGGGCGGCACGGCACTTCTGCGCGCAACACTGCATTGTGACCGCGATGCCGATGTGCGCTGGCGTATCACCGAGGGGGAACTCGAGATTGCTTCCGGCACGCGCAAGCTCGCAGGCGGCAGGCCAGCCGGGATCAGCGCGAGCTATGTTCCGTCTCGGGCTGGTCTGGTACGGGTACGCCTTTCCGTTGAAGTTGAAGGCGACCGCGAACCGCGCAACGACGATGCCTGGATTTCATTTCACGCGGGCACTCGGCGCGTTGTGCGGTACTGCGTGCCGAGCTCTCACGACGCCGGCTCAGACGGCCTGATTGACTGGCTTCGTGGCGATGAGCGAACAGAGCTGCAGATTACGCATCAGTTGCCACGCTCGCACGCTGAGCTTGAAGGGATCGGCCTGCTGGTCATCAACAACCTCTCGCTGCAGGAAGGTGGAGGGCCCGCAGCCGACTTGCAGGCGATCGCCGACTGGGTGATGGCTGGCGGCAACCTTCTGATGCTCGGAGCGGAAGGCGCGTTCGGGCCAGGCGGCTATCGCAACACGCCGCTTGAGACGGTCATGCCTGTGCGCTTTCGGCCCGACGACGCGCCGCCCGATCGCACGCTGCTGCTGCTGGACGCATCCTCAAGCATGGCAGAGATCGCCGGAGGCACCAGCAAACTGGACATGCTTCGTGAAGCCGCTCGCAGGGTGCTCGCGGCGGCGGATCAATCCGATGTGATTGCCCTGGCCGGCTTCAACACAGGTGTGACCAACGATGTCGTGTTCCGCGCCGCGACAGACCCGGCGCAGGAGCGAACACTTGCGGGCCTGGCAGCCGCCGGCAGCACGAACATTCACGACGCGCTGGAGCAGGGCCTCAGCGCGCTGGGGAGCGGTGAGACTGAGGCGCGCCGGCGGATCATCCTGATCACAGACGGCGAAGATGTCAGCGGCCGGGAAGCAGGCGACTGGAATGCAATGGGGCAGGCGTTGGCGCAATCCGGTGCGCGGCTTGACATCGTGCTGACGCAGCGCGGCGCACCGCCGTGGGTCGCCGGCATTCAATCCGTCGCGGGTGCAGACGTTCACGACTGGACTGTGGGGACACGCGGCTTTGAGGGGCTGCTTGAAACTCTTGACCGGGCATTGGCGTCGGGAGCAGAAGCCTGGATCTCGCAAGACACCTGGGAAGTGCCCGGTGTGATGTTGCCGCTAACCCTGCTCAGTCGCACAGCCGAGCGCGGCGGCGCCGACGTGTTCACGGTGCTGACAGCTAATCCACGCGGGACGCCAAGGCCTTCGTACCCTGTACTGGCCTGGCGGCAGCTTGTTGGCCGCAGCGCCTGCATTAGTACGCGCTCGTGGGGAGACGACAGACTGCGGGAATTCTGGGGCGCCGAGGGTTTTCGGGTCCGCTTGAATGACATGCTCGACTTCGTCACCGCAACAGTGGGCCGCACCAACCTGGTGCTGAACCCGCTGGAGCAGGGGGCCGAACTGTTGTGGGTTGGCGCATCTCAGCCGCCGGCGCGCGACCTGATGATTGGCGGTGGCGGCACTGCGCGGCTAGACAAGCCGGGGCGCTGGCTGCTGCCGGAGATGCCGGCGGGCGACGAGTTGCTGGTGCTGGATGGCAAGGTGATGCTTCAACGCGTGCCGTTGCCGCGCATTGTGCCGTACGAACTAAGACTGACCGGCGACGACGAAGCATTTTTCAGCATGGCCGAGCAAGCTGGCATCAGGGTGGTAAACAGCCTGAGCGCATGGCAGCCGGCGAGATTTCTGAATCAGCCAGCCAAGCCAACGGACCTGACCTGGGCCCCCGCCCTGCTGGCCCTTGTGCTGCTGGTATCCGGATATGCGCTGCGAAAAAGGCAACCCAGGCCCGATAGCGCGGGCCACTCACCTGCGCCATGACGCTGGTGGCTCAAGTGCCTTTGCCCTTGTTGGCGGCTTCTTCGCGCCTCTGCAGGATCCGTCGCAGCTCAAACACACGTGTCCGGCCGGCTGCGTCCTGCGGGACGGCATCAGCGAAGATCACGTTGCTCGGGCGCTTCTGCCGCGGCAACCTGCGCGAGAGGTAGTCCACGATTTCGGTTTCGGCTGCCGCGGCCTGCTCGTCTCCGGCGGGCAGGCGCCCGTCCTGGGGGCCGCCTTCGAATGTTCCCTTTTTCATCACGACCCAGGTCGTGACCATTGAGCCGCCGCCTGCCTGCTGCACGCCTGCGGTCGCCGCGCACTCGACCTTCTCGTGCTCGTACAGCAGTTCGTCGATCTCGCGCGGCATCAATCGCTCGGCGCCAAGATCGATTACCGCATCCTTTTCACCCAGCACTGTCAGATAGCCATCGCAATCCAGCACGCCCACCTCGCCGGTGTGGTACCAGCCGCCGGCAAACGCAGCCGGGTTCAACTGTGGCCGGTGGAGATACTCCTTGAGCACATTCTCGCCCCACACGCAGATTTCCCCCGGCTCGCCGATCTCGGCAGTCGGAAACACGGCTGGGCTCATGCGCAGCAGGTTGGTCGGATGCCACTCCTCAAGAGGCCGCGGGGGGCGGCGATCGTCCTGTATCGCGACACGGTCGCCGACGGCCACGCCGGCTGTCCCAATGCGGCGCGTGCCGTTGCCCGGGTTGATACTTGCAAACCCGGTGGTCTCGACCGTGCTGAAACCCTCAATCACGGGTACCAGGAAGCACTTCTCGAATGCGCGTTGCACAGCCGCGGGCAACGGGGCCGCGCTGCAGATCACGCGCTCGAGGCTGCCGATGTCGTGCGCGCGCGCCAGGCCTTGCTCGCGTGCCTCGGTGTCTTCGCGCTGGGCCATAGCGCCAGGGCTTTCCAGCGCGGCGGGCCACGGCGCCGGCGGTGCGGGCCGGCGGCGCGCCTGCGACAGCTCGCGGTCAACCAGAATGCCAAGCATGCTCGGCACAGCGGCCAGCGTCGTGACGCGGTAGCGCTCGACGGCCTTCCACACACGACTGACGCTGAACTCGCGAGACAGCACAACGCTGCCGCCGACAGTCAGCGGCGCAAAAAGTGAAACCACTTGCGCGTTGGTATGGAACAGCGGCAGCACGCTCATGAAGCGCTGGTTCTGCCCAAGGCCAAGCCACATCGACAGCCAGCGTGCCGCAGTCAGAAACTGGCGCTGTTGCAGAATGGCACCGCGCGGCGTATCTAGATCGTGGCCGGTGTACACGATCTGGGCTTCATCCCACCAGCGCGGATGCGGCGCATCGGGCGGGCCGACTTCAGCTGACTCGAGACTCTCGTGCAACGCCAGCACGCGCGGCCCGTCGCCCTTTGCCGGTTTGCCGCCTGCGACGAGCACGGCTTCAACGCCCGGCATTTCCTGCATGATGGGCTGCAGACGCTGCCAGGTATCAGCATCGGTAACTACAAAGTTGACGCCGCAATCTTCGAGTACAAATCGAACTGTTTCCGTGTCGGTGTCAGGGCTTAGCGGCACGGCAATAAACCCGCCCTTCATCGCGCCCAGCAACGCAAACACGAAATCAGGTGAGTTCTCCAGCAGTACCGCCACCCGGCTGCCCGGCGTTGCACCCTGGTTGGTCAGCAGATTGGCTACGCGATTGGTAACTTCGCCAAGCCTCGCAAAGCTGTACTCGCGGCCGTCATCCTCGTGAATGAGAAAGGTGCGGTCGCCGTACTTTTCTGCCTGGCCATCGATCAGGGCACGGACGTTTTCGTACTCTCCTGCACGGCGCAGAGGCTCAGTGAATCGGGCACGAGTAGTATGCGCGGGTGTGCTGGTGCGTTGCGGCTGGGTGCGAGCTGAGGTCGGTTTTGGCTTCTTCGATTTGACTTTCCGCGTGACGGTGCGCTTGCGAGCCGGCTTTCGTTTGGGCTTTGGTTTTGCGGCTTTGCGCTTGTTGGTGGCAGCCATGGCGGGTCAGGTTAGCGCGTGGACATGGTAGCTCAAGTCGCAGGCAGTGTGTCAGTAACTGAAACGAACCTTCCCACATGAAATGTGGGTAAAGTGTCAGTATGAGAGAATCGTGAATTCGGCGGTGCAGAATCGCGGGCAGCGCCGCGCGGAACGGTGTGTGGACGCGCAACTCAGTGACATGGCTCGCTACGAGTAAAGTCTTGCTCCGCAATAAGTTATGACTTAGACCTGGGCTATCGCTTTATAATTTACGCTTTGTAATCTGCGGGGTGACCCAACGACAATTTCATAAAAGCGGCCCCCCAGCATCCACTCCATCATTTGTGGAAAACTGGTTGGCTTTCGACCGCTGACCCTTGCCGCTGGCCAGACTACAGCCTTTGCCCAAGGTGACTAACCGTGCAGTGTTTGCTTAACAGCGGCCGTCAGCGCGGGCACGACTTCTTCAACTGTGCCCACGATTCCGTAGTCCGCGACTTTGAAAATCGGTGCGTTCTCGTCCTTATTAATCGCAACGATCACCTTGCTGCCGCTCATACCCGCAAGGTGCTGGATGGCGCCGCTGATTCCGCAGGCGACGTACAGCTTCGGGCTTACCGTCTTGCCGGTCTGGCCAACCTGGTCGCCGTGCGGGCGCCACCCGGCATCCACCACGGCGCGAGACGCCCCCACCGCCGCACCAAGTGCGTCCGCAAGCGCCTGCAGGTTCTGCCAATTCTGCTGCCCTTCACCAGATGGGTCCTTCAATCCACGGCCACCCGACACAACGATCTCGGCTTCAGCCACATCCAGCTTGCCTCGCACACCTTCGACGACTTCTCGTACCACCGCCAGCAGGTCACTTTGACCAAACGAAACCGGGGATTGCTCGGCCGCCGGCGCGTCGCCGCTGTCCGCCTCAGCAAACGCGTTCTGGCGCAGCGTGGCCCACAGTGGGCCCGGCGCCTGTACCGTTGCCAGTGCTTTGCCCGCGAAAACCGGGCGCACAGCCGTTGCCTTGCCGCCTTCAACCTTCAGGTCAACGCAATCTGCAGCAAGACCGCATCCGGCACGCGCGGCTGCCCTGGGCACAAAATCCTTGCCCATCGGCGTTGCGCTGGCAAGCACCGCCGCTGCACTGGTCGCCGCAGCGTGATCAGCCAGCACGCGCGCATAGCCGTCGGGGCTGTAAGCAGCCACCGCGTCGCCAGTCGCCGAAATGACGCGGCCTGCGCCCTTCAGCGCACCTGTGTCGGCTTGGCCGATCGTCAAAGCGATGGCGCTGCCCCCTAACTGGGCGGCCAAGCGCGAAGCGGCACCAAGCGCCTGCAGGCCGGCTTTCACGGGCTTGCCTTCGCTGCATTCAACAAACACCAGGACATCCTTGGACATCAGTGATTCCTTGCGTGCTCAAACAACCTTGGCTTCTTCGCGCAACAGGCGCACCAGCTCAGCGGTAGCGTCGGCACCCTTGCCGACTATGCGCCCGTCCGGCCGCGGCGGTGGAGGGTCGAATCTCAAAACGCTGACACCATCGGCGGGCGGGTTAGTCGGCGATTCCGGCACCGCGGTCTTCTTGGCCGCCATGATGCCCTTCATGTTCGGGCTGCGGTACTTGTTAAGACCCTTCTGGCAGGTCACGACCGCGGGCAACTTGATGCGATACTTTTCGCGACGACCGCCCGCTGCAAGCCGGTCAATATCCGCGGCACCATCGGCAACCTCAATCGCCACCGCCACGCTGACGCTGGGCAGGCCCAGCAATTCAGCCACCATCTGGCCGGTTGCTGCCCCCTGGTTGTCCACGCTGGTCCAGCCAAACAACACAAGGTCATGCGGCACGGACCTGAGCTTTGCCGCAAGCGCGTTGGCGGTGGCCCAACTGTCGTGGTGGCCATCATCGACCAGCAGCTCCGCGGCGTCGCAGCCCATCGCGATAGCACTGCGCAACTCCTTCGTAGCCACCGCAGGCCCCATACTGAGTACAGTGACCTTGCCGCCGTGTTTTTCTTTCAATTGTATGGCGGCTTCAAGTGCGAACTTGTCGTACTCGCTGATGTCATAGTTGACCCCGGCGGGGTCATAGGTCTTGCCATCGGCGGCGGGTTTGATGCGCGCGTCGGTGGTTGGCGCGCGCCTGATGCATACCACGATATCCATTGTCTTTGCCTTGCTGTGGGCGCGTGCGCCCGTGGCTCGTATAGTGCGGCCCGGAGCATATTCGCCTGCGCTACATCTGCAAGGAGCAATCGCATGTCACTGCCCGCGCCGACACTTTCCGACAAGGAAAGCCGCGAGGCCCTTGTACTCGTGCGCGCCAGCCTGGAGCACTTCGTGCGTCACGGGCGCCGTCTTGCGCCCGAAAAGCCTTTCATCGGCGGCCTGGCGTTGCCCTGCGGCGCGTTTGTCAGTCTGCACACCAAAGACGGCGCCTTGCGCGGATGCATCGGCCGCATGGCGGGCGACGGGCCGCTGGGCGACTTGCTGCTTGAGCTTGCAGTCTCGGCGGCGGCGAATGATCCACGCTTTCAGCCGGTACAGCCCGGCGAACTGGACGAGATTGTGTGCGAAGTGAGCGTACTTTCCCCCATGCAGCCCATCGCCCCGGAAGATGTGCAGGTTGGCCTGCACGGCTTGTACGTTCAGCGCAGCGGCCAGTCCGGAGTTCTGCTGCCGCAGGTCGCAACCGAGTGGCAATGGGACCGCGAGACGTTTCTGCAACAGGTCTGCCGAAAAGCGGGCTTGCCCGACAACGCATGGCGCGAACCCGGCACCAGGCTGCTTGCCTTTACGGCCCAGGTTCTTCAGGAGCACTAGCATCCTGCTTGTTGCGCAGCAATCCGAAGTAGATGAACGCCAGAATTCCAGCGCCGAGCACCAGCGAAATCAACAGAAACATGACGATGTACCACGGCATCCAGCCGTTGTAGCGAACTGCCACCCAAGTTGAAGGCATCGGGCAGGACTGGCTTGCTCAGCCGATGAGCGGCCCAGGGCCCAGAATCTTTACGGCTTGCAGAACGTCCTCGTGAACCTTCTTGCGCGTCTCCACGGTGTAATTGCGCAGCAGATATGCCGGATGGTAGGTGGCGATCACCTTGCGGCCATCGATGTCGTACACCTTGCCGCGAAGCTTGCCGATGGGCAGCTTCTGGCCGGTCAGCCACTGCGCTGGAAAGAGGCCGACAGCCAGAATGACCTTCGGGTTGATGATGCGGATCTGTTCCTGCAGGTAACCGCGGCAGGACTCGATCTCGCCCGGCTCGGGGTTACGGTTGTTCGGGGGGCGGCATTTCAGCACGTTGGCGATGTACACGTGCTCGCGCCGGTACTTCATTCCCTTCTCGATGATGTCCGTCAGCAGCTTGCCGGCTCTGCCCACAAACGGGATGCCCTTGGCGTCTTCATCGCCGCCGGGCGCCTCGCCGACAATCATCAGCGGCGATTGCGGGTGCCCGGTGCCAAACACCGTCTGCGTACGCGTTTCGCACAGGGCGCACCTGGCGCACACCCTCACCTGCTCAGACAGTTCTCTCAGCTGATCCGCGTTGTCGCCTTGAAAGGTTTGCAGCTCAGCTTGCGCCTGCGACGGCACAATCACCGGCTTAAAGCCGGCTTGCGGTCTGGTTTGGCGGGTTGCGGGCCGGGCGGCTGGCTCGGGCCGTTTGGCAGGTCGCTTTGCCGGCGCCTTGAGCGGCAGCTCCCGCACGCCACCCATCGCAAGCAGCTCAACGTGGCCGCGCAATTGCCGTGCAAGCTGGGAGCGATTCATCGCCATAGCCGCAGTCTAGCCCGCGTAGCAGGCAGGCAAGTGTGTGGATATCGCAGCAGGCTGGGGTCGCTAGACAATGATGGCGCCACCGGTTTGCTTCAGCGTCGCCTCCAGCGCAGCGACGGTTGCGGCGACGACCTCGCGCTCGCTCTCCGCGACCGGCTTGCCCCGGATGTTGGCGCCGGCTGCCCGCAGGTGCCCCCCGCCGTTGAATCTTGCAGCAAGCTCGTTGACGGCGATCTGGCCCTCGCTTCGCCAGCTTACTTTGACTTCTTCAGGCCCGCTTTCGCGGAACAACACTGACACCATTGCTCCGCCGAGTGATTTCGGAATTGCCACCATCTCGGTCGCTTCGGCTTCGTTGCACCCGGTCTGCGCCAGCATCTCGTGCGTCACGGTCGCAAAGGCGATGCGGCCGTCCAGTTGCGTTTCCAGCGTAGCCGCCACCATGGATTCCAGTTTCATGCGCTGCAAAGACTTGCTGCGATATACGTGCCCGGTCAAGCCGGATACGTCGAGCTGAAACTGCTCAATCAAGTCGGCCACAATGCGCAGCGACGCAGGCGTGCTGTTGTTGAACATGAAACGCCCGGTGTCGGTCATGATGGCCACAAAGATGGCCTCCGCCGCGGCGCGGTTCATCGGGATACCTGCCTCACGCAGTGCATTGAACACAACCTCGCCCGTGCTGCTTGCACGCGGCAACACCACAGCCGCGTCGCCGAAGCCTGGGTTGTCGATGTGGTGATCCAGGTTGACGACCTTCATGCCTTGCGGCAGGCGATCCAAGACGGCGCGGGCACGGCTCACGGCGCCGCAATCCACCATGACGCAGGTGTCATAGCCCGACAGGTCAGGCAGTCGATCCAGAGGCACGAGCGCATCCGCGCCCTCAAGAAATGCGTACTTGCCGGCATCCAGGTCCTGCGTGACAGCCAGGCAATCGCGCCCGGCGGCCATCAGTGCCGCCCGCAGCGCCAGCAGGCTGCCCAGGGCATCGCCGTCCATCTGTGGATGGCCGCCCAGCACCACGCGACGCGACTCACGCAGCAGCCTTGCCGCGCGTGTGTAATCCGACAGGTCCGGTGGATTGCTCACGTTGACTCTTTCGGTGGCCTGGGCGCGCGCTGCACCGGGTTGCGCAGCACGCCGATGGGCTGGATCTCGCACTCGCACACATCGCCGCGCGCAAGATTGCCCACGCCTTCGGGCGTTCCTGTAGCGATAACGTCGCCCGGCTCCAATGTCGTCCAGCGTGACATTTCGGCGATGATTGCCGCCACCGGATGAATCATGTCGGCGCTGGACGCATCCTGTCTTGTTTCGTCGTTGACACGGCAGACCAGAAGTAACTGCTGCGGGTCAGCCACATAGCGAGCAGGGACAAAGAACGGACCCATCGGCGTGAACGTGTCGAAGTTCTTGCTGCGCAGCCACGGGTGCTTGTTCTCGCGGTCCTGCCCCTGAATGCGGCGCGCGCTGATGTCATTGACAATGGTATAGCCGGCAACGCAGTCCAGCGCACTTTCCGCCGCGATCTCGTGGCAGGTCTGTCCGATGACTACGCCCAGTTCAATCTCATGGTCGACGCGGCCATCCACCCACGTTGGCACGACAATCGGCTGATTGTGGCCGGCTAGGCTGGTGCTGAGCTTACTGAACCAGACCGGCGCGGGCGGGGGCGTATTACCGAACTCTGCGGCATGCTTGCGGTAGTTCTGCACCATGGCGAGAATCTTGCCGGGACGCGGAATTGGCGGGAGCCAGGTGAATGAACCCGGCATCTCTTCTACCAGCAACGTTTGATCGTCCACCGCCGAAATCAGCGCATCGAGTTCGTCCGTCTGCAGGAACTCCATCAGTTCGCGCTTGCCGAAATCGCGCACGGCGCCACGCGTGATGTCATGCAGGACACCCTGGCGCTCAACGCCCAATCCGTGCTCGCCAGCGTAGTCGAATGCGAAAAAGCGGTTCATTCTTCCTCGTGTGTGCGCATTAGCGGCAGCTCTTCGCCCCTGCGCAACCTGGCAACCAGGTCAATCAACGTCGCGGCGACAATATCCTTGCCCGATGGCGGCAGCTCCGCAACCAGCCCTTGCCCGTTAATAATCCACACATGCTCATGGGCGTCGCCGAAGTGCCCCGGCGTGTTGACCACCATCAGGTCGCATCGCTTGCGTCGTAGCTTCTGCAAACCGTGCCCTAGCGGGTCTTCCACCTCAAGGCTGTAGCCAACCAGCGTCTGCCCGGGCTGACGACGTTTGCCCATAGACGCCAGGATGTCGGCTGTCTTGACCAACTCAAGATGGATGGACTTGGGGCCCTTCTTGTATTTGCCCTTGAGGCGATCCTTCGGCCTATAATCGGCAACCGCCGCTGCCGCAATGAACACGTCGCACGCATCAAAGCGCTCGCTGGTCGCCGTGTACATGTCCTGCGCGCTGACCACCGGCACCCAGTGCACGCCCGGCGGCGGCGTAAGGTGCGTCGGCCCGCATACCACCGTGGCGTCGGCGCCTGCCGCCTTGGCCGCGATAGCAAGCTCGATTCCCATGCGACCGGTGCTTGGGTTGCCGATGAAGCGAACGTCGTCGATAAACTCGTGCGTTGGCCCGGCTGTGATCAGCACCCTGGCATTCAGGCTTGCATCCATGCCCGCAGCCCTTTCGCGTCCATGCCCGCACCCAGCGCCGCCATGGCCAGCATGCGCGCCTTGTGGCCCGGCAGCCCCGGCGCGAACACGATTCCCATTTCCTTGAGGCGCGCGCCGCCACCCTCATAGCCATATGTGCCGCTGACACGCCCGCCCCAACAGCGAGACGTCAGCACGACCAGAACCCCGGCATCTACCGCGCGATTTGCGGCGGCGGCCATCGGTGGCGGCAGATTGCCGCGCCCGAGGGCCTCGATAACCAAACCGCGGTCGCCGCGCTGCACGCAATGGTCAATCAATCCGCCGTCATCGCCCGCGCTGGCGACCACGAGTCCGACACGCGCTTCAATTCCCGCGCCAGCCAGCAAGCGCCGCGCCACCGGACCACGGTGCCACAACAGATCTTTGCCGTCGAAAATCCCCAGTGGCCCGATATCGGGCGACGCAAACGTGTCCAGAGCATCGGTGTAGGTCTTCGTAACTTCGCTGGCCGCGAACACCGTTGAGTTCATCACAACCAGCGTGCCCCGTCCGCGCGAGCGCGGGTCCGCGGCGACACGGCACGCCTCGTACAGGTTGACCGGGCCGTCCCACGAAAGCTGGCTGCTGGTGCGCATGGCGCCGGCAAACACGATCGGCTGCTCGCCTGCGTGGCGCAGGTCGAGCAGGTAAGCCGATTCCTCAAGCGTGTCTGTGCCGTGGGTAATCACGACCCCGTCTGCGCCGCGGCCAAGGCACTGCTGAGCAAAATCCGAAAGTTCCAGCATGCGGGCTGGTGTCATGTGCGGGCCGGGCAACTGCCCGAAGTCGTGAACTGCCACGCTGCAGAAGTCTTCCAGGCTTGGGATCTCGCGCAGCAAATCCTCGCCGCGCAGCACGGGCACAGCGCCGGTGCCGGCATCGTCGCGCATGCTGATGGTGCCGCCGGTGAAGATCAGTTGCAGCTTTGGCTTGGGCATACCTTTGGCGAATGTAGATTCCTGCCAGACCAATGCCAGCGGGGCCTGCATGCATGCGATCTCTGACTTCCGTTCCGACACCGTCACCTTGCCGACGCCAGCCATGCGCGAAGCCATGGCCAAAGCTGAGCTGGGCGACGATGTGCTGGGCACAGAGCCAACGGCCACACGGCTTGAAAAAATGACTGCCGATCTGCTGGGCAAGCAAGCCGGTTTGTTTGTTCCCAGCGGCACGATGGGCAACCAGATCGCGATCGCGCTGCACGCCCGCGACGGCGAAGAAGTGATCTGCGAGTACGGTGCGCACACCTACAACAACGAATCCGGCGCTCTGGCCCTGATCGCGCGCGCCCAGGTGCGGCCCGTGCACGGGATCATGGGCGTCATGGACCCCGCCGAGGTGCAGCGGCTGATCCGCCCAAAGAACATTCACAACCCGCGCACAGCCGTCATCACCGTCGAGAACACGCACAACGCAGCCGGCGGCACCGTGATCCCCATGGACAACATCCACGCCCTGGCCGAGGTCGCGCGCAAGCACAATGCCGCGTACCACCTTGACGGTGCGCGCCTCTGGAACGCGCACGTCGCGACCGGCGTGCCGCTGAGGGATTTGTGCGCGCCGTTTGACACGGTCAGCGTCTGCCTGAGCAAGGGGTTGTGCTCGCCGGTCGGCAGCGTGCTGGTTGGCAGCCGCGAGCAGATTGAGCGCGGCCGCTATCTGCGCAAGCAACTGGGCGGCGGTATGCGCCAGAGCGGCATTCTGGCCGCCTGCGGAATCGTCAGCATCACACAGATGATTGATCGTCTCGCGCAAGACCACGCGCATTGCAGAAAACTCGCGGAGGGGCTGGCAAGGCTGCCGGGGGTCAAGCTTGACCTGTCAAGTGTGCACACCAACATTGTGTACTTCGCGGTACCGGGCAGGGAGTCTGAGTTCGACCAGTGGCAGCGCGAACTTACCGCGCGCAAGGTCCTTGCCATGTACCTGGGAAACCGCTGGCGGCTTGTGACGCACCACGATGTGGACGGCGATGACGTAAGCCGCGCGCTGTCGGCTTGGGCGGAAATCCTGCGGTAACGGGTACGGTGCCGGCGCAGGGATGGTACGCTCAAGGAATGAAGGAAGTTGTTGACTGGATCGAAGCTCATGCACCGGCTGTGATCGGCGGTGTGATTCTGTTCGTGGCGTTCATGGCGCTGGTGGTGGTGTTTTCGCGGCGTCACAAGGATGACAAGGTCCACACGGACAGCGACGACCCCGGCATCCAGGCCTGAGTGCTGCTGGCATGTTTTCAACTTGCGCGCGCCTGGAGTTTATTCAGCACCGATGACCCTGGCGCGGGCAGTTCAAAGTAAGCGTGCTCGACGGCGACTGCCTCGAAGTCCAAAATTCGCTGGTACAGAGTGTTGTCGATCAGCGCGACACTTCCGATGCCCAGCACTGTGCGCAGGCTTGCCGTCTCGGGGTCGTTCATTACCCGCACCAGCGCGTTCTGCAACTTGCGCGAGAAGACACGGCCGTAGCGCATACTTGTCACGTACGGCGGCGCGGGCGCGAGCGGCGTTGCAGTCAACACGCGCAGGCCCACAAGCACCTCCGGCCGATACTGGTGCAACAGCCCCCACGTAACGCAGTCAATGCAGGCCACGTCTGCGCGTCGGTTGTGAAGCAGCTCCAGGCTGGCAACGTGCGCGCCGCTTTCTACCACCTCGCTGAAAAAGCGGCCGTCGCGAGACAGCGGCGCGATCATCGCGCGCAAACTGTTGGTGCCGCTGTGCGAGCTCACGCTGTTGATCACAGCGCGCATGCCCCGCAGCTCGTCCAGCGAATGCACCGACTCATGGGCGCGCACCACGATGTAGCTGGAATAGTAGTGCGCGGTACAGCCGGGCCACAAGAAGCATGGCGCCGCAATCGCCCGCAGAAAACGCCCGTGATCCAGCGCCACGTCATACCCGCAAGCTTGTGTGAACATCAGCGAGGGGTGCGCCCACTGCTCTTCATGGTGCAGGTCACGCTCAAGCGTGTCAGGAACCATGTTAACGCCGCCGCGCCGCAACTGATCAGCAACAGCATGCCAGAACGCGTCGGTATAGACGCGAGTCTCAGGAAGGTCGTACCAGGGAAGGGATGCTATGGCCATGCCGTCAGGACTTTTGCACCGGGGTGGGATAAAGCTTGAGAACACGCCAGCCTAGTGTCACTCCAAACTCATCCATCTCCAGCACCTCGAAGACGGCGAGTACGTCGCACTCCCCCCACATCACTGCACGAACTGCGTAGATTCCACCTACCGCCGCGGCGGGCGTCCCGAAGCGCCGGTGCAACTGGCGCAGGCCTTCCGCGTGCTCTTCCTGCACATGACGACGTTCCGGTGTCATCTCACCGGGCAGCGCTTCAATGGTTACTGCTTCCAGGGAGTCCGCCTTGATCTGCGTGACTATGCCGGTATTGGCGCCGTAGAACCCGGTCTGAAAGCGCCAACGCTCCAGTCCAAGCTGAGGTAACTTCTGATAGTCGTTCGAGCGAGATGTAAACGAGTAGTAGCAACCGTTGCCAGAAACTCCCTTTAACTGCACCTCCAACTCGCCACGGTTCAGAATACGACAGATTCCGGATTGCCCTTCGCCGAGCTTGGGCCGTTGCTCCGCCCACTTCGGGTGCGGTGTCAGCAACTCGCCGCCGACGCCGGACCATATCTGGTCCGCGATCCACATTCGGTCCATGAGACTGAGCTTGAGCGCGGTAGCCAGAGTACTCCTTGCCGCTTCCGACGGCGTCGGCTCGCGGTCAGCAGACTGCGCATGCGGCATTGCCAGGGGCAAGGCCACCACCAGCAAGGCAAAAAGCGGGCGTCGCAGTACACTCATGGCGATTCCTCCAAAGCCGATTCAACCACGGAAGAGTCGAACAGTCGAAGGTTAACAACAAAACCCCCGCGAATCCGCGAGGGTTCTGCGATTCGAATCAGGGCGGCTACATCATGCCCATGCCGCCCATTCCTCCCATGCCACCCATTCCGCCCATGCCTCCGGCGGGCATGGCGGGGGCCTTTTCTTTCTTCTCTGGGATTTCGCTGATGGCGACGTTGGTCGTCAGCAGCAGCGTGGCGACACTGCCCGCGTTCTGCAGCGCTGTGATCGTCACCTTGGCAGGGTCCACTACCCCGGCTTTGATCAGATCTTCAAAGTTGCCGGTCTGTGCATTGTAGCCCCAACTGAAGTCCGATTTTTCAAGCACCTTCATCGCGATCACGCTGCCGTCCTGGCCCGCGTTGGCCGCGATCTGCTTCGCCGGTGCCGACAGCGCGCGCTTCACGATGTCGATGCCGATGCGTTCATCCGCGTTGCCGTCAACTTTGTCCAGGCCTGCCGAAAGGCGCAGCAGCGCGATGCCGCCGCCGGGCAGAATCCCGCTTTCGACCGCTGCGCGCGTGGCGTGCAGTGCGTCTTCGACGCGTGCCTTCTTTTCTTTCATCTCGACTTCGGTGGCGGCCCCGACCTTCAGCTTGGCTACGCCGCCGGCGAGCTTGGCGACGCGCTCCTGCAGCTTTTCGCGGTCGTAGTCGCTGGTGGTGCGCTCAATCTCGCGATTGAGCTGCTCGATGCGCGCCTTGATGTCGCTGCTCTTGCCTGCGCCCTCGACAATGGTCGTCAGGTCTTTCTCCACGGTGATTTTGCGCGCGCGGCCCAGCGACTCCAGCGTTACGCTGGAAAGGCTCATGCCCATCTCCTCGCTGACCAGCTTGCCGCCAGTCAGAACCGCGATGTCTTCAAGCATGGCTTTGCGGCGGTCGCCAAAGCCGGGCGCCTTCACCGCAACAGCCTTCAACACGCCGCGCAGGTGATTGACCACGAGCGTCGCAAGCGCCTCGCCCTCAATGTCCTCGGCAATGAAGACCATGGGCTTCTGGCTGCGGGCAAGTTGCTCAAGCACCGGCATGAGGTCCTTGAGACTGCTGAGCTTCTTGTCGTACAGAAAGATGTAGGCGTCTTCGTACTCGGCGCGCATGTTGGCGCGGTCGGTGACAAAGTGCGGGCTGACGTAGCCCTTGTCGAACTGCATGCCCTCGACCCATTCCACCTCGGTCTCAAGCGCCTTGCCTTCTTCGACGGTGATCACGCCGTCCTTGCCGACCTTGTCCATCGCCTGCGCCAGCATCTTGCCGATCTCTGCGTCGCCGTTGGCGGCAATGGTGCCGACCTGCGCGACTTCGGCGCTGGTGCTGATGCCTTTGGCCTTCTTGCTCAACTGCTCGCTCAGCCAGTTGACAGCCTTGTTGATTCCGTCGCGCACGCCGATGGGGTTTGCGCCCGCGGCGACGTTTTTCAGGCCCTCGTCAAGAATCGACTCGGCCAGAACCGTCGCGGTTGTGGTGCCGTCCCCCGCCTTGTCGCTGGTCTGGCTTGCGACCTGCTTGACGATCTGGGCGCCCATGTTTTCCCACGGGTCCTTGAATTCGATCTCCTTGGCGACAGTGACGCCGTCCTTGGTGACGGTCGGCGCGCCGTAGGACTTTTCGATCACCACATTGCGGCCGCGAGGGCCCAGCGTGGTCTTGACGGCGCGTGCAAGGTTGCGCACGCCGGCGCGAATTTTTTCACGTGCGTCCTGGTCGAATACGATCTGCTTGGCTGCCATGTCTCGGTTCCTTCGGAACAGGGTTTCGGGTTTGAGGTCCGGTCAAGGGTGTGGCGATGTGCGCTGAACAATTTGGCCCAGCACGCAAGACCCAACACCCCGCGCCTTTATTCAACGATGGCGAGGATGTCTTCCTCGCTCATCAGGATGTACTCCTTGCCGTCAATCTTGACGTCTGTGCCGGCGTAGCTCTTGAACAGCACGCGATCCTTGGCCTTCACCTGAAACGCCAGGCGCTCGCCGTTTTCGGCGATGCGGCCGGTGCCTACCGCCACCACCACGCCCTCCTTGGGCTTTTCCTTGCTTGAATCGGGCAGGATGATGCCGCCCTTCGTCTTCTCCTCAGCCTTGGCGCGTTCAATCAGCAGCTTGTCGTTGAGGGGACGAACTTTCGTTGCCATGTTTGTGCTCTCCGAGTCAGTTCAGGTAAACGGTTTCCATACGGTCAAAAAGGCTTGTCTCGCGCCTTGGCAGCGCGTTCAGCGCGTCCGCCAAGTCATTCTCGGTAACGCCGGTGCCTTCAATCAGTGTCGGCAGCGGCGGCACCAGCCCGTTGTCTGCCATCTGTTTCAGGATCATCAGCCCGGTCTGAAGCGGCTTGCCAGCCCCCTTGCGTGCCATCTGCTTGAGGTGGCGCAGGGTGCTGCTGAGCGGGTCTTCGTCGCCGCGATCTACCGCCGCCTGGAAGGCTTGCATCGCCACAGCCACAGGGTCAGGCCCGCTCGTCACGGGTACCACAAAGTGGTACGTGCCCATCGGCGTCTGCATCAATACCAGACGGGTACCGGTTGGCTCACTCGGCGGATTGTGCCGTCGCATCAGTTCATCCCTACCGTTTCGGCGACCAGTTGCCGGAAACGCTTGACTTCAAATGGCTTGCGCAGCAAAGACCGCGGGTTCAGCCGCATGGCTTCCTGCACCAGTGAGTCGCTTGCCTCGGCGGTCATGAAGATGCACCCCGTGCCCGGCAAACTGACCGAAACCATCCGGTAGAGGCCCACGCCCGTCATGTCCGGCAGGTTCAGGTCAAGCACCAGTAGGTCAAAGCGCACCTGGCGCACGAGCTCCAGCGCTTCGCTGCCGGTCCCGGCTTCGCGGGTTGTCAAACCGTCATCCGTCAGAATGTCGGCCAGCGTATTCCGCAAGGGCGCGTTATCATCAACCAGCAGGATTGTACGCTGCATGACCACGCATCTACCTTGAACCCGCCCAGGTAGTGCAAAGCAGGTGCCAGTCTGTTCGAACGCAAACTGAGGCCTGCAACTCGCGTTTCTACCACGGCTTACGGTCGCTAACCGGTACTGGCGTGGCACAAGTCGCTGTCGCAATGACAGGTTGGGACTTGCCTTTCGCCACGGGTGCCAGGTTGGCAGTATGCGCTGAATGAAGCTGGTGGTGGCTGTGATCAAGCCGTTCAAGTTGCAAGCCTGCCTGCAAGCGCTTGCGGCTATTGGCGTCACCCAGGTCTTTCACTCCGAGGCGCGGGGCTACGGCCGCCAGAAGGGGCATCTCAGCGACTACCAGGACGATCGCTTTGCGCTGGCATTTCTGCCCAAACAGCGCATTGAATTTGTCGTTGCGCCCGATGCAGCCAGGGCTGCCGTGGATGCAATCATCGCCGCGTGCCGCACCGGCCGGCAAGGCGACGGAAAAATCTGGGTGCTTGCAACCAGGGCACCCATCGTGGACGCTGGTCCGCCATGAATGACCAGGCAGCAATTCCGGCGCCGCGCTTCTGGACGCTGGCAAACACCTTCACTTTTGCGCGCTTTGCGCTGGCGCCGGTGTGTGCGTTCTTTTTCATGCAGGAGACGTTGTGGGGCATCTGGCTTGCCGGATGGACAGCGATCCTGGCGATGTTCACGGACTTCTGCGACGGCTATTTCGCGCGTCGGGCGCGGCAGGTCAGTGACCTGGGAAAGATATTCGATCCGCTGGCGGACGCGGTGTTCTTTCTGGTCGTGTGGGCGGCGCTGGGGCTGACGGACGTTTACCCGATCTGGTTTGCGCTGCCCTTTATCGCGCGTGAGTTCGTGCAGCACGTCTATCTGCGGCCGAGTGCAATGCGCCTTGGCGTGGTGCTCGGCGCAAACTTCTGGGGCAAAGCCAAGACCGTGACGCAGACGGTGGTGCTGATTCTGATCTGGATCATGGAGTTGATCCTGTACCGGCTGCCGGATTACAAGCCGGAAGTACGCATCATCGACATGGTGCTGATCGGCATTACCGGCGCGGTCAGCGTGCTGTCGATCCTCCCGTACTTCGGGGCCTTGCGCAAAGCGTCCAGGGCGATGAACTAGATCGTTGCGCTTGAGGCATGCATGTCCCGCTATTCGCGACAGGAACTGTTCACTCCCATCGGCCCCGACGGGCAAGAGCTGATCCGCCGGTCCCGCGTGTTGCTGGTTGGTTGTGGCGCGCTGGGCACGCACCTGGCGGAGTTTTGCGTTCGGGCAGGTGTCGGTGGGCTCGAGATTGTGGACCGTGACATCGTCGAGCACAGCAACCTGCAGCGCCAATCGCTGTTTACCGAGCACGATGCGGAGCAGGCTTTGCCCAAAGCGGAGGCCGCCCGGCGTGCGCTGCAGGGCGTGAACAGCGACGTGCAGATCACCGCGCACGTGGACGACTTCACGTTTCGGAATGCAGAGCGGCTGGCGCAAGGCGCGACGCTGATACTGGATGGCACCGACAACTTTGAAACGCGCTTTCTGATCAACGACCTCGCGGTCAAGACCGGAACGCCCTGGATCTACGCGGGGTGCGTCAGTTCGCGGGCGACCTGCATGCCCGTTATCCCCGGCAAGACAGCGTGTTTGCGCTGCATGCTGGAAGACCAGCCAGCCGCCGGCGGCGAAACCTGCGACACCACGGGGATCATCCTGCCGGCAGTCTTGCAGGCGGTGGCTTGGGCAACCGGCGCCGCACTAAAGCTGCTGAGCGGAAACGCGGATGCGCTGATCTCCAAGATGATGACCGCTGACGTCTGGACCGGTGAGCGAAGCGTGGTTGACGCGTCTGTGCCGCGCGACGGGTGTCCCGCTTGCGCCGACAATGATTTTCCTTGGCTCGCTGGAGTTCGAACATCCAGCCAAACCGCGCTATGTGGGCGCAATACGATTCAGGTGCGGGGTATTGGGGCGTTTGACTTTGTGGCTACGCGGGAAGCGATTCGCAAGGCATCACGACTGATGCTGGACAACGACTATCTGCTGCAAGCGAATTACGATGAACTAACGGTCACACTTTACCGCGATGGCCGCGCGCTGGTGCACGGAACGGCAGACACCTTCCGTGCGCAGGCTGCCTACGCGAAGCTCGTTGGCTGAGCCAGTAGCGATCCGGACTATTCGTCGGCCGCGGCACCCGGAAGCACGCGCTGCCTAGTCCTGGCGGGCTCCACAACTGTGAAAGCCCTTGCAGGGTCAGTTCTTCGGAAGCAAAGACGCCAAGAACCCGGGCTGTCCGAAGCGAGTACGCCATGCCTCCCAATCGCAACAGCACGACACCGGCTGGTTGGGTGCCGACTGGTGGCGCGGCGAACAGCATCTCCCCAAAGTCTTTGTCGTACGTGAGCAGGATCCGACCCTCGCGAACGCTGAGATCTGCCACGACAGGGTCGGGCGAACCGCGAAGCCCCTCGTGGATGCTCGATACATCATGCCCCGCTGCCCGCAATGCTTCCACGAGCGCCGGTGGAATGTTCTCGTCTGCCAGTACACGCACTATGGATTGGCCACGGGATAGTTGCGTTCACTTCGAATGGTGTCCGCAGCGAATGCTACGCAGGCAAGGACATCCTCGCGGGTGATGTGGGGGTAATCCTCCAGCAACTGATCAATGGTTGCTCCTGACGAAATCAGGTCGAGAATGAGCTCAACGGAGATGCGCGTGCCTTCAATGACCGGCTTCCCGCCGAGAACGTCCGCCTTCACCTCAATGCGATCGCGTAGCTTCATACGGCACTCCCTAGTTCAATAACAGGAATCCCGAAGCACCGGCAAACCACCTGAGCAGGCGATCCTCAACTGGATACCGGATTCATGCCGTTGGCAAACTGCAGCTGGTACAGCTTGGCGTAGCGCCCGGCTTGGGCCAGCAGTTCCGCGTGACTGCCCTGCTCCACCACTTCGCCTTTGTGCAGCACGAGAATGTTGTCGCTGTGCGTAATCGTGCTCAGTCGATGCGCGACAACCACCGCCGTCCGGCCCTGCATCAGCTTGCCCAGTGCGTCCTGGATCAGCGCTTCCGTCTCGCTGTCGATGTTTGAGGTCGCCTCGTCCAGCACCAGAATCTTCGGGTCAAACGCAAGCGCGCGCGCGAACGCAATCAACTGTCGCTGGCCCGCACTGAACGTGGCCCCTCGCTCCGCCACCTGACCGTCAAAGCCGTCTTTCAGCCTTCGGATAAACCCGGCTGCATGAACAACTTCGGCGGCGTGCTCAACCTTCTCGCGCGTGATGGCTTCGTCGCCCAGGCGGATGTTTTCAAGCACCGTGCCCGCGAACAGAAACACATCCTGCAGCACGAGGCTGAAGGCCGCGCGCAGGTGCGCCTTGGGCATCTCACGGATATCTACTCCGTCGATCAAAATCGCGCCCTGCTGGATGTCGTAGAAGCGCATCAGCAGGCTGATGACTGTGGTCTTGCCGCTGCCTGTTGCCCCCACCAGTGCGAGCGATCCGCCGGCTGGCACCTTGAAGCTGACGTCCTTGAGCACCCACTCAGGCGTGCCGTCGGGTTTGTCGCCATAGGCGAACCAGACGTTGCGGAACTCAATCTCGCCGCGCAGTTCCGGTGTCCTGGGCTGCACCGGGTCCTGCACGTCGTTCTTCGTGTCGATGATGCGGAACAGCCTCTCCGCGCTGGCCATCGCGCTTTGCAGCACGTTGTACTTTTCGCTCATTTCGCGGATCGGCCGGAACATCATCGGTGTGTACAGGAAGAAGGCAAAGAACGTCCCGTAGTCCAGCGTGTTGTCAAAAATCGCCGTGGTGCCGTACCAGACGACCAGCATCACCGTCGCCGTGCCCGCAAGCTCAACAATTGGGAAGAACAGGCTGAAATTGAAGACGGTGCGGTAGGTTGCCTCGCGGTAGTCGCGCGAGCGCTGATCAAACTTGCGCGCCATCTTTTTCTCGATGCCAAAGATGCGCGTTACCCGCCAACCCTGAATCGTCTCGTTGAGAAAGCTGTTGACCACCGCCAGCTTGACCCGCATGTCGCGAAAGGCCGTGCGCGCGCGCCCGCGAAACACCCAGGTGATGCCTGCCATCACGGGGATCGCCGCTACCACCATCAACCCCATTCGCCAGTCGAGGTACATCATGAGGGCAAGCGCGCCAATCACGATCAGCGCATCGCCGGCAAGCTGTACCAGCCCGCTGGCGAACACCTCGCCGATCGCCTCGACGTCGCTGGTCACCCGAGTCACCAGGCGCCCGACCGGGTTGCGGTCAAAAAAGCGCAGCGGCAGCCGCTGGATGTGCGAATAGCAGTCCTGCCGGATGTCCAGCACGGCGCTCTGGCCGAGCTTCTGAAACAGGTAGGTGTTGAAGTATCGGGTCACGAACTGCAGCAAGACCAGGCCCAGAAACCCGAATGACAACCACGCCAGCGTCGTCCAGGCGCCTTCGCGCTCAGGCTCCGACGAGGCGGAATCGCCCAGAATCATGAAAGGACCGTTCACCGTTTCACGAACAATGATCGGGATCAGCAGTTCGCAACCGGCTGCGAACAGCATGAAAAAGCTCCCCCACGCCACCAGGCGCAGGTACGGTCTGGCGTACGGGATCAGCCGTTTGATCAGCCGGGCGTCGTACGCCTTGCCAAGGAACTCATCGTCGTCGTGATACGCTTCCGCCAACT
>CAZZBH010000034.1:0-31552 GCA_964652605.1 uncultured Planctomycetaceae bacterium
CGACCAGATGGCGGTGCACCTGCCCCTGAGCCTCGAGGCGCAGGCCGAGGCGCACACCTTGATGCTGAGCATTCACAACATTTTCAGCCCGGCGCACGGCAACCCGATCATCACGCCCAGCCAGGACATGGTACTGGGCCTCTACTACATGACGGCCGACAACGCCCAGGAAAAGGGCGAAGGCAAGTGGTTCACGACGCTGGACGACGCGATTGCGGCGTACTCACACGGCAAGCTGGGCACGCACGCGAAGGTGCGGGTCCTGATGCCGGCGCACAAGGTCGTGCTCGACGCCAACGGCGCCGTGCAAAGCGGGCACAAGGAGAAGCCGAACGAAGACTGGACCCAGATTGTCGAGCGCGCAGTGTTCCTGAACCGCGAGCTGTACCTCAATTGGGTGAACAAGGCAGCCGAGCAAGCCGACAGCTACATGATCGAGACCACGCCCGGCCGCATCCTGTTCAACGACATCCTTCCCGAGGGCATGCCGTTCTTCAATTACCCGATCGGCAAGAAGCAGGTCAGCGGCGTGATTGCGCACTGCTACAAGCGGCTTGGCCGCGTGGCAACGTTGCAGTTGCTGGACGACATCAAGGAGTTCGGCTTCAAGTCGGCAACGCGCGCCGGCTGCAGTATCGGCAAGGACGACATGCGCAGCCCGGAAAACAAGGAAGACATCCTGGGCAAGTCGCAGAAGGTGGTTGACGAACTTGACCGCCGCTATCGGCAGGGCGTGATCACCGACCGCGAGCGACGCAACCACGTGATCGACGAATGGACGCACGCGCGCGAAGAAATCGGTCGCTCGATGATGGACGTGCTCAAGAACGACCAGCGCGACGGCAAGCCCTACCTCAACCCCATCTTCATGATGGTCACCAGCGGCGCGCGAGGCAGCACTGAGCAGGTGCGACAGCTCGCCGGCATGCGCGGTTTGATGGCCAAGCCGGGCGGCGAAATCATTGAAACGCCCATCAAGGCCAATTTCCGTGAAGGCCTGAAGGTGCTTGAGTACTTCTCGTCCACCCACGGCGCACGCAAGGGCCTGGCCGACACGGCACTCAAGACTGCCGACTCGGGCTACCTGACGCGCAAACTGGCCGACGTGGCGCAGACCGTGGTGGTGTCTGAGCACGACTGCGGCACCGACCAGGGCATGGACAAGCGCGCCACGTTCAAGGGCGAGAAGGTCGAGATCAGCCTGTCGGAGGGCATTCGCGGGCGCGTGCTTTGCGACGACATCCGCCACCCGCAGACGAAAGAGCTGCTTGCGCGCAGCAACGACCTGGTCAGCGCCGAGCTTGCCCAGACGATCGAAGACCTGGGTTATCAGAAGATCCGCGTGCGCAGCGCGCTGACCTGCGAGTCGGAAAACGGCATTTGCCAGTTGTGCTACGGCTCGGACATGTCCCGCGAGGAGATGGTCGAGCTTGGCCTCGCGGTCGGAATCATCGCTGCGCAGTCCATCGGTGAGCCGGGCACACAGTTGACGATGCGTACCTTCCACATCGGCGGCACGGTCACGCGCACCAGCGTGGACAAAGACCTGCGGGTGATGCGCGCGGGAACAGTCAAGTACAGCCCGACGCTGCGCACCGTCGCCAACGTCGAGGGCGAAAGCATCGTCGTCAGCAGCAAGGGCGAAATCAGCATCGTGGACAAGGACGACAAGGTTCTCGACACATACCAGATTCCGCTTGGCGCCACGCTGCGCCTTCAAGACGGTGAGAAAGTGCAGAAGGCCGGCAAGGTGCTTGCAGAGTGGGATCCGCACAGCACGCCGATCATCAGCGAAACCGACGGCAAAGCCGTGTACGACGACCTGATTGAAGGCCGCACATTCAAGGAAGAAACCGAAACCGCCACCGGCACCATGCAGCGCGTGGTGATCGAGCACAAGGGTGACCTGCACCCGCAGATCCGCATCGAGAACAACAAGGGCGATGTGCTGGCCTATTACCCGCTGCCGGAAAAGTCCACGATCGTGGTCAAGGACGGCCAGCGCGTGAAGGCCGGCGAAGTGCTCGCCAAGAGTGTGCGTGAAATTGGCGGCACGCAGGACATCACGGGCGGTTTGCCGCGCGTCACCGAGCTGCTGGAAGCGCGCAAGCCCAAAGAGCCGGCGATCATCACCAAGATCGACGGCACGGTGGAGCTGTCCGAGGACAAGAAGCGCGGCAAGCGCGCGGTGTTCGTGCGCAGCGACACCGGCGAGATTGCCGAGCACACAATCCCCGCGCGGCTTTCAATCAAGGTGCGCACAGGCGACCGCGTCAAAGCCGGCGAGCCGCTGACCGAGGGCTCACGCGTGCCGCACGACGTGCTCGACATCCAGGGCAAGGACGCCGTGCAGGAATACCTGCTGTCTGAAGTGCAGAAGGTTTATCGCAGCCAGAACGTGGCCATCAACGACAAGCACATCGAAATCATCGTCGGCCAGATGCTGCGCAAAGTGCGCATCGTCAACGAGGGCAACACCGCGCTGCTGCGCGGCACAGTGGTGGACCGCGTCACCATCCGCAAGGAAAACGAGCGCGTGGTCAAGGAAGGCGGCAAGCCGGCCACCTTCAAGCCGCTGCTGCTGGGCATTACCAAGGCCAGCCTGCAGAGTGACAGCTTCCTGAGCAGCGCCAGCTTCCAGGAAACCACGAAGGTGCTCACCGAAGCCGCAATCAGCGGGAAAAAGGACCTGCTCACCGGGTTGAAGGAAAACATCATCCTCGGTCACCGCATCCCGGCGGGCAGCGGCTTTCCCGTTTACCACACCGTGGATCTTACCCGCGAAGCGGCTGAGCCCATGGAAGAAGAAGAGGAAGAAGAATCGATGGCCAGCGGCGCAGCATAGGCTGGCCCTTGAAACGGGCGAAGGATTAGTACACTTTCGCGCCTTGGAATTGACCGGACAGCAGCACACAAAGCAGTACGCAGAGAGGAAACATGCCGACACTGAACCAGCTCGCCCGCAAGCGCCGCAAGCGGGTCGTTAAGCAAAGCAAGTGCCCCGCGCTGGACGCCAACCAGTTCAAGCGCGGTGTGTGCCTGCAGGTCAAGACCACCACGCCCAAGAAGCCCAACTCGGCTCTGCGCAAGATTGCCCGCGTGCGTTTGAGCAATCAGCGTGAAGTTACGGCCTACATTCCGGGCGAGGGCCACAACCTGCAGGAGCACAATATCGTGCTGATTCGTGGCGGCCGTGTGCGTGACTTGCCGGGCGTGCGCTACCATATCGTGCGCGGCGCGCTGGACACGCAGGGTGTGCAGGGCCGCAAGCAGGGTCGCAGCAAGTACGGCAGCAAGCGCGGCAAGTAACCCGCGCAATCTTGACACGTCAACAGCCCCCGCACGGGGGCTGTTTGTTTTATCGGCCGGCAATCTGAAGATGCACCCGATGCTCGTGCCCGTCCGTTGGTCGGGGATGCGTGCGCAGGGCGGCAAGGCGCGTTGCGCGCCCGACCTGTTACAAACTTCGCGCGGTTCCTCCCCCTTGACGCTCGCGCGCGCACCCGCCCACCTCGCGGGCGATGAAAAGAATTTTCGCGCAAGCACCCCTGCTTGCAACAACACTTGCCCCTGCTACGATTCCCGCCCCAAGCAGCAAATAGGCCTTTGGAGCTAGGTCAGATGCCACGCAACTACAAGTCAACTGAGCGCTTCCTTCAACCGGACCCGCTCTACAACAGCAAGCTTCTCTCCAAGTTCATCAACTCGATCATGAAGGAAGGCAAGCGCCAGACGGCGCAGCGCATCGTGTACGGCGCGCTGGACATCATCAAGCAGCGCATTCCTGAAAAGGAGCCGCTTGAGGTGTTCAGCGAGGCAGTCGCCAACACGCGTCCCATGGTCGAGGTGCGCAGCAAGCGAGTCGGCGGCGCAACCTACCAGGTGCCCAAGCCGGTTGGCGCAAAGCGTCAGCAGGCGCTGGCGTTTCGCTGGCTGATCGAAGCTGCGCGCTCCCGCAAGGGAAAGGCGATGTACCAGCGCCTTGCCGATGAGTTGGGCGACGCCTTCCGCCGTGAAGGCTCAGCCGTCAAGAAGCGCGAAGACACTCACCGCATGGCCGAGGCCAACAAGGCCTTCAGCCACTTTGCCTGGTAGCCGCGACTGCCGCGAAGGCCGCGGCATCCGCGCCGGACACCTTCAAAGCTGCGCAAGCGATTGCGCAGCTTTGACTTTGCGGCTGGCCGGGAATTTGAACGCGCGGTAAATCCGCCTGTTGACTTGTCCGGCGCCGACCCTACACTACCGCGCCCAAGTTATGGGGCGGACAAACAGGGCAGAGTGCCCTCATAAAGGCGGCTGGCAATCGGGCGGCCGCGGCGCTTGAAAAACTACCCGTTGCAAACGGGTAAGTTTCGGGCACCTGGTGAACGACGAATCGTCGTTGGGCCGGTGACCTGAGACAAGGGACCACCGGCCCACGTTCTTTTTTGGGTCGGTTGACCGGGCACAGACTGACGAAGGCAGCAAGGCAACCAGGACGGAGATTTACGTGTCGCTACTGGAACTCAAGTTTACGCGCAACATCGGCATCATCGCGCACATCGACGCGGGCAAGACGACCACGACCGAGCGGGTACTGTTTTACACAGGCAAAGAGCACGACGTCGGCGAAGTTCACGAAGGCGCAGCCACCATGGACTGGATGGCGCAGGAGCAGGAGCGCGGCATCACCATCACCGCCGCAGCCACCACATGCTTCTGGAACGACCCGGAATCAGGCCAGAAGTACACCATCAATATCATTGACACACCCGGCCACGTTGACTTCACGGCTGAGGTGGAACGAAGCCTCCGCGTGCTGGACGGCGCGGTGGTTGTGTTTGACGGCAAGGAAGGCGTTGAGGCGCAGAGTGAGACCGTCTGGCGCCAGGCACACAAGTACAAGGTGCCGCGCATCGCTTTCATCAACAAGATGGACAAGATCGGCGCGAACTTCAAGAAGGCCGTTGATTCGATGGTCAAGCGCCTGGCCACCAACCCCGTCCCGGTGCAGATTCCCTGGGGCGAAGAGACCGAGTTCAAGGGTGTCATCGACCTGATCGACATGAAGGCCATCAGCTTCGAAGGCGCTCACGGCCTGCAGCGCGTGCATCACGAGATTCCCAGCGACTTCAAAGAAGCCGCGCAGAAGGCCCGCCTGTTCATGATCGAGAAGCTTGCCGACGTGGACGAAGAGATTGGCATGCTGTTCCTGGAAGAGCAGTTTGATCAGATCACCAAGGAAATGATTCGCCGCGCACTGCGCGCGGGCACACTTTCGTTCAAGGCCATTCCCATTTACTGCGGCAGCGCGCTGCGCGACAAGGGCGTGCAGGAAGTGCTCGACGGCGTTCTTTGGTATCTGCCCAGCCCGCTGGACATCCCGCCGGTTGACGCCTTTGACCCCGAAAGCGATGACCCGCCTGAAAAGCAGACACCGCGCAAGCTCGACGCCGACCCCTCGGGGGCACTGGCGTGCCTGGCGTTTAAGACCATGACCGAGCAGCACGGTGACTTGACTTACCTGCGCATATATTCGGGTACGCTGAAGTCCGGCGGTGCGGTGTACAACCCGCGATCACGCAAGCGCGAGCGCATCAACCGTCTGCTGCGCATGCACTCGATCAAGCGCGAGAACATTGATGAGGCTGGTGCGGGCGACATCGTCGCCGTGCTTGGCTTGAACTACACGGTTACCGGCGACACGCTGTGCGCCGAGAATGACGTGTTGGCGCTTGGCGCGATTACGTTTCCGGCCACCGTGATCGCCATGTCCATCGAGCCCAAGACCAACGCCGACCGCGAAAAGCTCGCCATGGCGCTGCAGAAGATGGCAAAGGACGACCCCACATTCAAAATCAAGCTTGATCCCGAGACACAACAGACCGTCATTTCGGGCATGGGCGAGCTGCATCTCGACATCATCCGCGACCGCATCCTGCGCGAGTTCAAGGTGGATGCCGCGGTCGGTCAGCCGCGTGTGGCGTACCGCGAAACTGTCATCATCGACGGCACGGTCGAAACGGAAGGCCTGCACAAGAAGCAGACCGGCGGCGCCGGCAGCTACGGCCATTGCAAGATTCGCTGGTCAACTCTTCCCGAAGAGTTGAACTCAACGAACGAGTTTGCAGATGAAACGGTTGGTGGCAGCATTCCCCGGCCTTTCATCAAGAGCGTTGAGAAGGGTTTCCGCGATGCGGCCGTTTCAGGCGGCTTGGCGGGCTACCCTGTACAGGGTCTGCGCGCAGAGCTTTATGACGGAAGCTACCACGACGTGGACAGCAAGGACTTTGCCTATGCCGACGCAGCGCGCCTGGCGTACCGCGAGCTGCTTGAGCGCAAGGGCACCGAGGTTCTTGAGCCGATGATGAAAGTGGAAGTGCGCACGCCGCACGAGTTCCAGGGCTCGGTGATCGGCGACCTCAACAGCCGCCGCGCACGAATTGAGTCCACCGAGAAAGACGAAGACATCACCATCATTTCGGCGGTGGCGCCGCTGAGTGAGATGTTTGGTTATGTGCAGGCGGTGCGCGGGCTGAGCCAGGGACGCGCAAACTACAGCATGGAGCCGTACCGTTACGAGATCTGCCCGCCGCACGTGAAGGAAAAGATCATGGCCGAGCGTGGCCTGGGCGGAAAGAGGAAGAAGTAAGCAAGCCAGAAGCGCTCAGGCTGGGCGCTTGACGTAAGGGGCGCGCGGATTAGTGTCTGCGCCCCGCTTGAGATGAAGGCAGCGGCTTGAGCCAGTTTTCAGGAAGTGCTCTATGGCGAAAGAAGGCATAGGCGTGCAATTCAGAATCCGACTCGAAGGCTACGATCACGAGCTGTTGGATCAGTCTGCGCGGCAGATCTGCGACTCGGCCCGGGACAGCGGCGCGAAGATTTCGGGCCCCATTCCGCTTCCGACACGCATTGAGCGCTACACCGTGTTGCGCAGCCCGCACATTGACAAGAAGAGCCGCGAGCAATTCGAGATTCGCACGCACAAGCGGCTGATCTTCATCCGCCAGCCGTCGCCACGCACGATGGACGCGCTGCAGACGCTGAACCTGCCCGCGGGAGTGGAAGTACGCATCAATACCTGATCGGCCTGCGCGCAAGGCAGTACGCAGAGTCTAGTGCAAGCAAGACCCGACCAACGGCAATGACCGCGTCGGCATAAAGAGGAAGAAACCATGTCAGTGCATATGTTGATCGGCTGCAAACGCGAGATGAGCCAGCTTTTCAAGGACGACGGCACCATCGTGCCCGTCACGATCCTGGAGATCGGCCCGTGCACCGTCGGCCAGGTCAAGACCGACGAAAATGACGGCTATTTTGCCGTACAGCTGGGCTTTGGCGACATCAAGCTCAGTCGTGTCAGCAAGCCCGTCAAGGGCCACTGGCAGAAGGCAGGCGCCGAGCCGCGTCGCCGCTCGCGTGAAGTGCGGCTTGAAGCTGCCAGTGAGTTGAAGGCGGGCGACGTGCTGAAGGTTGCCGACGTGTTCAAGGAAGGCGACTGGGTTGATGTCAGCGGGCTGAGCAAGGGTCGCGGTTTTCAGGGCGGCATCCGGCGTCACAATTTCAACAGCGGCCCGCGCGCCCACGGCACGAAGAACATGCGCGAGCCGGGCAGCACAGGCTCAAACACCGCGATTGCCCGCGTTTTGAAAGGCAAACGGATGCCCGGCCAGATGGGCAATACCCGCACAACGGTCCGTAACCTGCTGGTCGCGCGCGTGGATGCTGAGCGCAACCTGCTGTTTGTGCGTGGTGCAGTGCCCGGCTTCAACGGCGCTGAGGTTGAAGTGCGCAAAGCCAAGGCCAAGCGCCAGCCCAAGCCGGACCGCGCGCTGCGCAAGAGCGGCAAGTAAGAAAGCACAGGCCCGGGACAGACAGCGGGCAAACGCACGAAGGACAGAGCCATGGTTGAAGTACAGGTGTACGACGCGGATGGAAAGGCCAAGGAGAAGATCTCCTTTGACGAGTCCGTGTTCGGCGACAAGGTCAAAACCCGCACCCTGCGCGAGGTGGTGTACGCCTATGAGGCGAACCGCCGCAAGGGCACCGTGAACAGCAAAAACCTGTCCGACGTGCAGGGCTCCAACAAGAAGCCCTGGAAGCAGAAGGGCACCGGCCGCGCCCGTACTGGCCAGAAGCATGCCCCGCACCGCCACAAGGGCAGCGTCGCGCACGGCCCGCACCCGCGCAGCTTTCGCGTGCGCATCCCGGCCAAGATGAAGCAGATTGCGCTGCAAAGCGCGCTGCTGGCCAAGTTCAAGGATGGTGAGGTTTCCGTCGTTGACGGGTGGAAGTTCGACAAGGCACCGCGCACCCGAAGCGTCGCCAAGATGCTTGATGCAGCCGGTTTGAGCCGCGGCACGCTGCTGGTCGGTGTAGATAAGGAAGACCGCAACCTGTACCTGTCGGTCCGCAACATCCCGGGCTCGATGGTGCGGCCGGTCAGTCGCTTCAACGCCTATGAGGTGATCAAGCAGCGCCGCATGCTGTTGACGCGCGAGGCGCTGGACGCGCTCAAGTCGGGCGTGAAGGCAAGCACGGCTGAGGGCGAAGGCAGCAAGGCAGACGCCCCGAAAGCCGGCAAGAAGGCAGGCAGCAAAGGCGGCAAGACGGGTGGCAAGGAGGTGAAGCGTGGCGGCTAAAGTTGAAGCTTACAGTGTGCTCAAGCGCCCGCTGGTGACCGAAAAGTCCAGCCTGCAGATGGCCAACGGCGTTTACGCGTTCGAGGTCGCGCTTGGCGCCAACAAGATTGAGATCGCGCAGGCGGTGCGTGACGTATTCGGGGTCAAGGTCAAGAAGGTGCGTACCGTGCGCATGCGCGGCCGCCGTGACCGCCGCAACCGCTTCGGGTTCTTCAATGAGAAGGACTGGAAGAAGGCGCTGGTGACGCTCGACAAGGGCGAAAGCATCGAGATTACCTGATTCACGGACGTGTTATGCCCGCCCGGGGCGATAAGCCGGGCCTGGCAGTAAGCCGGGACAGAAAAGACCGAAGGCAAAGAGATGGCAATCAAAAGCTTCCAACCAAGGACACCCAGCCTGCGCCATACGCGCCTGGTGGACTACAGCGAGCTGAGCAAGGCTGCGCCGCTGAAGTCCAAGACCAAGGGCAAGAAGAGCACCGGCGGGCGCAACAACCGCGGGCGCCAGACCATCGCGTATCGCGGCGGCGGCCACAAGCGGCGCTATCGCGAAGTCGATTTCCGCCGCGACCGCTTTGACGGCGTGCCCGCAACGGTCAAGGCCATTGAGTATGACCCGAACCGAACATGCTTTGTCGCGCAGATCTGGTACGCCAACGGCCACAAGGATTACATCATCGCCCCGCATAGCTTGAAGGTCGGCGATACCGTGATGTCCGGCGAAAAGGCAGAGCCGCGCGTCGGCAACTGCCTGCCGCTGCATGTTATTCCGCAGGGCCTGGCGATTCATTGTGTTGAGCTTAAGCCGGGGCGCGGCGGCCAGCTTGCCCGCGGCGCAGGCAGCCAGTGCATTCTGTCGGGCAAGGTGGACGACACCTGGATGGCAATCCAGATGCCCAGCGGCGAGATTCGCAAGGTACACAAGGAATGCCGCGCGACGATCGGGCAGGTCAGCAACCTCGACCACATGAACATCCAGATCGGCAAAGCCGGCCGTAACCGCTGGCTGGGCCGCAAGCCCAAGAACCGCGGCACCAGCAAGAACCCGGTGGATCACCCGATGGGCGGCGGCAACGACCGCACAGGCGGCGGCCGCCCGCCGGTGGATCGTCACGGCAACCTGAGCAAGGGTCAACGGACGCGTCGTCCGAAGAACCCGACAAACAAGATGATCATCCGTACGCGACGGGGCAAGCAGAAGGCGTAGCAGCCGGGTGCCGTCTCGGGGCGGAACGCGCAAGAGAACGCAGGGAAGAGAACATGGGAAGATCGCTGAAAAAGGGGCCGTTCGTTGACCCCAAGCTGATGAAGAAGGTGCTGAAGTCCAAGGAAGGTGCATCGCGCGACGCGATCAAGACATGGTCGCGTGCCAGTACCATTATCCCGGAGTTCATCAACCTGACCTTCATGGTGCACAACGGCAAGCAGCATCTGCGCGTGTTTGTCACGGAAGACATGGTGGGGCACAAGCTGGGCGAGTTCGCGCCGACGCGCAACTACAAGGGCCACACCGGACACCGCAAGACATAGCACGCACGACAGGCGCAGGACCGACCGAACAAGGCAGGACAAAGGCAGGGCAGAGAAGATGGCCGAGACAACAATTCGCGAGTTCAAAGCAAGCGCCCGCAATGTGCGCATGAGTGCGCGCAAGGCGCGGCTTGTGATGGACGCCGTGCGCGGCCGCGACGCCGAAGAGGCAATGGTCGCGCTGCAGTTCGTCAACAAGCGCGCGGCCCCCGCCATCCGCAAGCTGATTGCGTCGGCCGTCGCCAACGCCGAGGAATTCGGCAACCGCGAAGGCATTGACATTGACACCAGCGAGCTCGTGATCGCTGACGCCCAGGTGGACGAAGGCCCACGCATGAAGCGCTGGCGCCCGCGCTCGCGCGGAATGGCCAACCCGTTCGTGCGCGCGTCGTGCCACATGCGCATCATCCTGGCTGAGCGCGACGCAGTCGCGGAAAAGGCCAAAGGGCGCCCGGCGTTCTACAAGCCGCGCCGTCGCCTGAGCAAGGAACAACGCCTTGCCAAGAAGGGCATCGCAGTCGAGCCGGCTGCAAAGACGGAAGCCGCCCCGACCAAGGCTGCAGACGAGAAGGCTGCCGCCAAGCCAGCAAAGACTGAAGCCAAGGCGGGAACCCAGACGGAAACCCAGACGGAAAAGAAGCCGGCCAAGGCCTCGACTAAACAACCGGCCAAGAAGCCGGCCAAGAAGGCGGAAGCCAAGTCGGACAAGAAGCCTGCCAAGAAGGCAGGCGGCAAGTCTGACAAGAAGGCACCGGCGAAGGGCCAGACCAAAAAGAAGAAGTAGCCGTATCGGCGGCGCATGCCGCCCGGAGAAGAAGATGGGACAGAAAATCAGGCCATACGGATTCAGGGTCGGCGTGACCAAGCCGTGGCGCTCGCGCTGGTTTGCGAACAAGAAACAGTTCGGCTCGTTCCTCGTAGAGGACACCCGGATTCGCAAGCACATCCTGAAGGAGTACCGCTTCGCCGCCATCCCGCGCATCGAAATTGAGCGCAAGGGCGACGACAAGATCACCGTGTACATCTTCACGGCCAAGCCGGGCATGCTGATCGGCAAGAAGACCAACCGCCTGTCTGACCTGGAGAAAGAGCTCGCGCTGCTGACCGACGGCAAGCTGATCGACACACGCGTGCTTGAGGTCCAGAAGCCGGAGCTTGACGCACAGCTCGCCGCTGAGCGCATCTCCGAGCAGCTTGAGCGCCGCGGCAGCTTCCGGCGCGCCATCAAGCGCGAAATGGAAATGATCCGCGGCGGCGGCGCCGAGGGTTGCAAGGTAGTGCTGGCCGGACGCCTCGGTGGCGCCGACCTGAGCAGGACGGAAAAGCAGACATGGGGCTCGGTTCCGCTGAGCACCCTGGATGCCGACATCGACTACGGGTTCGCGGAAGCCAAGACCACCTTCGGGATTCTCGGCATCAAGGTCTGGATCAACCGCGGCATGATGAAGCAGACGGAGGAGGCGAAGTATGGCCTTGCTGCCGAAAAGAACTAAGTACCGCAAGCACCAGCGCGGTGTCGTCAAGGGCAACGCCTCGCGCGGCAACTTCGTCGCGTTCGGCGATGCCGGGTTGCAGACACTTGAGCCCGCCTGGATCACCGGCCGCCAGATTGAAGCCGCTCGTGTCGCGATTTCGCGCACCGTGGGCAAAGCCGGCAAGTACTGGATCCGCGTGTTCCCGCACAAGCCCGTCAGCGCCAAGCCGCTTGAAACCCGACAGGGCGGCGGCAAAGGCGAGCCCGAGTTCTGGTGCGCCGTAGTGAAGCCCGGAGTCGTTCTGTTTGAGGTGGGCGGCACCAGTATTGAACTCGCGCGCGAGGCTCTGGCCAAGGCGGCCAACAAGATGCCCGTGCGTTGCCGCATGGTGGAAAGGCAGCACCGCGTCGGATAGCCGCGGGCAGGAGAGCAGACATGAGCTTTGAAGCGCTGAAGTCGAAGACTGAAAAGGAACTGAACGGCCGGCTGAACGAGCTGACGCAGGAGAATTTCCGCGCGCGCTTCACGACCGAGGCGATGACACCGGCGCGCGGCGCGCAGATGCTGAAGCGCCGGCGCGAGATCGCGCAGATCAAGACGCTGCTGGTCGGCCGCGAGCGCCTGAAGAAGGCACTGGAAGAACAGAAGCAGATCCAGGCATCGATTGAAAAAGTCGGCAAGCCGCACGAGGGAAGTCGGGAGCAGAAGAATCAGCGTCGCAAGCTAAGCCGCAAGCTGGAGCAGTTGAACCGAACGGTCAAAGAGCTGGGCGCGCTGTAGCGCAATCCGCGGGCAGGAGAAGGCAATGTCGGAAGCAGGCAAACAGGCAATGGCAGACGGGCGCGGCACACGGCGCAAGCTTCAGGGCGTGGTGGTCAGCAACAAGATGCACAAGACCATCACTGTGCTGTGGGAGCGCCAGGCCAAGCACCCGCGGGTGCACAAGATCGTCAAGCGCCGCACCAAGGTGCACGCGCACGACGAAAACAACGAGGCAGGCGTCGGCGACTTGGTTGAGATTGTGGCCACACGTCCGCTCAGCAAGACCAAGTCATGGCGGCTGCTGCGCGTGCTGCGGCGCGCGCACGCGGGCCTGAAGGACGACGGAGCAACGGAAGGCAAGACGGAAGCACAGCCGGCGGCGCAGAGCGCCTGAGCGGTAAAAGGACCGAGTCATGATCCAGGTACAGACAATCATGGACGTCGCCGACAACACCGGCGCACGAACCGTGCAATGCATCAAGGTGCTGGGCAACACCGGCCGCCGCTATGCGACGCTGGGAGACGTTGTGGTGGGCGTGATCAAGACGGCCACGCCGACGTGCGAGTTGTTCAAGAAGACCACCAAGAAAGACAAGAAGAAGCGGGTGGTGCGCTGCGTCATCGTGCGCACTCGCCGCGCGGTAAGGCGCGACGACGGCAGCTACGTGCGGTTTGACCGCAACGCGGCTGTGATCGTGGACAAGGACGGCAACCCGGTCGGCACTCGTATCTTCGGTGCCGTGGCCCGCGAGTTGCGCGCCAAGAAGTTCATGAAGATCGTCAGCCTGGCCAACGAGGTCATTTAGGTAACGGGCGCCCGCGGCAATGCCGCGGCCAAGTGGGGCAAGAGGTAACAGCCATGCACGTGAAAGCCGGGGATGTAGTCCAGATCATCAAGGGGCAGGATCGTCCGCAGACCGAGGCGGACCGCGCCAAGCCCAGCGGCAAGGTGCTGCGCGTGAATCGCGACAGCGGCCGGGTGATCATCGAGGGCCGCAACATGGTGTGGAAGCACCTGCGCAAGACGGAGCAGAACCCGCAGGGCGGGCGCCAGCAGCGCGAGGCGCCGATCCCCGCGGCCAACGTCATGCTATGGAATGAAAAGACCGGCAAGCCGGAGCGTGTGCACTACAAGAGGGTGAACGGCAAGAAGGTGCGCTACTTCAAAAGCACCAACACCGCCATCGACGAGTAGGGAAATCTGAACGCGAAGCGTAAGCGAGCGCCCTGACAGAGCAGGCAGTCCCAGCGAGAGCAAGCAAAGGCCGTAACAAGGCAGGAAGCCATGACGAAGATAGAACCAAGGCTCAAGACGAAGTACCGCGACGAAGTCGCGCCGATGCTGCGTGAGCAGTTCGGCATCGACAACCCGATGGCTTTGCCGCGCCTCAAGAAGATCACCCTGAACATGGGCTTCGGCAAGGCGTCCAAAGACAAGGGCAAGGCCCAGTTGCTCGCCGGCGAGCTGTCCGAGATTGCGGGCCAGAAGGCTGTGATCTGCAAAGCCAAGACCGCCGCGGCCACCTTCAAGCTGCGCGAAGGCGACACGGTCGGCGCCAAGGTGACGCTGCGCGGTGACCGGATGTGGCTCTTCCTTGAGAAGCTGATCAGCATTGCGGTGCCGCGCATCCGCGACTTCCAGGGCCTGAACCCGCGGGGTTTTGACCGTCGCGGCAACTACAACATGGGCCTGAGCGAGCAGTCGCTGTTCCCGGATATTGACCTGGACAAGATCAAGGAAATCCAGGGCATGGACATTGCATTCACGATCAGTGGCGGCAACGACGACCTTAGCCGCGCGCTGTTGATGGGCCTGGGCATGCCGTTGAGGAAAATGCCCGGCAAGGGCGGCCAGCAAGCCGCGTAAACGGAGGTAAGTGTGTCTAGAACGTGCCTGGTAGAAAAATCGAAGCGTCCGCCCAAGTTCTCGACGCGGCACCGTAACCGCTGTCAGCTGTGCGGCCGGCCGCGCGCGGTGTACCGCAAGTTGCAGGTGTGTCGCTGTTGCCTGCGTGACCTGGCCAGCAAGGGCGAGATCCCGGGCATGAAGAAGGCCAGTTGGTAGCTTTGTGGAAGTATCAGGCAAGCTGGAGTAACGCCAGATGTCAATGAACGACCCGATATCGGATATGCTGACCCGCATTCGCAACGCCAACCGCAACGCGGCGGACCAGGTGCGAGTCCCGTATTCCAAACTCAAGCACGAACTCGCAAACGTCCTGCGGCGCGAGGGCTACGTCAATGAAGTGCGCGTGGAAGGCGACGGCACCAGCCGCGTCCTCACGCTGCTCATGCGCTACGGGCCCGACGGCGAGCACGTGATTCACAAGCTTGACCGCGTGAGTCGGCCCGGCCGGCGCGTCTATTCAAGCGCCGAGCAGATCCCACGCGTCAGCGGCGGATTGGGCATCTGCATCCTGTCCACAAGCCGGGGTGTGCTGAGTGACCGCGAATGCCGCAAGCAGCGGGTGGGTGGCGAAGTGCTGTGCAAGGTTGGATAGAAGGCGACTCCGTCAGATCGACGGTTCGAGGAACAGAGCCATGTCAAGAGTAGGCAAACAACCGATCAAGCTGGAGTCCGGCGTGAAGGCGTCCGTCAGCGCCGGCACGGTTTCGATCGAGGGCCCCAAGGGCAAGCTGAGCATCCGCACGCGCCCCGAGGTTGAGGTCGAGGTAAAGGACAACGAGATTATCGTGCAGCGACGCAACGACAGCAAGTTTGCACGCTCAATGCACGGCACCACCCGCGCGCTGATCGCCAACATGATCCGGGGCGTAACCAAGGGCTTCCAGAAGAATCTCGACATCGTCGGCGTGGGTTGGCAGGGAAGGGTGCAGGGCAAGAAGCTGGTGCTGCAGCTTGGCTTCTGCCACACGGTTGACCTGGATATGCCGGAAGGTGTCACGGCTGTGCTGCCGAATGCGCAGCGCATCGAAGTAACGGGCATCGACAAGCAGGCAGTCGGCGAGTTCGCGGCACGTATCCGCTCCGCGCGCAAGCCGGAGCCGTACAAGGGCAAGGGCGTGCGCTACGATGGTGAGCGCATCATTCGCAAGGCCGGAAAGTCATTCGTCGGCGGCAAGTAGCAGGGTCGCCGGGGCGGCAAACTGAGAACGCAAGGCACGAACCATGAAGCAATACAAAGTAGTCAGGAATCGCGAGCGCCGCAGGGCCTACCGTACGCGCAACCGCATCCGCGCGGCGGGCACGCGCCCGCGCCTGTCCGTGCACCGCACGACCAGGCACATTACGGCGCAGATCATTGACGACGAAAAGCAGCAGACCATGGCCTACGCCACCACGGTTGGCAAGAATTCCGGCAACAGCGGCGGTAACGTTGAAGGCGCACGCACAGTCGGGCGCATGATCGCTGAGGCCGCCCTTGCCAAGGGCGTCAAGCAGGTGGCGTTTGACCGCGGCCAGTTTCGGTATCATGGCCGCATCAAGGCACTGGCTGAAGCGGCACGCGAGGCAGGACTGGAATTCTGAACACCGGCAAAGCCGGCGAAAAAGCGAGGCAGGAAATGGGTCAACGGATTTCGGCTCGAGACCTTGAGCTTGGTGAAGAAAAAGTCGTGCGCGTAAACCGCACCGCGGCGGTCGTTAAGGGCGGCCGGCGTTTCAGCTTTTCGGCGCTGGTTGTGATCGGCGACCGCAAGGGCGCTGTCGGTCTGGGCCAGGGCAAGGCGCGCGAGGTGCCGGTCAGCATCGAAAAGGCAAAGCGCGACGCGATGAAGCACCTGACACGCTACCCGCTGCGCGGCGACACCATTCCGCACGCGGTGTGGGGGCAGTACCGCAGCGCGCGCGTCATGCTTCGGCCGGCTGCACCCGGTACCGGCATCAAGGCCGGGGCCAGCGTACGTGCAGTGGTGGAAGAACTCGGCATTCGCAACGTGCTGACCAAGGTGTACGGCAGCCGCAACCCGTTGAACGTGGTGAAGGCCACGCTTAACGGCTTGGACCAGTTGATTTCGAAGCGCGAGGTGTTTGAGCTGCGCGGTCTTCCCGTGCATGCCGATCGAGAAGGTCCCAAGCTTGAGCCCGTGGGCCTTGATGACAGCGACAAGCCGCGCAGGAAAGACGGGCGGCGCGGCAAGCCGGAACGTGGTGATCGCCGGGGCGGCGGCGGGCGCGGTGGACGCCGCGGGCGCGATCGCCAGGACGGCGAGGCCGATGCGCAGGACGACGCGGCGCCCGAGCAGGCAGCCGACACGACGCCGGCACCGGAGCAGCCAAAGGGCGAACAGGGCGAACAAAAGGAATAGCGCCGGGAATCCGGCAATCGTTTGGACACAGGCAAGAGCCGAGTGACCCGGAAAGCAAGCAGTAAGAAAGCAAGAATCAAACAAACAGCACCGGGAAGCGAACAGGAGCAGCAGGCAATGGACCTCAAGACGATCAAAGGCAAGCCCCGCACACGCAAGAAGCCCATGGTGCGCAAGGGCCGCGGCCCGGGTACCGGTAAGGGCCGCACAGCCACTCGCGGCGGTAAGGGTGCGTCGGCACGCAGCGGATTCTCGCACAAGTACTACTTCGAAGGCGGCCAGATGCCGCTTGTCCGGCGCCTGCCGAAGGTGGGCTTTAACAACGTCCTGTTTCGCAAGGACGTGGTTGTGTTAAACGTGCGCTCGTTGAATGACTTTGAAGACGGCACGCAGGTAGGCCCTGAGGAGTTTCTCAAGGCCGGCCTGATCAACAAGCTCGCCGACGGCGTCAAGGTTCTTGGCGACGGCGAGTTGGACAAGAAGTTGACGGTTCGCGCACACCGCTTCAGCAAGTCGGCGCGTGAGAAGATCGAGGGCAAGGGCGGCAAGTGCGAGGTGATCGCCGCGCCCAGACAGTCCGCCCGCGGCAGCAAGTAGGCAGTTTCGCGTACCCCGGCGCGAATGCGCCGGTCGCATACAGAGGCATAGATGGCACACGCATCCGGGCCAACCGAGCTTTTCACCAACCTGTTCAAGGTGCCGGAGCTTCGCAAGAAGGCCCTGTTCACTCTCGCAATTCTCGCGGTGTACCGCCTCGGCAGCACCATTCCCGTGCCCGGGATCAACAACCTTGCCTTTGCCGAGCAGTTCAAAGAGCAAGTCAACGACAGTTGGGTGTTCGGCTTCCTGGGCATCTACAACGCTCTGTCCGCCGGCGGCTTGACCGACTTCACCATCTTCAGTCTCGGCATCATGCCCTACATCAGTGCCGAGATCATTTTTCAGTTGCTGACCAAGGTCGTCCCCAAGCTGGAAGAGATTCAGAAGGAAGGGCAAAGCGGCCAGCGTCGCATACGAATGTACGCGCGCTTGGCCACCATGCCGATCTGTCTGGTGCAATCCTTCTTCACGATCCAGTTATTGACCAGTCAGGCAGACCTTGCTTCAGCGGTCGTGTGGGATACGCCCGTGTTCACCGTGGTCGCGATGTTGACAATGACCGCGGGTGCATACTTCCTGATCTGGCTTGGCGACCAGATCACCGAGCGTGGCATCGGCAACGGCGTATCGCTGCTGATCATGGCGGGCATCATCGCCGCGCTGCCCAACAGCATCCTGGGGTTCATTCAGCCGATTCTGGCTTCGGACGTTGATCCGGCGGTCAGCCTGGACGCGTTCATCAGCCTGCTGACGCTGATCATCATGATGGTGGCAATCACGTACGGCATCGTGCTGATTACGCTGGGCCGCCGCGAGATTGTTATCCAGCACGCCAAGCACGTGCGCGGTGCCAAGGTAGTAGGTGGCCAGCGCCAGACTTTCCCTCTGCGTGTGGACCAGGCAGGCGTTATCCCGATTATCTTCGCTTCGGCGCTGATGACGCTTCCGACCATTCTGTTCGGCGCGGTGCAGGGACAGGTGGACGGCACGGGCTTCTGGGGCGCGATGCTGTCAGACTTCAACTCGGCGTTCAGCAGCTACGGGTTTGTCTGGACCATGACGTACTGCGCGATGATCTTTTTCTTTACATACTTCTGGGTTCAGTTGCAGTTCAATCCCGTCGAGCTTGCCAAGAACTTTAAGGAGTGGGGGGCGTTCATTCCCGGCGTCAGGCCGGGCAAAGACACGGTCACGTATCTGGCCAACATTCTGCGTCGCATGACGCTGGCGGGTGCCACCTTCCTGTGTCTGGTGGCGGTCATCCCGCAGATGCTGCCCGACGTGATGATCTTTGTGTTCGGCGAGTCGGAATCACTGACCAGCAACCGCCTGTTCTTTCAGATCATGGGCGGGACAAGCCTTCTGATCGTCGTGCACGTTGCGCTTGACCTGGTGCAGAAGATTGAAGTCGCGCTGATTCAGCGCAACTACGAAGCCTACACCGGAATGGTGGGACAACGCAGACGCTAAACCGGCAGCACCGCTGCAGATGAACGGTCAGCGTCAAGATCAGCCGGTGTTCATGCACTGTCTTCTTTAGTGTGGTTTGCCATGGCCAAGTTGATTCTCGTTTTTTTGGGCCCGCCCGGTGTGGGAAAGGGAACTCAAGCCGCGAAGCTGGCAGCACAGCTCAAGTTGCCGCATATCTCCACCGGCGACATCTTTCGTGATCACCTCAAGCGCGGGACCGAGCTGGGGAACAAGGCGCGAGAGTTCATGGATGCCGGCAAGCTCGTGCCCGACAAACTGGTCGTGGATCTCGTGGCTGACCGCACAAGTCAGAAGGACTGCGGCAACGGCTACATCCTTGACGGATTTCCGCGCACGATCAACCAGGCTGAGGAGCTCAGCCGCGTGCTGACCGACCGGCTTGAAGGCATCTCAGCGGTGCTGAGCTTTGACGCGCCGCGGCAGACGGTGATTGACCGAATCGCAGGTCGTGCACGAAAGGAAGGCCGCACTGACGACACGCCGGAAACGGTGGCGAAGCGGCTTGAAGAGTACGACGCGCAGACGGGCCCGCTGGTGCCGTTTTTCAGCGAGCAGGGCCTGCTGCACAGTTTTGACGCGACGGGCACGATAGACGGCATATTCGGGCAGGTGCGCAAGGTCGTTGAGGGGTTGAAAGGTTAAGCGGGCGGCGTCAAGTGTAAACGCCCGAAAATCGGGCCGGCTGCTTGCTTTTTGAATATTGCGGTGCTAGTGTGCCGCGCCCCGAAAAGGGGGTTGGTGCGCGGCGATCCCGACGAGCTGCGTAAAGTCAGGTGTCAGAAGGATTTAGAGTCGGTGCGCCATACGGGGGAATATGTCGAAGGACGACGCAATTCGGGTGGACGGCATGGTTGTGGAAAGCCTGCCCAATGCAATGTTCCGCGTAGAGTTAGAGAATGGTGAAAAGGTGCTGTGCACCATCTCGGGCAAGATGCGCAAGCATTACATCCGGATCCTTCCTCGTGACAAGGTAATCGTGGAGCTAAGCCCTTACGATCTGGAGAAGGGTCGAATCGTGTACCGCATGTAGGTGAAGGGTTCAGGACGGTGAGAGATGAAGGTTAAGGCCTCTGTGAAGAGAATCTGTGATGGCTGCAAGATCATCCGCCGCAACGGTGTGGTGCGCGTGATTTGCAACAAGAACCCGCGCCACAAGCAGCGCCAGGGCTAACCACAGGGAAACAGGACCGGGCAGCGTTCAACGCCGCCGGTCAGGAGCCAAGCAAGCATGCCGCGACTCATGGGTGTTGACATTCCGGGCAACAAGGCGCTGCCAATTGCGTTTCGGTACATCTACGGCGTGGGCTCAACCGTCGCGCGGCAGGTGTGCGAGGGCCTGAACCTGGACGTGTCGCGCAAGGCGCACACACTGACGGACGAAGAGCTCGCGCGCATCGCTGCGTTCGTTGAAAAGAACTATGTCGTCGAGGGTAACCTGCGTCGTCAGCGCACGCAGAACGTAAACCGCCTGCGCGACATCAAGTGCTACCGCGGCCTGCGCCATCGTGCCGGCCTGCCGGTTCGCGGGCAGCGCACACGCACCAATGCGCGCACGCGCAAAGGACCGAGAAAGACGATCGCGGGCAAGAAGAAGGTTGTGGCCAAGTAATCACAGCCACAAGGACGACAGGCGTACAGCGGGGGACCTTGAAGCCCGGGGAGTACCGGGAATCGAAAGGGATGAGCCCGCAGGAGAATCGGAATGGCAAAGCAGGAACAGGCAACAGCCGGCAAGGACTCACGCGACAAGAAGGAAGTCAAGGCTCGCAAGGTCAAGCGCAACGTTCCGCGCGCGCTGGTGCACGTCAAGAGCACATTCAACAACACCATCGTGACCGTCACCGACCTGAACGGCGACACGCTTGCGTGGGACAGCGCCGGCAGCATGGGCTTCAAGGGCTCGCGCAAGGGCACGCCGTTTGCCGCGCAGCGCGCAGGCGAAAACGTCGCCGAGAAAGTGAAGAAGATGGGCGTGCGCGAAGTTGAGGTGCGCGTGCAGGGCCCCGGCGCCGGGCGCGAGTCGGCTGTGCGCGCCCTTCACCAGCGCGGCGTCGAAGTCAAATCTGTAGAGGACGTAACGCCGATTCCGCACAACGGCTGCCGCCCGAAGAAGAAGCGCCGCGTCTAGCGTTTGCTGACGCGCGCAGGACCTGAGGGGCTGGACCAATCCTGGACCGTCTGGGACATCAAGGAGACAACGCATGAGAATCCGCTGGCGTGGGCTGGAACTGCCGAACCGCCTTGTTTGCGACAAGGAAACACAGACCGACAGCTACGGCCGCTTCGTCGTGGAGCCGTTCGAGCGCGGCTTTGGCACGACCATCGGCAACAGCCTGCGGCGCATCCTGCTCAGCAGTCTTGAGGGGACTGCGCCGGTAAGCCTGCGCATCAAGGGCGTCAGCCACGAGTTCGAGAGCCCCAAGGGCATCCTTGAGGACGTTCCGCACATCGTGCTGGCGGTCAAGAAGCTGCAAGTGGCGCTCAACACCGACATGCCCAAGGTTCTGCGCCTCAAGGTCAGCAAGAAGGGCGAGGTGACTGCTGCCGACTTCGAGCAGGACGCCGACGCCGAAATCATGAACCCTGAGCTTGTGCTGTGCCACCTCACCGCGCAGCAGTCCTTCGAAATGGAAGTGACCGTCAAGCGCGGCCGCGGCTACCAGACTGCCGAGGAGCTCAGCCAGACCAGCAGCGAGCTTGGATTGATCTGGCTTGACGCCAATTTCAGCCCGATTACGCGCGTGCGCTTCAAGACCGAGTACACCCGCGTCGGCAAACTGACGAACTACGACCGCCTGATCCTCGAAATCTGGACAGACGGCACCAAAGACCCTGAGTTCTGCCTGGTTGAGGGCGCCAAGATCATGCGCAAGCACCTCAACCCGTTCGTGCAGTACTACGAGCTGAAGGACCAGTTGCTGGCAGAAGGCGCCAAAGTCGGCGATGCGGGCCGCAAGAGCGACGAAGTCGATCGGCTGCGCCAGTTGCTGATGCGCCCGATCACCGAGCTTGACCTCAACGTGCGGGCCAACAACTGCATGCGGGCAGAGCGCATCCACACCATCGGCGACCTGGTTGCGCGCGCCGAAGACGAGCTGCTTGAGATTCGCAACCTGGGCAAGACCACGCTCAAGGAAATCAAGAAGAAGATCGAGGACATGGGCCTGCGTTTCGGCCTCAACCTCGCTGATTATGGCATCGGTGCCGAAGCCGGCATGGCCGGCGTGGGCAGCGAAGGACGCTAGCAGCCCAACGGCAACACACCCGGCAGACACGCCGGCACGGAGCAAGGACATGCGCCACAGAAAACGCGGACGAAAACTCGGGGTGACGCCGTCACACCGCAAAGCCATGGGCCGCAACATGGTCCAGGCAATCATTGACCAGGAGCGCATCGTCACCACGGTGGAAAAGGCCAAGCAGTTCAAGCCGCTGGTCGAAAAGGTCATCCACCTGGGCAAGCTCGCGGCCGGGCACCCCGAAGGCGACGACAAGGAGCGCGCCCGCAAGCTTTCGCTGATGCGCCGTGCCGTGTCGCTCGGCGGTAACCGCAAGCTGCAAAGCCCCGTCACGCAGACCGAGACCGCGGGCGACGGCAAGGAAAAGGTGACCAAGACGCGCCGGATTGCCGGCACGACGTTGCAGAAGCTGGTCAAGGATATCGGACCGCGCTACCTCGCGCAGGGCAAGAAGCCCGAGCGCGTCGGTGGCTATACGCGCATTGTGCGCCTGGCGCGCACACGCGTGGGCGACAACGCCAGCCAGTGCATCCTTGAGCTGGTCGAGACACGCAGCCCCGACGGCGATCCATACACCAAGGTAGCGCCCAAGGGCGAACGCAGCGAAAGCAAGCCGGAGCCGGAAAAGGCTGAGCAGACAAGCTGAGGCGCAGCCAATGGCGCTGCGATTTGACATCCTTACCCTGTTTCCCGGCTTATGCCGGGCGGTGCTTGCCGAAAGCATCCCCCGCATTGCCGCCGAGCAGGGCGCCGCGAGCTACCACCTGCACAACTTCCGCGATTTTGCGGAGGGTGTGCACCAGGCCGTTGACGACCGCCCTTACGGCGGCGGCGCCGGAATGGTGCTGAAGTGTGAGCCTGTGTTCAAGTGCATCCGCGAGGTGAAGGCCACCGGGCCTGAACCGCACATGGTGTTGCTGACGCCGCAGGGTCGCCGGTTTACGCAGCAGGTCGCCGCTGAGCTTGCCACAAAGCCTCGCATCCTGATGCTGTGCGGCCGCTACGAGGGGTTTGACGAGCGGATTCGCGTCGGGTGGCCGTGGGATGAGATCAGCATCGGCGACTATGTGGTGTCCGGAGGCGAGTTGCCCGCACTGGTGCTGGTGGATGCGGTGGTAAGACTGCTGCCGGGCGTGCTGGGCGATGACCAGAGCGCGCACCACGACAGCTTCGGGCAGGGCCTGGCCGGTAAGCTGGAGTACCCGCAGTACACAAGGCCCGCGGTGTTTGAAGGAATGGAAGTGCCCGAGGTGCTGCAAAGCGGCCACCACGGCGAGATTGAGAAGTGGAGACAACAGCAGGCACAGGAGCGAACAAAGCAAAGACGCCCCGACCTGCTGGAGTAGCAGTAGCAAAAAGCAGCAACAAAAGCCCCAGCCGGAAAGCTGGGTGTCGCGCCCAAGGCGCGACACGAATGAGGAAACGGTCGCGCCGGTGCGCGACGAAGTGTCAAAGAGCAGACCGACGGAGCAGCGCCATGAGTGGTTTCGCATACGAGCTTGAACGCCAGGAGATCAAAAAGACCGACATCCCGGTCTTCCACGTCGGTGACACGCTGGACGTCCACGTCCGCATCACCGAAGGCGACAAGGAGCGCATCCAGATCTTCACCGGCGTCTGCATCGCCCGAAAGGGCGGCGCGCTGCGCGAGACCTTCACCGTGCGCCGCATTGTCGATGGTGAAGGCGTTGAACGCATCTTTCCGTTGCACAGCCCCAACGTCGCGAAGATCGACGTCAAGCGTGCCGGCCATGTTCGCCGCGCGAAGCTGTACTACCTGCGCGACCGTGTAGGCAAGTCCACTCGCGTCAAGGAACGCGTGGACGCCGACCACCTTGGCCGCATTGACGAAACACGCTCAATCGAAGAGGCCAAACCAACACCCGAGGCGCAGGCCGCCGACACGCCGGCACAGGAAGCCGAGGCTGTCGAGCAAGCCAAGGCGTGACCCATCCGCTGGCAATCCGCCCGCACAGTGTTGTGCTTGAACACGCCGCCGGGGCATACTGGCGGCGTGTTCGTAGCTGACTTGATCCGCGAAGTGCTATGGAAGCTGCGCCGTCCCGCGCAGTCGGGCCGCTCAGCCACCCGCGCCACCGGCGACAAAGCCGAGGCGTTCGCGCTCGCATTTCTGAAGAAGGAATGCGGGTTCAAGCTGATCGAGCAAGGCATGCACGACGAAAACGGAGAGCTCGATCTCGTTGGCCGCATCAAGGGCAATGAAGGCCTGGTCGTGGTCGAGGTGCGCGCGCGCACACAGGGCGGCATGCTCAAGCCGCACGAGGCCGTTGACATTCGCAAACAGCGCCAGGTTATTGAAACCGCCCGCCGGCTGCTGCCCCGCAAGGGCTTCCACGACGTCCTGCGCTTTGACGTGGTAGGGGTCTATCTCAACAAAGCCGGCGAGCCCACCCGCGCCGAACACTTCGCCAACGCCTTCAACGCTGGCGCGCTGCGGACCGGCAGATAGCGACCTGCGGCTGCTTGTGGGGGGTATCGCCCTGTCCAGCCGGCATCTCGTGTTTCCCTTGCGCGGTGGCCGCTCATTCGTAAGATTATGGCGCGTGGAACTCTGCCTCTTTGGGGACCGATCGGATCGCAGCTTGCACTGTGTGGCGGCTGCACTTTGCCCCTTGCCCCTTGCGAGAGGCGGCCGAGTCTTTGGAGGAGGACGATGGCACCGCATATCCGTAAAACCGCAGGCGTGATTCTGGCTGTGTTGTGCCTGGTCGCAATGGCAGCGCCGATGCAGGCGCAGCAGTGGGGCGGGCTTGAAGAGTTCAACACGCTGAACACGCTGCCACCCGGATGGGCCAAGTCGCCGCACGGCGTGGGCGCGGCAAGCCCCAACAACGTCTGGAACGTGGACGCCAACCCGACGCAATCGCCAGGCGCGAACCCGCTGCAGATTACGCCGGCCCGCAGCGGCCAGTACTCACTGAACTGGAATGACGGCGATAACGCCAACCCCGGCCCCGGCACACAGCATATTCCGCCGGTTGAAGCCGGTGTGCTGTCGCCGGTTGTGGACATCACGTTTGCACCGACGCCCGTGCTTTCCTTCTATCACAACTACCATCGCTACACGGCTGACCCCAACCACCACATCATGTGGGTACGAATCTGGGACGAGAACCTCACAACCAAGTACACCGAGCAACGGATGCCACTCGGCCAGGGTGTGCTTACCTGGCAGCATCGCACGGTGACATTGAGCCCGACGTGGGGCCGCATTCGCGTTGAGTTTTACTACATCTGCGGCGCCAATTATCAGTGGGAAGAGCAAGCGGCCGGGTGGTACATCGATGACGTTGATTTCACGGGGCTGCTGCCGCTGCAGCTTGGCATCTCCAACCCTGCCAACCTGCCCGCCCAGACTGCGGGCGACCCGTTCAGCTTCACGATGGACGCGCAGAACGGCAACCCGCCCTACACCTGGAGCTTTGTGCCGCAGACACCGGTGCCACCAGGCCTGACGCTCAGCCCGACAGGCTCGCTGGACGGACCTGTGACGCACTCGGGGATCTACAAGTTCAAGATCCGCGTGGAGGACACGTCTTCGCCGCCCCTGCTGACGGACAAGGAATTTACGCTTCCGGTCAATCGACCATCGACCTTCCAGTACCCGGTGATGTCGCTGCCGTTCATGGAAGACTTTTCGAACGACCAGGGGTGGGTGTACAGCGTCAACAACGTGACCTACGGGCCTTCGCTGGGCCAGTACACCGAGACGTCAACCGGCTTGTGGCAGCGTGGCGCAACGGTGGCCAGCGCGCCAGCCAATGCGGGCGACGGCGGCGACCCGGCGCAGGACCATTCGCCCACAAGCGACAACATGCTGCTGGGCGTGAACATCGGGGCGACGATTCCCACAAACATTGCGATCAATTCCACGTACTGGGCGTACTCGCCTCAGATCCAAGTGGGCGGACACCGTGAGCTGGTGGTCAGCTTCTGGCGCTGGATCAACGTGGGCAACATCTCGTACCACCAGACTTCTGTTGAAATATGGCGTCCGCAGACTTCGACCTGGCTGTCGGTATGGAGCGTTCAAACTGGCCAAGCCAAGGCGACTTCCTGGACCAAAGAAACCGTGCCCGTCGATTTTGGCAGCTCGGCTGGGTCCGGCGCAACGACGCGTTTACGTATCGGGTATCGCGTAACGAATCAGAATGCCTTCGCCCCGCAGTGGATTGCCGGCGGTGCGAACATCGACGACATCGAGATCATCGCCAAGCCGCAAACCGGGCTGCTGAACATCACGCAGTTTGAAGTTGTGTCACCGCACACTGCGGGCAGCCCCATCACCTATGTGGGAAGCTCGTACCCTGTTGTGCTAGCACTTGAAAATACGACGGGTAACGACATTGCGCTCTTTTCCTTGAACCCGACGTATCTTGCGCACAATGGCAGCGCATGGGTGAGCGTGAACGTAGGCTCAATGGACTTCGTTCCTGGCCCCGCGCCGAGTGCGTCGAGCCCGTTGATTATCCCTCCCGGCATTCACTACGTTAGCTATGACGTTCAAAACCCGCCGGCTGGCGCGGGCGCGGAAATCGGCCACATTGATTTTAACTGTACGGCTGCCCCACCCCAGGGGCACACGAGTTCAACCTACGTTGACCTGGTCATCTACGGCTCAGAACTTGGCGGCGCCGGGCGCAGCACAGTAAGCTACACATACGATCCCGTTCTTGGCGCGACCCCACATCGTGAGCTCATTGATGTTCGCCCGCCGCCGCCGTTCTCGATCGCTGATCCTACGACCTTGCCGGATGCGTCGGTCAACACGCTTTATCAGTACACCTTGTCCGCGCAGCACGGCGTGACCCCGTACCACAGCTGGGCCATCACGAACGCGCCGGCGTATGTCACGATGAATGGATCGACCATTGAGTTCACAGCCACGCCGAACGACGTGCCGAACCCCCCTGTTATCATCAACGTGTCGGTTGAGGTTTTCGACAGCACACAACCGACCAACCAGCAGGCCGTCAAGACGTTCAACATCACCATTCTGCCGGCTGGCGCCACTCTGCCGCCGTTGCAGATTGCAACGCCCAATCAGCTACCGCCTGCTACCGAATTGACGCCTTACTCCCCGATCACGTTCAACGCCACCGGCGGGCAGCCTCCTTACACATGGATTGCTTTCCAGTGGCTTGGGCCACCGGCAGGTCTGGGCACCCTTCATGGCATGATCTTCGATCTGCCCAGCGGCACCTTTGGCGGCACGCCAAACGCCGGCACAACGGGTTTGTACGCGTTCAACCTGACCGTGCAGGACTCCAACAACCCAGCCAGCACGAGAACCGAGACGTTCTACATCGCCGTGCTGCCGCTGAACGAAAGCATCATCATTACCACCCCGACAACGCCGGGCTCGCCGGGGGCACCACCGCCGGGCAAGGAGACCTTGATCTACAACGGGGGGCTTCCCTTCAAGTTCACCGCGGATGGCGGCGTAAAGGGCCCGCCGGGCCAGGAATACCTGTGGACTCTGGTCAGCGGGGCTTTGCCTGACGGCTTGACGCTCAATGCCCAAACCGGCGAGCTTTCCGGCACGCCGACATTGGGCGGCAATTTCGTGTTCGCACTGCGCGCGTCAGACGGCGCATTCCCGCCCGCGCGCGGAACAGCCACTTTTGAGATCGAGATTGAACCCCTGATTCCGACGCCACTCCAGATCTCCACCATTGCAAACCTGCCGCAGGGCGAGGAAGGAAACCCGTACAGCGAGATTCTTGCCGCGAATTACGGCAAGACGCCATACACTTGGCGTGTGAAACAGGGCAGCACACTTCCGCTAGGCTTGGGATTGGACGCCGTCACCGGTGAGCTGGTTGGCGTGCCTGAGGTCGGCCAGGCAGCTATCCCATCGCAGGAGTTCACCTTCACGATTGAAGTGGTCGATTCGGCAACGATCCCTGAGATCGCGGAAAAACAGTTCCGCCTGACGCTGCTGGCGTTTGTGCCGGGGCCGCTGGCGTTCAGCACACCCGCAAAGCTGACCCAGGGTGGAGTGTTCAATCCCTACAGTGTTTTCATTCGCGCCACGGGCGGCAGCCCGGTTGACCCGCAGCATCCGTACTTCTTCGGGGTCAAGCCGGATTCAAAACTGCCCACAGGCTTGACGCTTGAAGCCAACGGCCTGCTGCACGGCAAACCGGGCGCCGAAGGCACCCACAAGTTCACGATAGAGGTGTACGACGGCAGCGGCGGGCAGGTTGAGCGCGAGTTCACGCTGCAGGTGAACGGCTCGGGCGGCAGCGACGGCACGGTCGAAATCAAGCGCGGCAAGAGCAATTCAAGGCTCGTGCCGTTCTGGGAGGCGTGCTCGGTGGGCACAGGCTCCGGTAGCCTTGCCTTACTGTTGATGGCGGCGCTTGGCGCGGCGTGCATCACGCTGCGTCGCCGCAGGGCATGATCGGTCGTAACAGAAAAACGGGGCGCCATTCGGCGCCCCGTTTGCTTTGCAGTAGCCTACTTGTCTTCGCCGTCGTCAATCACGTCAATGCGCGTGATGAGGATGACCTTCTGCGGCCATCCCACGTACTCTTTGATCTCGCCGACGACGCCAACGCGGCTGCCCATGTACTTGGACAGGTCGCCCTTGTCCATGCGCAGGTCGATGACGATGTTGCCGTTTTCGTCGAACAGCCGGTGGCTGGCGGGCGTGCGGGCGGTCTTGCCGTGGCTGCCGACAGTGCCGATGGCGATGTACTCAACCGGGCCCTTGGGCGGCTCTTCGACGGGCTCCGCGCCGATCTTCTCGGCTTCCTTGCGGATGCGCTCGATCTCTGCGGCGTTCTTGGCGGCCTCGGCGTCAAGGCGCGCCTTTTCGGCGTCGATCAGCTTCACGGTCGCGTCGATTTTCAGGATGAACTCATCGGCTTTGGCCCGCAGCTCGGGCGAAAGCGCGATAGCTTCAAACTGCTCAAACATCTTGCGGATGCTGGTGAGCTTGATCTGTTCGGCGGGCTTCTTGAGCTCGTCATCCAGAAGGCGCTGGATTTCAGCCAGTGTCTTGCGCTCGTCTTCCAGCTCCTTGGCGGTGGGCTCGCGTCGGACGTCGCTTTTCTTGACCAGCGGCGTGACGGGCTCGGCTTTTGGCTCGACCTTTTGCTCGGCTTTCACATCCGCGACAGGAACCTCAGCGTGTGCAGCTTCAACAGCCGGCACTGCATCGCCGGTGCGCTTGATGAACTCAACGCTGACGGCGCCAGTGGCCTGCGCCGGCGGAACCACCCGGGCAAACCCGTTTTCGACAACCGGGGTGCCGGCTTCGTCGCACACAGCCGTCAGGACCGACTTGGTGTCGGCTTGCCCGACCGCGAAGTACTTGGTGTCCGCGGTGACGCGCAAGTTGACCTTGTTGCCGGTGACCACCCAGCTCTTGCCGGAGGCCTGCACGAAGTCGGCGGCAATCCAGCAGGGCGCGTCAGCGGGAAGGCGCACGACCGCCCAGCCGTCTTGCTCAGCGACGACGGTCAGCTTGTCGCCCTGCGCAAGCACGTGCACAGGCGGATGAGCCAAAGACGGGCCTGAGCGCAGGCGCACGGAATCGCCCGTGACCTCGGCGACGTAGGGCGAGAAGTCCTGCGCAAATATCGGCGCAGCCAGCGCCGCCAGCAGCAGGCAGATGGAGATACGAAGTGAAGTCATGTCATCCTCCGAAGATCGGCAGTCCCGCGCAGATTGCGCGTCATCGCCGTTATCGGACGACCGAGGGCCGGGTCTTTGGCAAAAAGCAGGAATCCGGGCGCCTCATTTGAGCCTCTCGCAAAGTTTGCCAAGTCCGCAGCTCAACAGCCATTCATTGCGTACTTGGCGAACTTTGCGAGAGGCCAACCCTCAAGGCTTTCGGTAGATGTTGAGGCCGATCTTGTAGGACCCGTCTTTGTAGCCTTCGATGGCCTGGTTGCCCTCGGTGCTGGCCACAATGATCGTCTTGCCCGAAGAAGAAGGCCCGAACTCCTTAGACAGATCCACAGTGATCGTAAGCCTGTCCCCATCCACCTTCATCTCAACGTCTTTCATTGATCACTCCTGTTCGCCTTCACCGACTCCCGGCGGCACGTGCATTCGAAACCGGCCCAACTCCGCTACCACCCAGCAGCCCTGGCGCAGTTCGACTTCGTGGATTGCGAGGGCTGCTTCCACTAGGCGTTTCCGCGCGTCGTGTGGTACCCACGGAAGGATAACGATTCCCGGCGACGGTACGCCAGCGGTGTACACCGACTTGCCGAAGTTGCGATCGAGCGTGATTACCACACGCCCGTCGCGATAAGCGATTCGAAGCAGTTCGTCATCCCCAGGATCGGGGCCAAGGTCAGGTGAAAAGACCGCGTCGTGGCCGACGGACGCAAGCCAGACGGCCAGCCGATAACCCGCACTGGCGTCAACCAGCAGCTTCATGCCTTTTTGATCTCCACAGCCTCCAGCGAATGGCCTGCAAGGAAAGCGTGGGCGTACGCGAGGCAAGCCTGAATATCCTCGCGGGAGATGTGCGGATAGTCTTCGAGCAGTTCCTCAAAGGTGGCTCCTTGGGCCAAAAGGCTGATGATCAGCTCAACCGGCACGCGCGATTCGCGAATGCAAGGCTTGCCCCCGAAGGTATTCGGATTTGAGCTGATGCGCGCCAGTAGTCTCTGCTCGATCATCTACACCAGTGTACTAGTTCGGATTGTCTGCCGCACGGTGGGGCAGCAGCACTAGTCCAACGTGTTCAGGTTGCATTGGCCACAGCCTCAAGCGCTTCCGGATTGGCGACGCTACTTAGGTCGCCCATGTTGGTTTCGCCGAGGTACTTCTTCTGGATCAGGCGCCTCAGGATCTTGGCGCTTCGTGTCTTTGGCAGATCTTCGGCGAACAGCACGGCCTTGGGCCGGTCCACCTTGCCCAGCGCGTTCACTACCGCCTGCACCAGCTCCTTTCGCAGGTCTTCGCTGGGCTTGAACTGAGGGTGCAGCACCACGAAACAGACCACCTCGGTCCCCTTCAACTCGTCGGGCACTCCGATCGCCGCGGCTTCGCTTACGGCTTCGTGGTCGATCAGGGCGGCTTCGATTTCTCCGGGGCCTACCCTCCGGCCGGCGATTTTCATGGTGTCGTCGGCGCGGCCGAACAGGAACCAGTACCCTTCCTGATCCACCTTGGCCCAATCGCCGTGGTTCCAGGCTTCCGGGAACTTGCTCCAGTACGTCTCAATGTACTTCTCGTCGTTCTCCCACAGGCTGCGCGTCATGCTGGGCGCGGGCTTCTTGCACACCAGGTAGCCAACTTCGTCCACCACGCTCTGCCCTTCTTCGTTGAAGACGTCGATGTCCATGCCCAAGCCGGGGCTTTGCAGCGTGCAGGCCTTCAGCGGCATGATCGGCAGCGGCGCCAAAAAGCAACCCACGATGTCCGTGCCGCCGCTGATGTTGATGATCGGCAGGCGGCCTTTGCCGACCCGGTTGAAAAACCACATGTAGCTTTCGGGGTCCCAGGGCTCGCCGGTGCTGCCCAGCACGCGCAAGCTGGTCATCTCGTGCCTGTCCACCCACTCGTCGCCGGCGCGCAT
>CAZZBH010000035.1:0-31472 GCA_964652605.1 uncultured Planctomycetaceae bacterium
GTACGCGGCCGAGACACAGACTCTCATAGCAACTGGTACATAAAACGGGGGCGGGCCAGGGTATGAACGCGCTGGCATTGCGTGAGCACGAAGCCGAGCATGACTTGGGCGACATTGTCCTGCAGCGCGCGTCTGGCGCTTTGACCGTCGAGCTTCAAAACTTCCCGCCGGGTGCTGACTTTGTCGTGCGCTTGGCTGACGCTAGAGGGCGGCCTATCAGTTCGAAGGCTGTGACGGGGTCGCAGCTGACAGTTGAGTTCGACGCCCTGCCGTTCCGCGCCTACACCGTGCTGATCGGTAGGACACGCGGCAATGAATTGCTGACCATTGACGGCACTCGTGAGCCGGTGAGGCTGTCCCCGGAACAGCCCACTGCAAAAGCCATCTTGGACTACGACAACCCGCTGTTCCCGGACAACAAAGTCCGCTAAGCATCCCGCGCATGGCGCTTTGGCGGTTCGCCATTGAATTGCACTCGCGCCAGCAGGCTAAAGCAGAAAAAAAAACCCGGCTTAGCCGCCTAAAAGACCGCGCGCGCGAGGAACTGTACCGCCAGGTACATGCACACGATGGCTACTACGTCCAGCATGGCGCCGGCTTTCACCATGCGCCCCACCGAGATCTCGCCTGTGGCATACGCAATCGTGTTGGGCGGTGTGGCTACCGGCAGGGCATAGCCGCACGACGCACCAAGCGCCGCTGCCATCAGCAACGGCAGCGGCTCGGTTCCCAGTGCCGCCGCCACTGACGCAAGCACCGGCACCGACATGGCTGCCGCGGCTGTGTTGCTGGCAAGCTCCGATATCACCGTCACCAGGATGATCACGATCAGCACCAGCAGCCACACCGGCACGCCCGCAAGCGTGCCGAAAGCGGCCTGAAAGTAGTCGTTCAACCCGCCCGCCTCCATCGCGTAGGCCAGCGCCAGCCCGCCGCCGAACAGCAGCAGCGCGCCCCAAGGCAGGCGCGGCCCGGCAAAATCCCAGGTCAGCAACCGCTCCGAACTGCCCCGGAAGTCCGGCAGCAGGAACAGCACCAGCGCCGCCGCGATCGCAATCGTGCCGTCGGTGACATACGAAGACTCTGTCCCGAATCGCAACCAACTGTCCCAGCCCGTCAGCGGCACCGTCCACCCACCCAACGCTATTGGCGCGTGCGTGATCCACGCGCCAGCCGTCAGAAAGAAGACGATCATCACCAGCCACTCGGCTTTGTCCGGCCGATTGGCCGGCTTGATGCGCGCCGCCAGGTCACCGGACGCGAACTCGGGCATTTCGCGAGGCACGCCGGGGCTGAGGCGCGTCAACAGCAGCCAGCACATCGGCGCCAGTACCAGCACCAGCGGGATGCCAACGACCATCCAGCGGCCAAAGGTGATCTCGGGCAGCTCGCCCGCGGCAATCTCGCCGGCGTAGCGCTGGTTGAAAAATCCCTGCAGAAAGGCGTTGGGCGGCGTGCCGATGGTCGTGCCGACGCCGCCAATGCTGGCACCGAATGCAACCGCCAGCAGGCAAGCCGCCGCAAAGCGCACAGCAGTCTCTGATCGCCCGTGCTCCGGCAACGATTGATGCACCACCGTCATCACCACCGGGATCAGCATCAGCGTCGTAGCAGTGTTGCTCACCCACATCGAAAGCAACGCCGAGGCGGCAAGAAAGCCAAGTACCAGCCGGCGCGGCTTGGCGCCAAATATGCGCAGTACCCGCGTGGCAATGCGCCGGTGCAGGCCGGACTTCTGCATCGCCAGCGCCAGGCAGAAGCCGCCCAGGAACAGCGCAACAATGTCCGAAAAGTAGCGCGAAGCCACCGTGCCAGCCGGCAACACGCCAAACAGCGGCAGAATCGCCAGCGGCAACAGCGATGTCGCGGCCAGCGGCAACGCCTCGGTCATCCACCAGGCTGCCATCCACAAGGCCAGGCCCAGCGTGGCGCGGGTGGCGAAATCGGCGGCGACGGCATCAAAGGCCGGCAGCGGGACAATCAGTGCCAGCACAAACAGCAGCGGCCCCAGCGGCATGCCGATCCGCCGGGCCAGCGGCTCGTCGCGGGTTAACGGCTTATCGGGGCCTGCCATGCGCGCAGGCTACTTCGCCGTATAGTCGCGGTCCAACGTCAGGCGTTGTGATTGGGGCTTCGCTTGTGAAGGCGCGTGAAGCGTCCCTTGATGCGCTCACGGTAGCGCTCACCGCGCTCCTCAAGCTGCTGCTGGCGCATGTTCCAGAGGTAAGTCATGACCAGCGCTGAACCGATCGCGCCAAATACAACCCCGCCGAACACGAGTGCCAGCGTGTGGTAAGCCTGCTCTGTGGTGACGAACAGAATATCCATAACGTCCTCCTTCGAGCTACCTCAGGCATAACACGTACCATCATACCGACATTCCTGACCAACCGTGACTGAATTCCCAACGCCGCCCGGCGCTCCACCTGCCTGCCAAATGGAGCGCAGGGAAGACTAAAAATGAGGGGTTGCCGCGCGCTTGCCGTGACTCCGGCTGGTCCCGGCTGTGCATTGCAAACACCGACCACAACTGCATTTGCGCCACGAATACGGTTTCTTACACCGGCGTCTTACAATTACTTGCTTTCACTACGTGCCAAATGGGACACTTCGGCAACTCGCCGGTTGAGGTTTGCTGGTCGGCATTTGTCGGAGATTGCCATGATCGCAAGGCTACAGGCTTTGTTGCTTATGCTGGCTTGGCTGGGTGTCCTGTCTGTCGGGCCCACGGGATGTGTTGAGGGTGGCGGTTCGTCTGACGATCCCGGGCCTTCCCATGAAGACCTGACTGCGGTCTCGCAGATCGACCAAGCCGACCGCATTTACTTCCTTAAGCGCACGCACTTTGCCTTCCGCACCAGCGAACTGCAGACCCTCAACCAGATGGGCTACGGGCCCTACATCGACCAGATGCTGCAGATGCAGCCCAACCCCACGCTCGAGGCGCAGGCCCTGGCTGAGACGGTGCCGGACCCCGATTACCCAAGCCAGACCGAGCTTTCCCGCTGGTGGATCTGGCTGATGGCCAACAACCCGAACGCCTTTCAAGAGCGTCTGGCGCTGTTCTGGCACGACCACTTTGCGGCCTCCAACAGTGTGCTGGATGCGCAAAGCCTGTGGTGGTACTTCAACCACATCAACCTGTGGCGCACCCAGGGCACCAGCAACCTGCGCGACCTGCTGTACAACATGAACATTGACTGGACCATGCTCGTGTGGCTTGACGGCGTGGTCAGCACAGCCAACGCGCCGAACGAGAACTTTGCCCGCGAGTTCTGGGAGCTTTTCACGCTGGGCGCCGACAACGGCTACACCCAGGCCGATATTGTTGAGGCCAGCCGCGCGTTCACGGGTTATCGGCGCACCTTTGTGCCGGACCGCGCGGGGCCGGGCCGTGACCAGTTCATCGTCACGTTTGATTCCAACCGTCACGACAACGGCACCAAGAACATCTTCGGCATGAACTTCACCGGCAACGGCCAGCAGGAATACCGAGACATCGTCAACTTCACCCTGGCCAACCGCCCGGTCGCGGAATTCATCTGCCGCAAGATCTGGGAAGAGTTCGTGTATGAAGACCCCTCCGACAGTCTTGTAAACAAGCTGGCTTCGCGCCTGCGCGCCTCGGACTATGACCTGGAGGAGCTGTTCCGGACGATCTTTCTTTCCAAGGCTTTCTTTTCAGATCGCGCGCGCGCCAGCATCATCAAGAACCCCATCGAGCACAACATCGGCTTCATGCGCGCCACGGGGCTCAGGCTCTCGGTCAATCGCATTGACAACGCGCTCAACTCGATCGGGCAGCGCCCCGGCCAGCCTCCTACAGTCAATGGATGGCCCAGCGGCTTCTTCTGGCTGAGCAGCCAGGCGATGGTTGAGCGCGCGAATTTCCTGCGCGACTGCGTGTATTACAGCGGCGAATCGGCGCAATCAGGCTTTGATGTCGGCAGCCTGATCCTGCCCAACGAGACCAGCGCGGGCCAGGTTGCTGACCGGCTGGCATTTCTGTTGCAGGTGAATCTATCGGCGGCGCAGCGGGCCGAGTGCATCACGTACCTGAACAGTGACAGAAACAGCTCGGGGACATTTTCAGACCCATGGAATTTCAGCGATCCGGTGCAAAGGGACAAAAAGATCCGCGGGCTTCTGTACATCCTGGGGCAGCACCCGACCTATCAACTGCGGTAGCCGGGCACACGTGGAATGTTGGCGGTTATGATTGCAATGCATCCCGGACTTGTGCGACACTCTGCGCTTCACACGGTGTTTCATCGTGGAACCGGGGAGGTTGCCATGAACGCTCGACTGCCAAGGCTGGCATTGTGGGTTGTGTTGTTCGTTTCTCTTGCGCTGGTTGCGGCGAGTTGCGGCGACGGCGGCAGCAGTGGGTCGGCCGTCGTCGATGAGCCGGGCACAGTGGACGACAAGCTTGCCCCGGTCACGGAGTCGGACCTCACGCAGGACGACCTGATTTTCTTCTTGAAGCGCACACACTTTGCCTTCAGACCCAGCGAGCTTGCATCGGTCAACCAGATGGGCTACTCGGCCTATCTTGACTGGATGCTCGACATGCAGCTCGACCCGCAGCTTGAGGCGGACGCGCTTGCCACCGTGCCCGACCCCGACTTCCCCAGCGCCGCTGAGCTTGCGCGCTGGTGGATCTACCTGATGGTGCACAACCCCAACGGCTTCCAGGAGCGACTTGCACTGTTCTGGCACGATCACTTTGCCGCCAGCAGCGAAGTTCTGGATGCGCAAAGCCGCTGGTGGTACTTCGACCACGTCAACCTCTGGCGCACGCAGGGCACCGCCAGGATGACCGACCTGCTGTACGAGATGTCGATCGACTGGACGATGCTGCGCTGGCTTGACGGCTACGTCAGCACGGCCAACCGACCGAACGAAAACTTCGCGCGCGAATTCTGGGAACTGTTCACACTGGGCGCCGACAACGGCTACACCCAGGCGGACATTGAAGAGGCAAGCCGCGCCTTTACGGGGTATCTGCGCGTCTTGATCACCGACCGCGCGGGCCCCGGCCGCTCGCAGTACGTCATGGAGTTCCGGCCCAACCGCCACGACAACACCGACAAGACGATCTTCGGCATGGATTTCTACGCCAACGGGCAGCAGGAATACCGCGACATGGTGAACTTCACGCTCGCGCACCGCCCGGTCGCGGAGTTCATCTGCAAGAAGATCTGGGAAGAGTTCGTGTACGAAGCGCCGGATTCGCTGCTGATGTTCCAGCTTGCCAACCGCTTCCGAACCACGAATTACGACCTGCGCGACCTGTTCAAGACCATCTTCATGTCGAAGGAGTTTTTCTCGGCCAAGGCGCGCGCGGGCATGATCAAGAGCCCCATCGAGCACAACATCGGGTTCACGCGCGCGACCGGCCTTGAGATCCTGGCTTCGCGGGTGGATTCAAACCTCAATGCCATGGGGCAGCGGCCGACACAGCCGCCGACCGTCAACGGATGGCCCAGCGGCTTTTACTGGCTTAGCAGCCAGGCCATGGTTGAGCGCGCAAACTTTCTGCGCGACAGCGTGTACTACCGCAACGACGCGCCGCAGCAGGGCTATGACGTGGCAACGCTGATCCTGCCGGGCGAAGACAGCGACGCGCAGGTGGTGGACAGGCTGGCGTTTCTGCTTCAGGTGCAATTGACGCCGGCACAGCGCGACGAATGCATCCTGTACCTGAACTCGGACAAGAACAACCAGAGCGTCACGGTAAGCCAGCCCTGGGACATCACCGACAGCACACAGAAGGAAAAGAAGCTGCGTGGCCTGCTGTACATCCTGGGCCAGCACCCGACTTACCAGTTGCGCTAAGCGCAAAGGAGCCAAGCGATGACGAACAATCTCAAAAGCCGCGCACGCCGGGATTTCCTGCGTTGCTCCGCAGCCGGGGCCGGCATTGCGGCACTGGGCGCACTGGGCGAGCATTCGCCGCTGTCACGCCCGTCAGTCACCGCGCAGGCGCTGCCGAACCACAAGCGGCTGATCGTCATCAACATGATCGGCGGCAACGACGGTTTAAACACGCTGTTCCCGGTCACGGGCGCGGCGGCGGCGAATTACCTGACGCGCAGGCCCGACATCGGCTACACGCAGGGGCAGGGCATGGCGCTGACCGGCGGCCCGGGTGTTTCCGACTACGAGTTGAACCCCGCGCTGGTGAACCTGCAGACCATGTGGGACCAGAACGAAGTCGCGCTGATCAACCGCGTAGGATATCCCAACGCCAACCTCAGCCACTTTGTCAGCGAAGACATCTGGAGCTATGGCGCGCGCAGCGGCATGTCGTCGCTGATCGGCACCGCACCCGGATGGGTCGCGCGCTACGGCAACCTGTACGCGCCGACGAACATGGGCGTGGCCAGCATCGGCGTGGGCCGGCGTCTTGACTTCACGGGCGCGGATTCAAACCCGTTCCTGGTCTCCAGCGTCAGCTCGTTCAACTACCGCGTTGATTTCAATTACTCGCGCAACCACGAGCTGCGGCTTGAAACCATCCAGAACATCCTGGCGCTGCAGCCGCCCGGCGACGTCGTCGGCGACATTGCCGCATCCGGCCAGGCGGCGTTTACAGCCGCCGCGCAGATCCAGTCCGCGGTGGCTGACTACAACACCTACGCGACGACCAATGCCATCCAGTACCCGCTGCGGCCGGGCAGCAGCAACCTGACAACCATGGGATCGCGGCTGCGTGACATCGCGCTGCTGATCTTCGGCGGGTTTGAAACGCGCGTGTTTTATACCGGCTACGGCGGATTTGACACGCACGCCGGGCAGCTTCAGCAGCACTTCAACCTGCTGTCTGACCTCGACAACGCGCTGGCTGTGTTCAAGCAGGACATGCTGGTCCAGGGCGTGTGGGACGACATTGCCATCGTGGTGATCAGCGAGTTCGGCCGCCGCAACTTCCAGAACGGCTCACTGGGCACCGACCACGGCCACGGTAACCTGGTGATTGTGCTTGGCGGAAACGTCATCGGCGGGTTGTACGGCAGCCCGATCACCGGCAACGACATCAACGACAATCACCTGTCATACACCACCGACTTCCGCGACGTGTACCGCAGCGTGATCAGCGGCCACCTCGGCCACGACCCGACACCCATGTTCCCGGAGACACAGCCGATCAACCAGTCGCTCACTCTTGTCTAGCACCCTCGGACCGGAAGCAGGCATGACCAGACCTGACCTGAAACCCACGCGCGGAGCGTCTCGCCGCGCGTGGTTTGTTCTGGCCGCAGTCGCGGCGATTGCCCTGATTGTGGTGGCGTGCGCCGAAGAGGATGACGGCGGCGGAAGCGGAGGGGGCGGAGGATTGCCGCCGCGTGGCCCTCTTCCTGCCCAGATCGCCTTTCTCGACGAAGCCTGGGACATTGAAGCAGTCGCGACCGGCCTATCCGTGCCCGTCAAGATGGCGCAGGCACCAGACGGGCGGCTGTTCGTCAACCTGCTGGGCGGAACCACGCTGGTCATTGAGGCCGCGCCGCCCTACACGCAGCACATCTTCGCCACTGAGCCGGTGCTCAACGGCCCCGAGCAGGGCCTGCTGGGCATCGCCTTGTCGCCCGACTTTGCTACCGACGGCCACGTGTACGTGATGGCCTGCGTCAACGACATGGGCGACAAGCAGCAGATCATCCGCTACACCGACGTCGCCAACGTCGGCACAGCCCGCACCGTGATCATCGACAACCTGCCGATTGACCAGCTGCACAACGCGGGCGCCATCAAGTTCGGGCTGGACGGCAACCTGTTTGTCAGCGTGGGCGACGCGGCCAACGATTTGAATTCACAGACCGACGGCTCGCTGGCGGGCCGCATCCTGCGCTACACGCCGGCCGGCGGCATCCCCGCCGACAACCCGTACTTCGGCACACCCGACGACGCAGAGTGGGCACGCGGACTGCGCAACAGCTTCGGCATGTGCGTGCACCCCACCGTGGGCACGCTGCTGATCACCGAAAACGGGCCCAACAGCGACGACGAACTCAACTACGTCACGCCCGGCAAGAACTTTGAGTGGGGCGCCACGCGGCAGATCCCCGGCGCGCAGATCGGTGTGCGCCTGCGCAACTGGGCATCGGTGATCGTGCCAACCGGCTTGACGTATCACAGCGGCAACGGCGCGGCGGCCTACACCGACAACCTGTTTCTGTGCAGCTATGACCTGGAGCAAGTGCAGCGCTTCGAGATGGACGGCGCGATCCCCGTCAACATTCTGAGCGAAAACGTATTCCTTGAGTTCGTGCCCATGGCGCAGGCCAACAAGCCGCTGGACATCATCGAAGGCATCGACGGCAGCCTGTACATCAGCACCTTCGACGCCGTCTGGCGTGTCTTCCCGCGCTGAACGCGCTGAAGCGGCTTCACGCACGCCATGCAGCGTGCAGCATCCGTGTTTATCCTGGACTATCCGGGATTGCGTCGCCGTGCTCCGCTGCGGCGCTTGGCGGCTTTGCGTGAGGCATACCGGGTGCTAACGTGCGGCTGGAGGCTATATGACCGTGCCCGCGTTCAGCGAGATGACCATCGAGACACCGACCTTTGAAGGCATCCAGGCCGAGATGCAGCAGATTCACGCCGCCTTCGACGCCGCGAAAACGGACGCCGAGCGCATCAACGCCTTTGAGCGCTGGAACGATGTCAAGCGCCGCGCCGGCACCTGGAGCGCGCTTGTCGGCTTGCGCTTCAACCAGGACACGCGCAATGCCGAGTACAAGAAGGCCCGCGATTACCGCGACCAGATCGCGCCGAAACTGACCAACCTGCAGAACGACTTCAAGCGCAAGCTGCTGGCAAGCCCCCACCGCGCGGCACTTGCGAAGCACTACGGCAATCAGGCGTTCGACCTGTGGGACTGCGACGCGCGCTCGTTCAGCCCGGAGATTGAGCAGGAGCAGGTCCGCATCAGTGCGCTCAGCTCTGAGTACACCGAGCTGCTGGCAAGCGCGTCGTTTGAGTTTCGGGGCGAGAAGCTGAACATGCCCGGCCTGGGCAAGTACTTCGCCGACACAGACCGCGCCACCCGCCACGAGGCCCAGAAGCTGCGCTGGAGCTGGATGGCGGGCAAACGCGACAAGCTTGACACCATCTTTCACGACTTGACGCAACTGCGGCACGTCAGCGCCACCAAGCTGGGCCTCAAGAGCTACGTCGATCTCGGCTATCTGCGCATGCACCGCGTTGATTATGGCTTCAAGGATGTCAATGCACTGCGCGCGCAGGTCACCGGCGAAGTCGTCCCGTTGTGCGCCGAGCTGGTCAAGCGCCAGGCCAGTGCCCTGGGCATCGACAAAGTCAAAATGTGGGACGAGGGCATCCACGACGCGCAAGGCAGCCCCAAGCCGCACGGCGACCACGATTGGATGGTGGCCCGCGCGCAGGAAATGTTCGACGACATCGGCCACGGCCTGGGCGACTTCTTTCGACTGATGAACAGCAAGGGCCTGCTTGACCTGAAGTCGCGCGAGGGCAAAGCCGGCGGCGGTTTCTGCACCAGCTTTCCGGTTTACGGCGTGCCGTTTGTGTTCGCGAACTTCAACGGCACCAAGGGCGACGTCGAGGTGTTCACGCACGAAATGGGGCACGCCTTCCAGAACTGGTCAGCTCGCGATCAGAAGCTGACCGACTACCTGTGGCCGACCTATGAAAGCGCCGAGATTCATTCCATGAGCCTTGAGTTCATCACCTGGCCGTGGATGGAGAAGTTTTTTGAGGAAGACGCTGACCGCTTCCGGCGGGCACACCTGACCGGAAGCCTGCTGTTCATCCCCTACGGCACAGCCGTCGATCACTTTCAGCACCTGGTGTACGAAAACCCGGGCGCGAGTGCAGCGCAGCGCTTTGAGATGTGGCGCGAGATGGAGCGGACTTATCTGCCCTGGCGCGACTACGGCGATCTACCGCACGCACGCGACGGCGGCTTCTGGCAGCTTCAGCGGCACATCTACCTGTCGCCGTTCTATTACATCGACTATGTCCTGGCGCAGTTGTGCGCGCTGCAGTTCTGGGTGCGCGTGGGGCAAGACCGCGACCGGGCCATGGCGGACTACGTCGCGCTGTGCAAACGCGGCGGCGAGGCGCCATTCCTGCAGCTTGTGAAGGGCGCAGGACTGAAAAGCCCCTTCGAGCCGGGGGCGCTGAGCGCGATCGTATCGAACGCCCGCGACTGGCTGTCGCAGCAGGCTTAGCCGCTGGAGCAGCGTCTAACTGACCGTTGGCAGGCAGACAGATTCAGCCATGGATTCGCACGGACAAGTCTTGGCTGAGTGACACCGCAGTTCGCCGCGATGGGTTTTTCACCACAGAGGCACAGAGTCACGGAGAGATCCAAGCGAAGTCAGTTCCCGCTATGTCTGAAGTAAGGCAGGCTTGCACCATCGTGGATCTTCGAGTTGTTAGGAATGCCCTCGCGGTTGCAGTTCTCTGTGACTCCGTGCCTCTGTGGTGAATACCCCTGCTCCGGCTAGGAATCCGGCATCCACGATGCGCTGACGCCCTTGGGCCCGTACTGTGCCCAGACATCGCCGTCGCTCAGCTTCACGTGGATGCCCTGCTCGTCGGTCCAGATGTGCAGTTGGCGGATATCGATCGACCTGATCCGCACGCGTTCACTGCCCAGCGCGGCCCCGAGTTCTTCCAGGCTGCCACCCCGGAACGTGGGCGCGAAGGTTTCATCTGTCTGGCGCTTAGCCTCTATCGCGCCGTACAGCGAGCGCAGTTCCCACTCGGCGCGGCCCAGTGCCTTGCGGCGCTTCCACACGGGTGGGCTCGGCTCTACTCGCTCGGCGCTTTGCACCTCCACCCGTCCCTCGGCGTTGGCAGACAGCAGCAGTCGCAGGTCGCCCTCCGCCATCCAGCAGCTACGCAATTCGTCCCGGTATTCAAGCAGCACAAAGTGCCCGCCGCGCGCCCATGGCTTGCGCAACGACGCAACCACCCAGCCTCGGATCGGCTGAAACTCGGATGCGTACACGATTCGCGATTCGCGGCGCTCGTCTTCGGCCGTCGCCGGCCCCTGCCAGTCTCCGGTGAACAAGCCGTGGTAGTCAAAGCTGGCTTGACTCAGGTCGCCGGCATCCTTGCCAAAGGGGTCAGCTCCCTGCAGGTCGGTGCCGTGTGCCGGGTCAAACGCGCTGCGCAGGCCGTCGTAGGGGCTGTACAAGCCGTCTGCCATCAGGGCTTCGAGCGTCGCGGACTTCAGCAGCGCCCTGCGATCGTCCTCGGTGGCGTCAGCCAGCGCTCTGGCGTTCTGGACTTTCCATGCGCGCAGGGCCCCCGAAAGCACCTGCAGTTCGCGCTTGTCATGCTGCGCCGCAAGCTGTGAAGCCAGCTCGTCGCGGAACATCGGCAGCACCCCGGAAAAATCCCGCGTGCCCGTGAAGGTGACACGCAAGCTAAGACCGTTTGCGCGCTCGTCGGTCTGCACACTGAGCCACGCGCCACCGGCAAAGGCACGCCGCAGGTCGAAACCAAGCTCCGGGAAGCGCAGGAGGTCGCGCGAGCGCGTTTCGTTGCCCTGCAACAGCCGCTCAATCGTCGCGCGCAGGTCAACCCAGGCAAGCTTGCTGCCCGTGGTACCACCGCCAAGCCGGCTGGTATTGAATCGCGCGGCACCCTGCGCAGCCTCAAGCATGCGCCGCGCGACCGAGTCGTTGGCGGCGATGCCTGCAATGCCGCTGCCGGCAAATGCAACGAAGTCGGGCGCGATGCGGCGCTCGCACAGAATCTCGCCGCCGGGCACGTCGTAACGCACAAGCGACGCCGCTTGCCGCAAGGCGCGCTCGCGGTCGCGCTCGGGCGTGTCGTCAGGCAGGTTGCGCGCGAGCATGCCGTCCAGCAGCTTTTTCTTGACGGCCTCGAAGTCGTGTGTGACCTCTACGGCCGCAAACCAGTGGTCCTGCCAGTACTCGGGGTCATCGCGCGACGGCGCGGCATCGGGCAGGTCGATGATGCCGGCCACGGCTTCAGCGCCCAGCGCGTCGGCAATCTCGGCGCGCGTCAGCTCAAACTGGCGCAGCATCGCGCTGATCTCGTCATGGACCTGCTCCGGCTCGGTTCGCCCGACGCGTGTCCCCTTTTCATTCTGCGGGTTGAAGGGCCGCTCTTTGTACGCGGCAAGCTGCTCTTTCCAGTCTGCGATCATTGCCTCTGCGTGCTTGACCTGGTTTTCCATGTGCTGGATTCGGTCGCGATTGGCCTGGTTGTCCTCGGCTTGCCGGAGCTGCGCGAGTCTTTCCCGGTCTCTCTCTCGCTGCATTGTCAGGTGGTCGATGCGACGCTCAATGCGCCGGGGCTCGGTCCGCTGCATCAGGTCATGAAACGCATGAAAAACATCGAAGTACGTCTTCTCGTGGTCGGTGCCAAGCTGGATCGACGTAAACGCCAGCGTCTCGGCCGGCAGCAGGCCCGCCATCCGCGACGCACCAGAAGGCCGCAGCACGACAGCCGCACGCGAGAGCGGCTCGCGCGTTGTCAGGTTGGCTTGAATCTGCAATCCGCTGGTTTCACCCGGCAGGGTGGCGCTGGCGGTCAGCGTATCCCATTTGTGCCACTCAATGAAATCCAGGATCGTTCGAAGCTCCTCGTCGTCGCCGGACTCACCGAGCACACGCTCAAGCGCCGTGCGCCATGACGCCATATCGGCCCAGGCGACGATGTGGCCGCTGGCGCTTTCGCTCCATCTCCGGAACTTCTCAACCTGGCTCAGGCTCTCTTCGGTGCGGCCCGCAAGCACTTCCTCGACGTGCGCCTCGGCTGCGCCGCCGATGGTGGTGATCATCATGCCGTTGACCAGCCGCACCAGCATTTCGCCGTTGCGAAGCCGTGTCTTCTCGGCCTGCATGTCCCGGCCGCCGCGCTGGTTGACCTGCTTGACGAACTCTTCGCTGAAGGCCTGCGGCGCGCCCTCTTTCAGTCGCGTTACTTCAATGAGCTGCACGTGCGGCTCGCGCACCATCACGTCGGCGATCACAAGCTCAGACTCGCCCAGGTGGTCAATAAAGCGCCCTGCTTCGTCCAGGCCGCCGATACGATCGTCGAGATTGTCGCCCAGCAGGGCCACAATCGATTCGGCGTGGGTGCGCCACTCGCGGCCCAGCAAACCCTGCATCGCGCCGCTGACGTCCTGCGCGCGCACATACAGCAGCGCGCTGCGTGGCGCAAAGTCGCCGTGGGCTTGCGCTGTGAGTGAGGGCAGGCCACAAACCATCGACAAGGCCAGGCCAAACAGCGCCAGCCGGACGGAGATTCGTTGCAACATGGCGTCTCCTTGATTCGTTATCGGGGTACGAATGTTTGTTCTTCGCAACTTCTCGACACAGATTTCGAGGGCCTGACTATAACTGGATCCGCGCATTGAGTCGGCCGCGTCGTCATTGCTGGCGCGCGGCGGTTTGAAACTACGGGCAAACACGGGTACACACGGGGCATCCGTCGGGCACGGTACAACGGGGTTGCTGCCTGCCCGCCTTCACCCGGGGTTGGTTTTACTTCGTTGCGATTAGGGAATCGAATTGATTCGCAATTTCCTTGAGATGCTGTCCTACGCCAAGCCGTACCGGCGCTGGTACATCGTGGGTGTATTGGCGTTGCTGCTGGTGGACGTGCTGGACACCTTCACGCCCAAATTGGTGCAATGGGGCATCAACCACCTCTATCTCTGGCGCTATCAGCAAGGCTACGTCACCGACCCCGACGAGCTCGCGCAGTACACGCCGGAATACGTCGAGCGCCTTCATAGCCCCCTGGGCGACATGCTCGGCGAAATCGTCACGGGCCCGGAGGCCTGGCTGGCGGGCATCTGGGTATTCGCCATCGGCTACGTGATCGTGGTGGCGTTGACCGGTTTCTTCCGGTACTGGATGAGCATCGACTTTGCCAAAGCCGCCATCCAGCTTACACACGACCTGCGCTGCCGCTTCTTCGGCCATGTGCAGCGCCTGCCGATGAAGTTTCACGACCGCGCGAAGACCGGCGAAATGATGTCGCTGGCAACATCCGACATGGATGCAGTGCGCATGTTCTATGGCTTCGGGCTGCTGCTGATCCTGGACACGACGTTCTACTTCATCCTGGTGCCGCTCTACATGAGCAGCATTTCATGGAAGCTGATGCTGGCAGGCATGGTGACACTGCCGCTGATCCCGCTGATCGTTGCCAAGCTGGCGCACGCCATCGAGGACCGCTACGAGCACACGCAGGAGCAGTTTGCCGTGCTGTCTGAGCGCTCGCGCGAAAGCTATGCCGGCGCGAAGGTCGTCAAGTCGTTCGTGCAGGAGGCAAGCGAGGCGCGGGCGTTCGGCAAACTGTGCCGCGAATACTTTCGGCGCGGGATGCGGCTGGCCAAGGTGGTCGCGCTGGAAAACCCGCTGCTGGTCCTGATGCTGGGCCTGGCTGACCTGGTGGTGGTGATCTATGGCGGCTACCTGGTGATCCAGGGCGAGGTCACTGTCGGCGGCTTTTTCGCCTTCTTTCAGTACCTGATTCGGCTTAGCGGGCCGATGATCGGCCTGGGCTGGGTGATCATGCTGTATCAGCGCGGGCGCGTGAGCATGAACCGCATCCAGAAAATCCTGCGCATTGACCCGGAGATTGTCGAGCCGCGCAAGCCCGCGCCCATCACCCGCCTCACGGGCGCCATCGATATCAACAACCTCACGTTCGCGTATTTCCCCCACGCTGACGCATCCGCCGAACGCGAATCAAAGGCCGCGCCGGAAGGCGCGGATGCCGACCCTGCCGGGCCGGTCTTTGAGGATGACGCGCCGGTCGAGGTCCTGCAGGAAATCAACCTGTCGATTCTGCCCGGGCAGACGGTCGCGATCGTGGGGCCGGTCGGCAGCGGCAAATCGACGCTGCTGAACCTGATCCCGCGGCTTTACGACCCGCCGGCGGGCACGGTGCTGCTGGACGGCCACGACGTGCGCAGCATCTCGCTGGACGTGCTGCGAACGCAGATCGGCGCGGTGCCGCAGGAAACATTTCTGTTCAGCGAGCCGATCATCGAGAACATCGCGCTGGGAACATTGGGGAGCACGCAGTTCGAAAACCAGGCTGCATCAAACACCGACCATGAAGAATGGCTGCGCACCTGCGCCCGTATCGCGCAGGTTGAGCAGGACATCCTGGATTTCCCCAAGGGCTACGAAACGCTGCTGGGGGAAAAGGGCGTGAACCTCAGCGGCGGCCAGAAGCAGCGCGTTGCCATCGCGCGTGCCATCGCGCGCAAGCCGGCCATCCTGCTGCTGGATGACTGTCTCAGTGCTGTCGATACACAGACCGAGGAAGCCATCCTCAAGGGCCTGAAGGAAGTAATGAAGCAGTGCACCACGATCATCGTCAGCCACCGCATCAGCAGTGTCGAACACGCCGACGAGATCATCGTGCTTGAGCGTGGCCGAATCGTGGAACGCGGCAAGCACGAACAGCTGCTCGCAACCGCGGGCCACTACGCCGAGCTGCACGCAAAGCAGCAACTGGAGCAGGAGTTGGCAAAGGAATGAAGAAGTGGCGCGGCGCCTTGGGCAGTGCCACCTGGCAAAGACATGACTGACGCGTTCGAAGATGACCTGCTGGAAGACCGGATCAAGACCAACGTCTGGGATCTGGCCTTGCTGCGCCGCATGCTGGGCTACACGCGGCCCTACGTTCTGCGCAGCCTGATCGGCTTTGTGCTGGTCATGGTGGTCGCGTTTCTGGCGATTGTGCCGCCGGCGCTTGTCGGGTCGCTGGTTGACGTTGTGTTCAGCAACGAATCGAGCTGGATGGCACGACAGGTGTCCGGCCTGGTTGCGCTGGTCGTGCCCGGATTGCCCGGGATGGCACAAATGGACAAGCTGCTGGTGTTCGCCGCGCTGTTCCTGATCGTGCGCGTCGCGGCGTTCTTCATTGAGTGGGGCAACGGATACCTGCTGGCGGGCCTGGGGCAGCGCATCATCTACGACATACGGATGCAGTTGTTCAACCACATTCACTCGCTGAGCCTCAGCTACTTTCACCGGCAGCCGGTGGGGCGGCTTGTCACCCGCACCATGAACGACGTGGCCGCCATGGAAGAAGTATTTGCCACGGCACTGGTCACCATCCTGAAAGACATCTGCATGCTGGCAGGAATTGTCGTCTTTCTGCTGGTGATCAACCTGGAGCTTGGGTTGATCGCCATGAGCGTCATCCCGTTCATGGTCGTGGCCACGCTGATCTTCCGCAAATATGCGCGCGATGCCTATCGCAAGTGGCGCGCGGCGCTGTCGCGCATCAACGCCTTCACCGCCGAGACTCTGGGCGGCGTGCGCGTCGTTCAATTGTTCCACAAGGAGCAGCGCAACGACGAAACCTACGACGCGATCAACCAGCGCTACAAGCAGCACTTTCTGGACCAGCGCCACGCGTGGGCAATCTTCCGGCCTGTCAACACCACGCTCAGCGCCGTCGGCATCGGCCTGGTGCTGTGGTTTGGCGGCGCGGCTGTGCTGGGTGACATGCAGGCGCCGTCTGCCGCCGAGGTGTTCACTGTCGGCACGCTGTTCGCGTTTATCGGCTATGCCGAGTTGTTCTTTACCCCGATCCGCGATCTGACGGAAAAGTTCGACGTCGTGCAGGGCGCGATGACCAGCGCCGAGCGCATCTTCACAATCCTCGACGAAAAGCGCGAGGTTGTCGATCTGCCGGGCGCCGCCGACCACGGGCGCGTGCAGGGCCGCGTCACGTTTGAAGACGTGCACTTTGAGTACAAAGCCGCTGAGCCCGTCCTGCGCGGCATCAGCTTCGACATCTCGCCCGGCCAGACCGTTGCCATTGTTGGCCACACCGGCGCGGGCAAGACCACCATCATCAACCTGGTCAGCCGCTTCTATGACATCCACGGCGGCAGCGTAAAGGTGGACGGCCGCGACGTGCGCGAGTACCGCCTGGATGCCCTGCGCCGCAACGTCACGATCGTGCACCAGGATGTGTTTCTGTTTGCGGGCACTGTGCTTGACAACGTGCGGCTTGGCGACGAGTCGATTTCGCGCGAGCGTGTGATTGAGGCCTGCGGGCATGTCGGCGCGCACGACTTCATCCAGCGGCTTGAGGGCGGCTACGACGCCAGGGTGCAGGAAGGCGGCAAGACGTTCAGCGCGGGCGAGCGCCAGTTGCTGAGTTTTGCGCGCGCGCTGGTGTTTGACCCGGCGATTCTGATCCTGGATGAAGCCACCAGCAGCATCGACACGCACACTGAAGAACTGATCCAGGCGGCACTGCGCAAGCTGACCAAGGGGCGCACCAGCATCGTCATCGCGCACCGGCTCAGCACTGTGCAGCGTGCGGACAAGATTCTCGTGATGCACAAGGGAAAGCTGGCCGAGCAAGGCAAACACCAGGAGCTGCTGGCGCTTCGTGGCATCTACCATCGCCTATACCAGTTGCAGTACACGGCCCTGGACGACACAACCAAAGAGCCCGAGTTCGCCCCCAACGGCGAGCCTGTTGCGTCAGGGTCAAAGACATCCGGGGCATTTCGGACAGCCGCCGCGGCCTCACACGGCAACGTTCAGCGCGCGGCGGAGGATGCGGGCACCGAAAGCAGCGGCGACGACGCTTGATTGCGGGGCTTTGCCTCTCGCGAAGTTTCAACTTCAATGGTTGGTGCTGAACTCGGTGGTGAGCAGCAGCGAGTACAGGGCGTCTTCCCACCGCTGGCGCTCGCCGGGTTGTGCCAGGAAACTCTTGTAGCGCTCAAGCTCGGCTTGGCTGGGGTTGCGGGCGAGAACGATCAGGAACATACGCGCGATGCGGCCCTCCATGTTGTCGGCCGACTTATGGATGTGCTCAAGCAGCGAGCCCCGGCTTGACGCTGCCAGTTGCGCCGTGGTTCGGCCGTTCAGCAGAAACATGGCCTGGTCCATCGTCAGGCTGAAGCCATCTACCTCGCTCATTTCGTCGTCGCTGCTTACCCGCGCGTAGCTTCTTGCTGCCGCCCGGCGTTGGTACCACTCTGCCGACATGGTGTCGATCAGCGCCTCGAGCCTGTCTGTCGCCTCGAAGTCCCACTCAATCGGGCGCTGGTTGGCGGGCAGGGTTCCTGCTTCTTTCCTTTTCAGGTACGCATTGCCCTGCGCGCGCTCGCGCGTGTACGGGTTGTTGCGTGCCTGCAGGCGGCGGCGCCCGGCGTCGGAGTGGCCCGAGGCGACAAGCAGCGCGCCGAAGAACTGTTCGGGGCTTAACTGCCGCACGGGGTACTGCGCAAAATGCCACGCTTCAACCTTGCCCGTCCCGTTGCCGGCATCGCGCGTCGCGCCGGCGCTTGATGCCTGCCACGCCCGCGACTTCAGCACAGCCCGATAGAGGCGCCGGATGTTGTAGCCGCTTGCGCGCATGTCGTCGGCCAGCGCGTCCAGCAGCGCCGGGTGGCTTGCCTCGTTGAGGCTGTTGAAGTCATCCACCGGGTTCACGATGCCGGTGCCGAACAAAAAGCTCCAGAAGCGGTTGGCAATGTAGCGCTGCGTCTGCCGGTTGTCGTCGGCAACCACCCACTGTGCCCATGCCCGGCGCCACAGGCGGGCGTCGTTGACCTTCACGGGCTCGCCCAGCAGAAAGCGCGGGTAGCGATAGCGCAGCACCTCGTACTGCCGGATGCGCTGCGCGTCGTCCTTGATGGTGGCCAGGCGGCGCTGCATCACCGCGGGGTCAAGCTTGCCGATGTTGCGGTCGCTGACATTGCCCTGGCGCGGACGCACGTTGCCGTTGCGGCGCAACTGGGTCGCGACGAAAAAACCGGCTACACCGTTGAACTGCTGCTCGGTCCAACTGTCCTCATAGGGATGATCGTGGCACTGCGCGCACTGAAGCTGCACGCCCGTGAAGTGACGCACCGCCTCGCCGGCGATGTCGGCTGTGCGAAAATCGCGCTTGCCTGCAAAGTAGGCCGCCGCCGGGTTTTCCGACATCAGCCCGCGCGCTGCAATGATGTCGTACAGGATATCGGCAAAGCCGCGCCCGTCGTCGATCTGCCGCGCCATCCAGGCACCCAGCACCAGCTCCGCGTTATCCTGCGACCTGCCGCGCCCCATGAGCACGTTGACCCACTGGTCGGCGACGTGCTCCGCAAATCGCTTATCCTCTACCAGCGCGTCAATCAGGCGCTCGCGCTTGTCGTCTGCGTCGTCGGCGAGAAACGAGCGCGCTTCGTCGGCGTTGGGCGGCAACCCTAGCGTGTCGAGATACACACGCCGCAAGAACTCTTCGTCACTGCTTGGCGGCGCCGGTTTGACGTTGTCCCGCCTCCAGACCTCTGCCAGGCCGTCATCTATGGCCGCCGACAACGCCGCTTCTTCAGGCAAGGCTGCAACCGGAGCGACCTCGTTCGCCGGCATGTCTGCCAGCAATGTCGTCTGCCAGGCAAGCAGGCTGCACAGCACGGCGGCTGAAGCAAAGGCGGCGGCTAAGCGCATGGGCATCTCCGGGCCTATTCTGAGTTCCGGCGCGCCCGGGCGATAGCGGAATCTTTCGCCCCGGCAGGAGCAACGCCTATCCGCGAAGACTTTCGACTATCCGGGTTGCCCGGCCGCTCCCGCCGGGTAGCCTTAGTGCATGCGGACTGCCCTGACAATCGCCTTTCTCGCGCTGCTGGCCGGGTGGTCGCCAGTGGCGGCCGACACGGTGCACCTGCGGTCAGGCGCGCGCATCGCCGGCAAGGTGCTTGAGCAGTCCGACGAATCCGTCAAGCTGCAGGTGGAAGTGGCTTCCGGCACGGCTGTCATTTCCATCGCCCGCACGCGCATTGATCGCATTGAACACGAACCCGGCTTTGCCGAGCGCCTCAAAGCCGCCGCAGACCTGCTGAAAGCCAACCAGGCCCCTGCCGCCGAAGACGCCTATCGCGCCCTGGTGCACGAAGAGCCCGCAAATGCGGCTGCGCGCATGGGCCTTGCCCAGGCCATGGCCGCCAACTTCAAGGCGGCAGAGGCACTGAAGACACTGGAGCATTATCTTGAGCTGGTCACGACGGATCGCGATGCTGACCTGCTGCTGATGCTCGCCGAGCAGTACCTCTACATGCGGGACTATCGCTCTGCTCGGCGGGCGACACGAGACGCATCGGCAGCGCGACCGGGCGACCGCGCGTGGCAGTCGGTGGTGGATGAACTGTCCAAGCGCATCGACAGGGTGCGCGCAGGCCTGGAGCCATTGCAGGACCCCCGCGCCGATGAGCAAGCCGGCAGAATTGAGTTGATTCGCCAGCGCGCCGAGTTCAACCCTGAGCTGGGCAACAACAGGGAAGCCGAAGAAGCAGGCAATGCGCTGGTGGCGTGGACCGCCGAGGCACAGCCGCGCCTGATTGTGGGCCGCCACATGGAAATCAGCGTGCCCGCCGCGGATCTCAGCGCCTACAATCAGGGCGGGTCAGCCGCCAACCTGCAAGGCAAGGTCACCAAGTGTGAGTTCAAGGTCAAGGTGGACGAGACCATCTGGCTGTCGCTGTATGACCACCAGAAGGCGCTTTACATCTATGGCTGGTACTACCAGCTTCGTGACCGCTACCCGCGCTGCTATCCGACGGTCACCGTGGTGGCAGAGGTAGAGGAGCGCGGACGCAAAACCGAAAAGCGCCTCGCACGCGGCACCTTCGACGGCCGACGCGACAGCGTAACCGTGGATCGCTGGACAAAGGAAAACCGCGACCCATCGCGCCCTGTGCGCCAGCTCATACGCTGAGACGCGGGAGGCCCCATGAAAGTGCTGCTGCAACGTGTATCGCGCGCCAGCGTCAGCGTGAACGGCAACATCGTCGGCGAAATCGGGCACGGCTTGCTGCTGCTGATCGGCATCGGCACAGCCGACAGCGACGAGCAACTGGAATGGATGGCCGGCAAGATTGTCAACCTGCGCGTGTTTGCCGACGAGCAAGGCCGCATGAATCGCAGCCTGCTGGAAGCCGCGGGCAATATCCTTGCCATCAGCCAGTTCACGCTCTACGCCGACACAAGCCGCGGCAACCGGCCCGGATACACACAAGCCGCCCCGCCGGAGCAAGCCGCCCCGCTATACGATCGTTTCTGCTCGCTGCTTGAGGTAAAGCTCGGCAAGCCGGTGGCCCGCGGAGTCTTCGGCGCGCACATGGACGTTGCACTCATCAACAGCGGGCCGGTCACCATCATGCTTGAGCGCTGAAACCGCCCGGAGCTGCACCCGATTTCGATTGACACACGCGCGCCAGAACGCTGAATACCTCCACCCACAACGGAGACAGCCAGATGATGCGTTGCGCGGCTTTGATTACCATTTTGTTGTTTACCGCCTCCTGCTCAGGTGGAAGCAATGCTGACGCGGCTGACCCGGCACCCGCTGGCTCATCAGCCGACTCAAATGGGAAGGCAGCCGGGAGCGCAAAGCACGCCTGCGAGATACTGACCGTTGAGTTCGTGAAAGAATCGCTCGGCTTGAGCGAGCTTACCCCCGACAAGCCGCCCAAGGCGCCCAACCCCGGCGGCAAGGCGCCGACATATTCAGCCTGCAGCCTGGAGTGGAAGTCCGGCAAAATGCGCGAGATGGAAGTCGGGGGCCGGACAATTTCCTATCCCGACGAAAACAGCGTAACCCTGTCGATCAGCATCGTCGAGCCCGGCAAGGACAAAGCCGCGTACGACACTGGCGTGAATCACCTGAAAGATCGCAACGAGCATCAGGCCCTCAGCGGCGTCGGGGAGGAAGCCATGTGGTTTCCCGCCATGCGCCAGATCAGCGCCCGGGGCAATGGCAATGTCATTCACCTGGCTGTGCGCTACGTGGACGGCGAAGGCGACCCGCTTGATTACGCAAAATCGATGGCGCTCAAGGTCTTCGAAGAATTGAACTGAGCCGCGCAAGGCGCGAAAGCTCAGGCACACGTCGCCGGAATCAACTTTCCGCCGGCATCGTCGCAAGTACAATGGCTACCACTATTGGTGATCAGGGGCGCGCATCGCAAGGACGCATATGAAATCGATTGGATGGACCATTCTGTTGGCCCTGGTAGCCCTCGCGCAGGGCCTTTCTGCGCAGGCACTTTCGGGCACGTACACAATTGCGAACGGCAACCCGGGCAGCGCCTACGACTACGGCGACCTGGGTGGCGCATTTGACGCGCTTGAGCTGAACGGAGTCTCGGGGCCTGTCGTGCTTGAACTGTACGATGTCGGCGGGCCGTTTACGTCGAATGGCTCGTATCAGCTTGGCGGTAACATCAGCACCTTGCAGCCGGTTGCCGGCCTGAGCGCTACCAACACGCTGACGATCCGCGCGGCGCCGAATAACTCGCCGGTGATTCAAGGCTCCGGCGCGGGTAACCGCTATTCAACGACTTTCTTCGGCACGCTGAGTTTCGACCAGGTCAACTACGTCACCATAGACGGGCTGGAGATCACCGGTGGTGCCGGATACGGCATCACATGGCTGACCTGGAACGGCCCATTGATTGAAACAGTAGCGATCCGCAACTGCCGGATTCACGGAATCACTGCCGGCGCTGCCATTGTCTTCTATTACCCCGCCACCGGTGGCGGGGCAAATAACGTCACCATTGAAAACAACATGTGCTGGAACTGCTACGGCGATGGCGGCTCAAGCCTGCTGTTCGGGCGCGTGAAGGGGGTGATCGGCTCGGGCCGCAGCGGCACCAACTGGGTGGTGCGGCACAACACCATCATCCACGATTCAACCGCGACGGATACGGGCGTCTATTTCAACTCCGGGTTGGGCACCATTCCGTGGGCCGACTTCAGCTACAACGTCACCTACTTCACCAACGCGGCAGCGGCAGGCTACTACCGACTTGAGAACGCTTCGGCGGTTGACATACCCGCCAATGCCAACCGCAACGTGGTGTACCTGGGCGGCTCAGCCACCATGTGCAACAACACGACGTACGGCAGCTGGGCGCAGTGGCAGGCAGCCGGAAAAGACCCCAATGGCGTCAACGCTGACCCGCTGCTTACCAGCGTCACGGCCCCGGTCGATCTTCGCCTGCTGCCAGGCTCGCCGGCGATCGACCTGGCGGTAGGCTCGCCGGTAACTTCAGACATTTTCGGCAACCCGCGCCCCGCGGGGCCGGCCCCCGATGCGGGCGCGCACGAGGCGCCATCCGGGCCACCACCCGACATGGAAGTGGAGCTTGCAGCCGCACCAATCGCTGACGGCGGCAGCATTTCCCTGGGCGACGTGCCGCTGGCCGGCGGCGCGTTCATCTTCGACATCCTTAACACCGGCGCAGGCGATCTTTACCTGCTCAACACACCGCCCGTCCAGCTTACGCCGGACGTCAACTGCGGCCCCGGCACCGTCGTGCAGGCTCAGCCGGCATCGCCCATTGCCAGCCAGGGAAGCGACACCTTCACTGTCTTCGTCGAGCCTGCGGGACTGGGCGCGCTATCGTTCAACATCAGTATCGCCAACACTGACGTCGCGAAGAACCCCTACGACTTCACCGTCACGGCCAACATCATCCCGAACAACGCGCCGGCTGTGGCAGGGCTGGCTGCCGGTTCGGCGTTCAGCGCCGGAGGCGGGTTAACGTTCACGCTGGCGGTTGGCCCGGGGGCGACATTGGCCAACGCGATTATTGAATTGACTGACCCCGACGCGGACCCGATCGACGTTACAGACATTACTCCCGTCGGCGCCACGCCGACCGGCATCGTCGCGCCGGGACTGCCGGCCCCGGCGCACCCCGTGCAACTGGAATGGACCGGCCAGGCCCAGGCAAGCAATCCGCCGCAGTCGTACTCGTGGGACGTAACCTTCGCCGATACCGTCAACGGAACGCCCACTACCATCACCGTGACGATTTCGATCAACGACCTGCCACCCACGCACACTATTCTTGACGCCACCGGCGGCACTGGCGGCTCGACCGATCCGTACACAGCCGGCTTCACGCACAGCGACACCGGTGCGGATGATCTCGATCTCGCCACCGTGACGGACCCCAACACAAGCCAGATCCTGGGCCTCGGTGCCATCACGCCCGACGCGGGCAATCCAGCCGGCGGTTCGGGCTTCATGTTCAGCCTTGCCGGGGGCTCGGTGCTGAACGTCGCGCCGGCGGGAACACTTCAAACCGCCGACATGGGCATGCACAACTTTGAGGTCGAAGTGTCTGACGGCACGCACACGGTCAGCATTCATGTGCGGCTTGAAGTCGTTGGGCTTGCCCCGAGCATCACGTCATCGCCCCTGCTTTCGGCCACACCGGGCCAGCTTTACACGTACATGTTCACCGCCACGGGCATCCCGACACCGACGCTTAACGCAGGGACGTTGCCGGCTTGGCTCACGTTCAACCCAGCCACCGGCGAGCTTTCCGGCACGCCGCCGAACACCGCATCCAAGAACAACTTCTCGATCACGCTGACGGCGGCCAACGGCGTTCCGCCCGACGCTACCCAGACGTTCACCATCGCCGTTGGCGCCGTACCCGGCGGCTCTCGCAGCGACGGTGACGGCGGCGGCGGTTGCGCCGCAGCGGCGGGGCCGGGACTTGTTGCCCTGCTGGCCCTTGCACTGTTGCCGGTTTGGCGGCGTCGCAAAAATCGCGACGCTTGATAGCCTCGGGCCGGTCCTGGCGTGCCGGCCTGAGCGGGCTCGCTACTGGGCACCGTGAAGCAGATTGAAGTTCTGGTCGTACACCGCGGCAATGCTGGCGGGGCCGTCCTTGCGGTATTGCTCGACCAGCGCGGCGAGAATGCGCTCCGGGTCGCGCTCGGCCCGGTCTACTGTTCTGGGCCTTGTGAACTCGACAAAGCCGGCGCGGGCGGTGCCCATCATGCGGGTCACGCGTGACTTGCGGCTGGCGTAGCTTTCAAGCATTTCAAGGCTTACCGTTGCCCTGAAAAACGCTTCGATGGTGCTCACCGGGGCGCTCCAGTCATGAATACGCGTGACTGTCTCAATCACGTCCAGCATGCACAGGTCCGGCCCGGCCCCGATGTCGGTGCCCAGCACCCAGGGGATGTCCATGGCGCGCACTTTTTCCAGCTTCATGCGTCCGCTGCCCAGCGCCTCGTTGCTGGTCGGGCAATGCACGACGATGCTGCCGCGCTGCTTGATCGTGCGCCAGTCAAAGTCGTCCAGGTGCACACAGTGCGCAAGCAGGGTTCGCGGCGTCAGCAGGCCCGCCTGGTCATACACATCGACGTAGGACTTGGCTTTGGGGTAGGCGCGCGAGACGGCTGCGCACTCGTCTTCGTTTTCGGCCAGATGCGTCTGGACCCAGAGTGTGTAGTCGAACGCGAAATCGCGCAGTTCTTTCAATGACTTGCCGTCTGCCGACAGGGCGAATCGCGGCGTGACAGCCAGGCGCTCTTCCAGCTCAATTTGAAGTTCTTTGAGCATGGCAATGATTTCATTGACGGGGCGCACGAGCGACTTCGGCTCGCCGGTGGTCATCAGCGCCGGGCCGATCAGACTGAAATGCACGCCGGCGTCGATGGCGGCGCGAACGCTTTCGGCGTGCGGGCTGCACCAGCACGCACCAGCGAGCGTGCCGGCGGCGTTCTGCTTGCGGGCGAATCCTTCGGCGGCGACGTGGGCGAACCCGGCATCGCCGAAGCGCGCTTCCTCGGGCCAGGCATCTTCTGCAAGCCAGCCAAGCAGCGACTTGCCCTTCACGCCGGTGATGCGGTGCTGCACCCAATGGAAGTGCCAGTCGCAGAATGCGGGGGTAATGATGCCGTCCACGGCAATGGGGTCGTACTCCACGTGGGGCAGCCCCAGGTAGCCCGATTCGGGCCGGTGAAACGGGTTGTCGTAGGCGGTGTAAAGGATCGAGTTGCCCTCAACGCGCGCCTGGTTGGGGCTGATGGGCCAGACACACTGGCCCTGAAGCACGCGACGTTTTACCGGCTCGTTCTGCATCCACATGCAGGTTATCGGTACACGTTGCTCGGTTACAGGGTGGGATCTACGACTGCATGGTTACTGCGGTTTCTTGCGCACCAGCGACAGCACTTCGTCAACGACTTGATCCAGCGGGATCAAAGTGCTGATTTCGCGTGTGGCACGCCGCCGCAGTAGCGGCTCCACCCATTCGAGGTTCTGCATCACGGACGCCAACTCATCCGGGTGCTTGCCGTATGAGTTGGTGGTCCTGTTGGCAAGCCGCACCGCGATGACGTCAGCGGGCGCACTCAGCAGAACGATGTGGTTGAAGCGCGGGTAGAATTTGACCTGGTTTTCAGCACAACCGCTGACGAAGAGTGCGCCGGAGGCGTGGGCCTTTATCGAGGCTTCGAGCCGTTCCTCGCGCCATAGCTGATGCCCCCGTGAATCGTGAACGGACCACCCCGGCTCATCCATGTCGATGGCCGCGAACCCCCGCTTTCGGAGTTCATGGACCACGCTCGACTTGCCCGTGCCCGACATTCCGGTCAGCAGTATGCAGGTTTGATCGCGTTCATGTGTCATGTCGAAGCGTGATACAGCGGATGGGCTCACGGTTGCCGATCTGTCACCTGGCTGATCACGTCCCCCTCAGCCAATCGGGTAATGAGCTTGTCCCCGGTCTTGACCTCGCTTGCTTTCTTGATGACTCCGCCCTGCGCATTGCTGGTGATGCTGTAGCCGCGTTGCAGCACGGCCAGCGGGCTTAGCGCGTTCAGGCGCTGGCCCAGTGTGCCGACCCGCTCGCGCGAAGACGCCATGCGATGCTTCATGCTTCCTTGCAGGCCTTCCCACAGGTAGTCAAGCCGCTGCTGCTCGCGCCTTAGCTGATTCAGCGGCCCTTGCGCGGCAAGCCTCGACTGCATGGTCTCCAGCCGCTGCTTCCAGATCTCGGTCGTGTGCCGCAGGCCGCGCGTCAGCCGCAGACGGTACTCCTGGGCTACTTCGGCCATCGCTGCAAGCTCGGGTACCACCAGCTCGGCGGCGGCGGTCGGCGTGGGCGCGCGCAGGTCGGAAACCAGGTCGGCGATGGTGGTATCCACCTCGTGCCCCACGGCACTGACGACAGGAATATCACTGTCATAGATTGCTCGCGCGACAGCTTCTTCGTTGAACGCCCACAGGTCTTCCAGACTGCCGCCACCGCGGCCGACAATGATGACGTCAATGTCAAAGGCCTCGTTCACCGCGTTGATGCGGCGAATGGCGCGCGCAATGCTTTCGGCGGCACCGTCGCCCTGCACCTTCACCGGGTACACGAACAGCTCGACAAGCCGATTGCGGCGCCTTGCGGTGGTGATGATGTCGCGGATGGCGGCCCCGGTCGGCGACGTGACAATCGCGACACGGCGCGGATACTGCGGCAACTCAACCTTATGGTCGTCGCCGAAAAGCCCCTCGGCGTCAAGCCGGTCGTACATCTGCTGGAAGGCCAGCTGCAGGCTGCCGACGCCCTTGGGCTCAACGCTGGTGGCTACCAGCGAATACTCGCCCCGGCGGATGTACACGTCCAGCTTGCCGATGATCGTGACACCCAGCCCGTCCTCAAGCTTGAAGCGCAGGCGTTCAAACACGCCGCGCCAGATGATCAGGCGGATCTGTGCCCCGGAATCCTTCAGGTTGCAATAGACGTGGCCCGAGTGGTGCGGGCCGCGGTAGCTGCCCAGTTCACCGGTTACGGCGACATTCTGAAACGGCCCTTCCAGGCTGCGCTTGATCTGCTGCGACAACTCCGTGACGCTGATCGGCTCCATGGCACCCCGTTGTGAACTGCGCGGCTTGCCCCGTCAACCGGTCAGGGCTTGCGGGGGTGAAAACGGCCGTCCTTGACCTCGATGCCCCAGAACGCCAGCGCCTCTTCGTGCGCGGGATCAAAAATCAGCACCTTCATGTACAGGTGCATGGCCTCAAGCGTCAGGCCCCAATCCTTGCACCGGCGCGCCAGCGCAAGATTTGCCTCGTGCTCGTCGATGGCAATGCCGCGCACAGCCTGCGCGTACTGCGCATAAGGCGCGTCGGCAACCTCTTCGACCTTCGCGTTGTCCGCAAGCAGCACAAGCTTCGGTTGCGGCTTGGCAACGACAAGCCGACCTTTCTCGCGCCGGATGAACCCCGTGTGTTCGAATCCGCGGGCACCCCCGCGTGTTACGCTGCCCCAGGTGTCGAACTGCAGGCCCTCAATCATGTTGCCCTGTGACGGCGCGGCCCATTCGCGGACGTGGATGCGCTCTTCTTCGACGACTGTCGCCTCGACATCCGGGTCATAAGGCGAGATGTATTGAAGGTGCCAGCCGGGCACCAGCGCGGTCAGGCGCTCGCGCATGGTTTCACTGCCTTCGGAATCACGATCGGTGGCGACAGCGCGCGTCGAGGTCACGAACCCGAAGAAGGGCACACCCTGCGGCGGCTCGATGCGGCACCAGCGCGCGCGGCCGTCCTCGCCCAGTATGTAGCGCTGTTGAAACATGTGGCCGCCGACGGGCAGCTCTTTGCGCGCGCGCGCACCCAGTTCTTTGTCCAGAACCTCGACGCTGTGCCGGTTCAGCGCCAGAAACCGGCCCTTCCAGTCACGCGGCACAAGCCCTTTGGCCGCGGTTTCGCGCTGAAAACGCTGCCAGCGGGCGTCCGACATCACCTTCAGCTCGGCTTTCCCGATCACGCCGTCGCCGTTGGTGTCGAGGCCCTTGAATGCTGTTTCCGCCGCCATGGCGGCGTTGCCGCGCTGCCCGAAAAGATAACCGGCTTCGCCATAGCCCGCCTTGAACTCCTGCCACGAAACCCGGCCGTCCTTGTCCAGGTCAAAGTGCTGCAGAAATTCGTCAGGGTCGAACTCTTTGGCTTCGGCCTGCTGCGGCGGGTCCGACTCTGTCGAGGGCTGCTTGATCACCAGGTACAGCGCGATGCCCGCGCCGATGCCGACAGCAGCCATGATTGTAATGGGAACAGCCTTGTGCATCGCACATCCTTACGGCGCCCAGCCGCGGGCCCATTGTAGCAAGCACTTCGCGCCCGGCGATTGCTGGCGCGGCGGCGCCGCACTTGTCAAACTGGCACCATGAAGTGGAGCCTGCTGATCCTGCTGCTGTTGACGACCGGCGTAATTCATCACGCCCAGCCGGAGCCAGGCGCACCGCGCGGCATGTCATCCACGCAGATCATCAACGGGCTGCTGTCAAGCAACGCAAGCCTGAAGGATCGCGCGGCCCTTGAGCTCAAGCGCATGAGCGTCGAGACCGCCGAGAAGATGGGCGCAGACCTCAGCCGCTACGGCATGCGCGAATGCCAGCTTGTGCTGGCTTGCCTTGCCGCCGCCGATACCACACCGGCGGCGATGGTCGCACTGAGCGCACTGGAGAAAGATTCGCACGAGGTGCGCACCGCCGCCCTGGACGTGGTCACCCGCGTTTCGCCGGGAGTTGCGTCGGAGGCCGCACAGCGCGGGTTGAACGCCGCGCGCATTGAGGCGCTGCGCAAGCTGATCGAGGACGGCCGCTACATGAAGGGCTACTGCCTTTCGGTTTCGCCCGACCCCGCCGCCGACGAAACGCTGCCGGTTGAAGAAACGCTGCGCATGGTGGTGTTTCTCGATCGGCGGCTTGGCGCAAGCGGCCTGGCCATGCTGCTGGGCACCTGCGCCGACTTGATGCTGGGCGAGCAGGAGGCCGAGGACGAGCCGCACACCGTGCGCGAGCAAGCTTTGCGCCTGCGCCGCGCCGCCGAGACGGTCTTTCGCATGGTCTGGATTCTGGACCCTGCCAAGCAGTTCAACTACATCGCCACGTCACCGTTTGCTGAGCGGGAAAAGGCCGTGGCACAGATGCGCGAGACATTGTCACGACTTGAAGACGCCGAGCCTGAGTACAACGACGCCAAGTTCAAAGGCCGGCGCTATGGCGACTACCTGTTTCAACTGGCAGAGGGCAGCGAAGTCACTGAGCATCGCGCCGCGGCCTACCTGCGGTTGCAGTGGTGGCGCGGCCAGCCGGCGGTGATCAACGGCGAGGGTTACGCCGCGGCTGTGGACGGCATCAATCGCCTTGGCACCCGGGGCCGAAGCCGCCTGCGCGCGGAGCTCAAGAAGTGGTGGGTCGAGTACCGCGCCGGCTCAGACAACTGACGCGCTACCAGCCTGTGCCGCTTTCGGTATCCCAGAACATGTAGAAGTTGTGCCACTGCAAGGGATACTTCTGCAGCAGCTCTTCCAGTTGCGCCGCAAACATGCGCACCCAGTTTTCAAGCTCAGCGTCGCGCTGCTTGCGATTCGTGAACTTGAAGTAGTGCGGCCCGCGCGCCAGCAGCGCGTAGTGCCGCGTGCCAAGCCGGTTCGCGAACGTAAACACGACTGGCGCCCCCGTGCTCGCCGCCAGGACAAACGGACCCGAAGGAAACTTTGCGGTGGCGCCCAGAAACGGCACGCGCACTCCGCCGCTGCCCAGGATGCGGTCGCCGTGGATCGCCACGATTTCGCCGCGCTGCAACGCCTCTTTGCACTCGATGCTGGCTTGCAGGCTGTCGTTGCTGGCGATGATGCGAAAGGGCCGCTCGCCGGACGTGCGTGAAAGCTGCTTCTCAACCTTCTCGCTTTCTCCCTTGAACATCACGGCGTTGACCGGCACGCGTCCGGCGGCTGTGTGAAACCCGCCCAGGCAGTACGCCGCAAGCTCCCAGTTGCCAAGGTGCGCGCTGAGCAGAATCAGCCCCTTGCCCTGCGCGAGCGCGGCCTCAATGTTCTCGCGCCCGTCCTTTTCAAGCCGCACCTCTCCCAGCATGCCCAGAAACGCGTAGCCGCGATCAACCAGCACACGGCCGAAACTCAAGAAGTGGCGGTAGCGCAACAGCCAAAGGCGCAGGCCGCGCGCGCCCGGAAAGCGACGGCGCAGGTAGTCATAGCTGGCGCGGCCGTTCTTGCGCGCGAACAACTGGTAATAGAAGACAACCGGGTACAGAAGCGCGTAGGCAAAGCGCGGGCCCAGAAGCCGGAACGTCCAGTAGAAGATCAGGATGCCCAGGCCCGTGCGGGTACGGCCGTCCCAACCCCGACGGCCGGGGCGCGCAGACACTTCAGGTGAAGCGGCGCCGCTCATGCCTGCATTGCACGCCCTGCGAGCCCGGAAGGCAAGCCGAAGCGCGGGAATTTGCCACGCAATCAGTACGGACCGTACAGCGCTTCCACCGAACAACCCCGAACCCACACCAAGTGGCAGCAAGCCGCATAAACTTACGAATCGCAAGTGGTATCGCCGTCCCGGCGATAGCGTGGCATTGGCGTTCCGCCAATAAAGTGGCAAGTCCGTCCCGGACGCGCCAAATGGCACCCCTCAGCCGCACGGGCGACGCTCACGCCGCCCTCAGGCTTGGCATGCACCGCAAGGGCGATGCAAGCATCAACCGTACGGGCGACATTCATGTCGCCCTCAGGCTTGAGGGTGCATTCAAGGGCGATGCAAGCATCAACCGTACGGGCGACATTTATGTCGCCCTCGGCTTGAGGGTGCATTCAAGGGCGATGCAAGCATCAACCGTACGGGCGACATTTATGTCGCCCTCAGGCTTGA
>CAZZBH010000036.1:0-31046 GCA_964652605.1 uncultured Planctomycetaceae bacterium
ATCGCGGACACGCGCGTCCTGGGAGCCATGGAACGCATCCCGCGCGAGGGCTTCGTGCCGGAGACGTTCCGCGACCAGGGCTACGAGGACACGGCCCTGCCGATCGGGCACGGCCAGACCATCAGCCAGCCTTACATAGTCGCGTGGATGACTGAGCTGCTGCAACTCGCGTCGGAACACGAAGTGCTGGAGATCGGCACGGGATGCGGCTACCAGACGGCAGTGCTGGCGCGGCTGTGCAAGCACGTGTGGTCGCTTGAACTGGTGCCGGAGCTGTCACGGCAGGCGGCGATTAACCTTGAGCGCGCAGGAGTTGGCAATGTGACGTTAAAGGTCGGAGACGGCCATAGAGGCTGGCCCGAGGGCGGCATGTTCACGCGTGTGATCACGGCAGCGGCGAGCGCCGAGATTCCGGCAGGCTTGACGCGTCAACTTGCGCACGGCGGCCGAATGGTATTGCCGGTGGGTGCCACGCGCCGGCAGCAGATGACGGTGGTGGAGAAGAGCGCGGACGGCAACCTTCGAGTCACTGCGCTGGGCGCGGTCGCGTTTGTGCCGCTGGTTTATGGCCGCGATACGCGCTAAGCCGTGATTGGCTCGACGATCAGGCCCCGCTTGTCGATTTCGGGTGTGAGTGCTGTGGCCACCATGCCGTGCCGCTCGTAGGCGCGCTTCATGGCTTCGGCGACGGGCGTCATGTCGCCTACGCCCAGCGCGATCATGCTGCCGCCTGCACCGCTGATCGTGGCGCCGTATGCGCCCGCGGATATCGCCGACTTCACGATCTCGTCGTAGCCCGCAATCATGCTCTTGCGCAGCGGCACGTGCAGGCGGTCTTCAAATCCGGCTTCGATGGCGCGCGCTTCGGCGGTTCGAAGGCCGTACAGTAGCGTTAGCAAGGCGCGCTGGTTTGTCACCGCCTCCTTGCGCTTGAGCTGCTCGGGCAGCCATGACCGTGTGATGGTGGTGGTTTCCTTCAACGTTGAGCGCGGCACGCACAATGCGACGCGGATGCTTTCGTGCACTTTCACCGTGGTCGCGCGCGTCTCCGCGCCCAGCAGCAGCGCCGCCTGCAACCCGCCATACGTAGCCGCGGCGGCACTGTCGGCGTGGCCCTCGATCTCGATCGCATCGCGGAACACGGCGGGCTTGTCGGCTGTGCCGGTGCGCCATGTCTCGGCCAGTGCGGCGCCTGCGACCACGGCTGCGGCACTGCTGCCCAGGCCCTGTGCAATGGGAATGTCGGAGTGCACGCGGCACTTAAGCTCGCGCGGCAGGTGATACTCGGGGCCGGCACGCAAGACTGCCTTGACGAACGCCGTGGCCAGCAGGTTGGGCGCGCCGGCGTGCTCAATGGCGAAATCAACGAGCGTTCCGGTGTAATTGGTGTTGGGCTCAACCGCCTGGCGCCACCAGGCCAGCGGGTCGTCGAAGTCGTGCAACTTCACGCTGTCTGCCGACCATTCAACAGTCGCCGTCAGCCGCAGGGCAAGCGCAACGGCAAGTGTGTCAAAACCCGGCCCCAGGTTGGCGCTGGAGGCAGGCACGCTGATACGCACTTTGTTCGCGCTCGAAGAGGTCACGGTAGGCGCCTATCAAGCCGGATTGAGGCCGGTTTGTCCAGCGGCTGCGGGGTGGTGGGCTAGTGGGCAGCGTCAAGAAAGCAGTCACTTTGACTATCGCCACAACCGGCGCACACTTTCTCCGACTGCCGACTGCCGTCAATTCAGCCCGGCGCGCGCATACATGCGATACAGCGTGGCCCGTGAAACACCGAGGCGCTCCGCCATCTCTTCTTTCGTCAGACCCTGCTCGTCCATGTAGATCAGGATGTCCTTGTTGAAAAGAATCTCCATCGTGGCATGCAGGCCTCGCGAGCCGCCCTGTGCGTGGGCGCGCCGCAGGTAATCATCAACAATCGAGCGGCGGCTTGGCGCGGCGGCACCGTTGCTGCCGGCTTCGGCGCGATCAGCCAGCAAAAAGCGCACGATGCTTTCTTCGCGCGGCTCGGCGTCTGGCGAAGTGCTGAAAATGACCAGGTCGTGGCCGTCCGGCCGCATCAGGGCAACGCCCCGCGACCCGCTGGCGACGGGCGCGCTGCGCGCTGCAGCCGCCATGTTGCCCTCGGCATCTTCAACAAACACGCTCATTACGTCTGGGCCGGGTTGCGGCTTGCCAAAGGTGGCCACGCGCTCGCCGCGGCGGCGCACCCAGTGCAAGGCGCCAAAGCGCGTCGCCAGCATGTCGAACAGCTTCGAAGCATCCGTCGCGCGCGCAGACGGAAGGTCAGCCAGCGCCGTCAGCTTGGGGCGAATGCCCTGCGGCCTGTTTGGCGTGATGCGCGGCATGGCCTTGGGGCGTCCGCGCTCGGTGTCCTTGATGAACTTGATGGCGCGCTCAACCACGTCAAGGTCAGCTGCGCGAATGGCAAAGTGAAGCGCATTGGTGGCGTACCGCAGTGCGCCCTCAAGGTCCGCGAAGTGTGCCCGGCACTTGGCCATCAGCAGCATCGCGCCCGCGCGGCGTTTATCGGAGATATCAATCGGCACCAGGCGGCGAAGGCGCTTGAAAGCACCCTTGAAGTCGTTGCGCGCGGCGTGGCGGCCCGCGGTCTCTTCAAGGAATGCCGCCTGCGTCTGTTGCGAGACTTCATTCAGCATCTTGTTGTTCACGTGCGTCAACAGCCACGAGGCGCGGTCATCCAGCGAAAACACGCCCGACTCAAGCAGCTGCACGCGCAGCACCGTCAGTTGCACCGACTTGTCCAGGTCATCGCCGGCCAGCCGGATTGCGCGGCGCATCAAACTGTCAGTGGTGCGCGGGTCATAGCCGACCCGCATCGCCAGCGTGCGCGAGCCAAGTGCCAGCCACTGGATCAGCGCGGGCGTGCGGTAGAGTTCGCGGCGGCGCGTCAACTCGGTGATCGTCTCGCGCGCCTTGTCGTAATTGCCTACCTCGGCCTGCATTGCCGCAAGCTTCGCCTCGTCGATCTCGCGCGCAAAGCGGCCGCCTTCCATTGGCAAGTTGAGCTGCGTGCTCAACTCCACGATGCGCAGCGCCTCCTGATAGCGCCCGGCGGCGTAGTTTTCCTCAAACCGGTTGCGTGCCAGACGCACAGCCTTGCGGCTGTCGCCCGCAAGCATCAGCACCTCGATCCGCGCATCGGGCAGCGACTCAAAGCGGTGCTCGAACGCGCCCGCTATGCGCGCGGCAACGTCCTGGAGCCGCTCGGTGCCCAATGCCGCGCGAATCTCACGCTGCACGTCGCGGCTTGTCGCTACAAGGTAGCCATCAATGACACGAAACAGGTTGGACGCCGTGAGCGCCTTTACCGCGCCTGTTGCACCGGCCAAAGCGCAGATCTCATCAAGATCGTCCACCTCAACAGGGCAAGGCAGCAAAGCCGCGACCGCAAGCAGCGCTTCATCCTTGCTGCGCAGCGCGGAAATCCGGTTGCGGACGTCGGCCGTCGAAAGGTCTGCCTCGCGTCCGCTGATGCGTATCTCGCGACCGCCAAGCGCCCGCAGGCGGTCAATGAACGATTGCGCGTGATCATTGCTTGAGCCGGTGGGGGCAAGTATCACCAGCTCAGGCAGCGGCGGCGTGACAGCCACTTCTCGCGCGGCTTCTGCGCACGCAAGCAGGTCACTCAGCCACGTCAGGCTTGCGGGATCGGCAGCCGCGGGATCAACAATGATGATGACGTCGGCCGCGCCCGAAAGCAGCGTCGGGACGTCAGATTCCGCGTCAGTGCCGATCGCTTCTCCTGCGCGGTCCATCAGCCATGCGCGCAGAGTGACGCCGGAAAGCGCGTGACACGGCGCCCACATCACCCGGCGGCCGTTCGCGACTTCCGTGGTGGCGATTTCTTCGCCCCAGGTAACGAGGGATTGCAGGCTTCGGTGCGAAGCAATTCGATGCTCCGCCCGCATCAGGTCGAGCGTGTTGGTGGCCCCGGGATTCATGCGAATTCCTTCCTCGTTTTGAAGCCTGGCTGCGGGCTACGCATCCCGCGGTCCAGGCAGAACCGGCATCGCCCTCAGAGTGCAGGGGCTGCTTTCCATGTGTTACTGGCAGACAATTGGTGTTCAAGGGGACTTCTGCCAGAAGCGCGAATTGACTGCAAGTGTCCTTCAAACCGTCATTGATACAGGGGTTATAGATACTCGCCACCTCGAACGCAAACTAACCAGGTGGTCAGTTATGCGCCCGCAACTTGGACTTCACACACAAACCCCTGCCCGCCGATTCAAGCAGACCATTCTGCGGTCCTATTCCAGAAAGTGCACAGATACAAGCTATTTCGCGAATCGCTCCGGCACCGTGCCCGTGAACTCGTACTTGCCCAGCACGACCTTCAACTCGACAGCCTCCTCGCCGCGCCGCACGCGCACAGTCACTTCACTGCCAGGATCCTGCGTGCATGCCCACATGATCAGCGCCGGCAGGTCGCGTACCCGCGCGTCGGCGCCGTCCAGGTCTGCATCCTCAAGATCATCCGGCATCTCCTCTGCCACGCCGACAAGGTGCGTGATGATGTCGCCCTTCTTCAAGCCGGCCTTCGCCGCCGGCCCGTTCTCGACCACAGACTCAACACGCAGGCCGCCGTTCTCCAGGCCGAGCTCTTTCCAGTCTTCAAGCTGCACCGAATCGCCCGACAAGCCGAATTCAGCGGCTTTGCCCTGCCAGGTGCGGATCACGCCTTCCTTGACAAACTCCTCGCTGGAAAATGGCTCAACGTCATTGACCTCATCCTTGCCGTAGGCGACGAAGTCGATCTTCTTCTCCCGCGTGTCCACGATCATGCGCTTGAAGCGCGTCGCGAGCGGCAAGCCGATAATCCCGTCAAAGTCCAGCTTGTCCAAACCAGGAACCATGCGCGCAACCTGCCCAAGCTGGCCGGTAATGCTTGGCAGTTCCATTACGGTGCAAGGACAATCGCTCTCAACAACTGCGCCGACGCTGAAGCTTTCCACCAAGCCGGAGTGAGCTTGCCCCGTGCCGATTCCCTTCACCGGATAGCCAAAGCTGGTAGTGACTGAAAGTGACTGGGCGGCTTTGTCGCCGATCACCAGCAGCATGCTCGCGCCGGTGTCGAACATGAACTTGCGCTTCTGGTCGTTGATTTCGACTTCCAGGTACCAGTAGGGGATCAGCTCAATGCTGCCCACGAACGGCACCTCAAAATCGCCGCTGGTGTAGGTCAGCGACATGTCTTCTGTCGGCGACCGGCGCGGCGGTTGCGTCTCGTCGGCGCCTTCATCCTGCAGCAGCCACCACGCGCCGGGTGTCCACGAGAACTCCTCTTCGCGCGGCTGGCCGGGGTCCTTGTCCTCCGGTGGCTCCGGCTGGGGGCCGCCGGGAAGCCCCGGGATGCCCGGCAACCCGGGAAAGCCGCCGCCGCCGAGGCCTTCGAGCATGCCGACCATCAGTTGCTCCTGCCAGTCACTCGGCGTCTCGCCCGCGGGGTATGGCGTCATGCCAAGACGGCTTGTGCTGAAGTCGATCTCGATCTTCTGCATCGTGCGGATCACGTTCTGGCCGATGATCCCCATCATGTGGTAGCCAAGCGTGCCGGAAATGTGGTCAAGGTTCAGCGTCGCGGCAATGCTCTTGCCTTTCCTGAACCCGCCGATCTCGACCGAGTCCAGCACCACCAGCTTGGCTTCGGCTGTGCCAACGCCCTGTACGCCGCCGGGCATGTCATGTTGCTTGAGGCCAAGATCATCGGCCAGCCGCTGGTTGAGCACGCTTTGCGTCGCGCCGCTGTCGAACAGGAACTTGTAGGGGCCCTTGCCGTTGATCTTGGTCTGCACGAAGACCAGGCCGTCGTACTCGAAATCAACGCTGACTGTGCCGTCAGCGGCCTTGGGCGCGTCGGCCTTGGGGTTTTCCTTGGGTTCTTCAACCCGCGGCTCAGCGGGCTTGTCCTGTGCAATGATGGCGGGGCCGACCAGCAGCGCCGCGGCAAGAAGGGCAATCCAGGGCTTCATGTGCATCTCCGTCGGTGTACAGCCATGATACGAACAGTCCAGCCACCCCACCCTGCCAAACTGAGCAGCAGGGGCCACAGGTAGTCGCGCAAGGAGCCAAGAACTAACAGACGATGAGGCAGGCCCAGACGCCAACCACACAAGGTTGGCGACGGCTCAGCATGCTCACGGAAAGGTTGGGCTTGTTGGTGGGTGCGGCGGGGGCTTGGGGATGACCCGTGGTGCTTGCCGGGGATGTCCTTGGGCTTGGCGCACGGTGGCAATGCTGGAGGGGTATCGACCGCACGGCAGGCTTTCGGGCAGCAGGTACGAAATCACGAGGGCACAGGCTGCATGTGCATTACGCGCCGCCGTACTCGTTGTAGTCGATCTCGGCGTGGCGGTCACCGAACTCGTTGGTCGTGCCTAGCAGGCTTCTTTGCTGGTTCTCGCTGCGGTACTGCCACACGTAGGTCGGGACGTTGATCGAGCCGTGGCTGATCAGTTCCACAAGCACGACAGCCTTGTTGTTGCCGCTCCCGCCCGGCAATCCGGTTGCGACCCACGGATTGCTCGCGCTGCCGGACATCGACCCGGTGATGCCCACACCCAGTGTGTACTCGACGGTGCGCTGCCAGGTGTCGCCCGCGTCGGCGCGCTCCTCGTGGGCGTAGATGATGCCGGGATTGCCGCCGCCGCAGCTACCTGACGCGCCGGGATCGTTGGGGAAGCACCCGTAGAACACCGTGTCGATGTTGGCGTACGTGCCGATGTCGGCGTTGGTTTCCTCCACGCGCATGCGGCTGTGGACGTCGTAGCGGTAGCGCTTGAGCGGGTTCTCGAACGCGTCGTTGTCGGCTTCCTCGATCAACCGGCCCAGGTAGTCGTATGCCTTGTACAAGCCGGTGGTGGGGTCGTGGGTCATCTGCTCCATGGCGTCGAAGCCGTAGCTTTGCCCGTTGACGGTATTATAGACGTTGGTGTCGGCATCGGGGGAGTAGCTGTCGGTGCTGATGGCACCGGAGCCGTCGTCCTCAAGCGTAACTGTGGTGCGGTTGTTGCGCGTGTCCAAGCCGTACTCGCGCAGCAGGCGGAAGGTGGTTTAGCTGACAGCTCAACTATGCAAGACGTCAACCGCTGGAAACCGCAGTCTAAGCAATGTCACTTCATCTTTGCTCACTCCAGAGCAGCCCAATATGCCAATCTCCTCCAGAGACTCCATTTCGAAAATCAGTGTTACCCCAATATGGGTAATTTCGGAAATCTCCAATAGAGTCAACGTCTTCAACTGATCGAGTTGAGTTAGCGCACGAAGCCCCGCATCGGTTACGAGTCGCGTGCCGCCAATTGCCAACGTCTCAAGCCCCGAAAGAGATGATATGTGAGCCAATGCGGTATCATCCAGCCAACCACAGTTTGTCATCCTGAGCGACTTCAACTGCGGAAATCGCCAGTCGCTTGCTCCAAGCTCTTCCGAACCCGCTTTGCTTCCTCCAATGCCAAGGTCCTCGAGCTGACCAGCCCCTGCCAACAGCTTAACCACATTGCTAGTAATCGATCTGCAATCAGATAGATCTAATCGCCTAAGCCGCCGAAGGTGAGCCAACTGTCGCACGCTGTCATCATTAATCCTTGTTCCCGTAAGATCAACATGTTCGAGCCACTCAAACTGAGCCCGAAAATCAACTGCGGTACCTACATCGCAGCGCGACAGAATCAGCCTCCGACATTGCGGAGCGCGAATGTTAGCTACGACATTGTCTGTCACCCAGGCGTTACCTGTCAGGTCCAGGTGGTACAACACGGGAAAATTTACTTGGCCAGCATCCGTCGGCACTGTCATCGCGCAGCCGGTTATTGTGATCCATGTCAAACTCCTATGTGTTGCCAAGTGCATTAGTGTGTCCCAGCTTATCGGACACAGTATAAACTCTATGGCTTCCAGACGGGGAAGTCCTCGCAGTACCTGCATCGCCTCATCATCAACAGAGACTCGGCTAAAAGTAATCTCCTGCAACTGACGGCAAACGACAAGTTTAGAGGCGCATTCTGAATCAAACAAGACGCTAAGTTCGATCCAAACCTTTGACACCGTCTGGGGGAGATCACCTAAATCCTCAATTGTTTTTACCTCAAAGGTTTCGTGGCTCGTCCTGCCAGTCAAAACAGTTGCGGCACTGTCTTCTGCTTCCAAACCATTCGCTGGATGGACTGAATTCTGCAACTTTGACCTGGATACGCTATCCTTCGTGCATGACCCGTTCAGCAAGGCAAGCAGCAGGCAAATGACCGGGACGCTGATGAGCACATAAGGGTTGAACTTACTCATTTAGTGTATCCCATGCGTTCGCAGGCAGCTTCAGTAACGAGCGCGAGCCCCCGGTCGTAGATATTGGCGCAGCATTTTTGACACTCATCCGAAGCGCCATTTGCTAGCCACCTGGGTGTTCCCCTTAGTGCCACGTAGGCATCAAACAAATTGTTTCTGTTGCATTGTCCCCCCTTTTGCTTGTCAATGTAGTCCTTGAGGATCCTCTCGTAGGCCTCCCTGCATTCTTTGCACTCATCGGATTCTTCGAGTTGCTCAACATATTTTGCCGGGTTGCCACCTTTTGCGGCTGCCCCGGATGGCGCATTATCATTAGTCTTCGCTGCTCCCTGTGACGCGACGTACGCACGCCACTTTTCCTTTGTCCACCCCCGCTTTATCGCGCTATCCATACTCTCCTTCGCCTTGTCATACCACTTGTCGCAGGCCTTCAAACACTGTTCTTTCTCTTCACTGAACCACCAGCCGGTAATGCCGCTGTAGATTTCTTCGCACTTATCCTTACAGCTTTGGTAATGCCGTCCGTATATCCTCGCTAACTCCCAATCAGACCTGCCCGGGAAGTCTGTGAGGCCCGTGGGATCTGATGCGACAGTCGGCATTTCGGTCACGTAGGTCAAGTTATTGCGCCAGCGAGCCATGACGGGGTCGGGGGTTGTCCAGCGGCCTTGTGTTGGGTCGTAGTAGCGGTTCCAGCAATAATATTGGCCTGACAGGTTGTTGCCTGGTTGGGATCCGTATATGCCTTCCGCGAGCGTGTTGCTGCCTGGGTGGTAGATGCCCGCTACCGGCGGGGTGTATTGGTAGCCGAAGGCAAGCTTTCTGGTCATGGGCTCGCCCGGGGCCATGCTTACTGTGCCGTCGGTCTTGTCTATGCCTACCGGCGGGATGATGAAGTAGTAATTGCCCGCTTCAGCCACTCCGCTCAGGTTGCCTGCTACGGTCAGTGTGCCGCTGGTCGCGCTGATGATCGGGAAGAACACCGGCACTGAGGCGTCCGGCTGCAGAAACCAGCCGGTGGCGTGGCTTGGAAAGGCGCTGGTGCTGCTGGTGAACTCGGTTACGCCGGTGTTGGGCAGCGGAGTGATGCTTTCGTCCTCCCACACGCCCGCGGTGTGGATGCTGCCGTTGGCGGCGATGTTCTTGTCGTGGTGGTCGAACACGGTCAGCACGGCGTCCTCGATCTCGTTCAGCGCGTCGTACAGGTCGCCGTTGGGGTCTTCGATGGTGAAGCTGCCCGCATCCACGTCGATCACGCGCCCGAACAGCGCGTACGGCTCGGTGGATGGCATTGTCACGCGCGCCAGTGCGCCGAGCATGGCGTTGGTAACCGGCTGTGCGATTTCGGAAGCCGTGATGGTCAATTCGCCCTCATCCCAGTTCAACCCTTCGGTAGCAATGTACCCAGCCGCGCTGCCGTCCCAAAGGATTTTCAACGGAATTGGTGCTGAGATCTGCACCACCTGCGTCCGAGTTCAGATAACGAGGACTCGGCCCAGCCAGGTCAATTTCGGTTGCAGACGGCTACTCAAACTGGGGCAGGTCTTCCGGCTTTACGTATTCTCTCACATCCTTGATCAGCATGTCGGGCGCGAGCCAGTCAACTTCCTGTACGTGGCGCAGCGCGGGCGGCACGTAGGCGCAGAAGGGCTCGCTGGCCAGGTAGTCGCCGGTTACCGCAAAACTGCGCGAGCGCGCGCCGCCGCACACGTCGCGGTAGTCGCAGGCCCAGCACTTGCCCTTAAGCTGGCTGAAGTCCCGCATGCGCTTGAGGTGGGGATTGTTGCGATAGATGTCGATGATCGACTGCGTCTTCACGTTGCCGCACTTCAGCGGCAGAAAACCGCTCGGGTACACCTCGCCCACATGATCAATGAAGATAAACCCGTTGCCGTCGTTCACGCCGCGGCCCGCGCGGCCGATTGCGTCGCCGCGTGTCCAGCCGCCCGGCTTCATGGGACGCAGCACCCATGCGGGCGGCCCCTCAGCCGGTTTGCGATCCTCGGGCTTGCCACCGCCGGCGCGCGGCCGCAGATAGGCGCCGCTGTCGGCGGAGCTTCCGGCTTCGCGTTGCGATTGCAGCACGATGCGGCGGTAGTGCGGGGCGGCCGTGGTCTTGAGGTCGAAGTCGGCTTTGCGGGCGGTTTCGTAGAGCTTGTGAAGCACCTCCTCGTACTGCTGCGGCGTGATCTCGTCGGTTTCTTCGCCGCGCCCTGTGGGCACGAGAAAGAACGCCGCCCACAGCGTGAGGCCGAACTTCTGCATCAGCGCGCACAGGTTGTCGATGTCGTTAACGTTCCAGCGGCTGATGGTGGTGTTAATCTGGACGGTGATGCCTTCCGCCAGCGCGTCTTTGATCGCGCGAATGGTGTGGGCGTAGCTGCCCGGCTGGCGGCGGAAGTTGTCATGGATCTCGGCGGTTGAGCCGTCAAGGCTGATGGCCATGCGCGTCAAGCCGTTTTCTTTCATGCGGTGGATGGCTTCGCGGGTAAGCAAGCCGGTGGCGCTGGGTGTCACGGCAACGCGCAGGCCGACCTGGTCAGCGTGTTTGATGTAGTCATAGACGTAGGGAGATTTCAGCGGGTCGCCGCCGGTGATGACGAAGAGCGGCGGGGCGGTATCGCTGAAGGCGCGCAGCTCCTCGATCAGCTTGAAGCCCTGCTCGCGCGTGAGCTCGTCGGCGTCGCGCTGGGGGATAGCCTCGGCGCGGCAGTGCACACAGCGCAGGTCGCAGGCGCGCGTGATCTCCCATATGGCGATAAAGGGCGCCTTCTCGAAGTCGATGTCGAAGAAGTTCGGTTTGCTGCGTCGTTCAACAGTGTCAGCCATGCCCGCATGATAGCGCGCAACACGCACCGCAACACCTGTTGAAAGCACGGGGGCAGGCACGATCGCCTGCCCCCGTGTCACGCCGCGATGCTGCTACACGCGACGCGTGCGGATGGCGATGCCGAACGCCCCGATCAGGGCAAGCAATGCCACCCACGAGCTGCCACCGTTTGCCGTGCAGCCGCCATCATCATCTCCGCCGCCCTTTTTCTTGCCGCCGCCGGGCTGCGTGTCGGTTGCGGTGCCACCTACAGAGACTAGGTAGGTTGGCGTGGCGGTATCGTTGCTCTCCACCGAGACATCGATGCTGAATGCACCGGCGCTACCGGGAACCACGAGAATCGTGAAAGACGTAAACGCGCCCGGGGCAACTGTCGATGCGGGCGACGTGGTCAGTAAAGCCGTGCAGTTGACCGCATTGGTGAATGAGACCACCGGTGAGCCCGTCAGGCTCAAGTCCGCGCTGCCGGTGTTGTAAACGCGGTAGTCCACACTGATCCCCGTCGCCGCGATTGGGCCGGGCAGTGTCTGGCTGCCGTTGTGGGGAAGTACCACGGCGCCGGCGCCATCGCGCAGTTCAATCACCGGCTTGGGGGTTGTGGCTGTGCCGTTTGCGGTGCTGGAGTAGCTGGGCGTTGCCGCGTCGTTGCTGTCAATTGCCATCTGAAAACTGAATGATCCGACTGCCTGCGCGGTAACCAGCACCACGAAGGTCGTGAACTGCCCCGGCGCGACATTCGGGTCGGGAGCGGTATCCAGCGATACCGAGCAATTCAACTCCTGCGAGAATGCCACCTGCGGGCTTCCGTTCAAACTGAGTCCGGCCACCCCCGTGTTGTAAATGCGATATGAAACGGGAAGCGTGATGCCGAACTCTGCCCCGATCACGGCGTGCGACCCGTTGTGGGCGTGAAGGGCCGTCCCATCCGCGTTTCGAAGTTCAATGACCGGCTGGCTGGTGGCTGTGCCGTTCAGGAACACGGTGTAGTTCGGCGTGGTGGGGTCATTGCTGGGAATCTCCATGCGCAACGAAATCGGTCCCGCAGCAGCAGGCGTAACCTCGATCGTGAACTGGGACATTGCCGAAGGCGAGATGATTGCCGCCGGCGCGACGGTCAGTGCGGCGGCGCAGTTTACCAGATTCAGCAGGAACACGGTGGGTGTGCCGGTCAGGTTGAGATCGGCGCTGCCTCCGTTGCGTACTGAAAAGACGTAGGACTGGGGAAGTGCGGGCGCGGCATTGGGCAGTGAGAAGTTTCCGTTGTGGCTGATGACAAGGTTGGTCTGGCTTCGCAGCTCGATGTCCGGCTGATCAACGGCCGTTCCCTGAATTGTGGCGGTGAACGACGGCGTGACTGAGTCATTGCTGTCAATCTGCATGGTGAAGCTGTATGCGCCGGCAGCCGGTGCGGTTACCGATGCAATCCATACGCTGTGGCTGCCCGGACCGATCGTTCCTGCGGGGGTTGTGGTCAGCACGACAGTGCAGTTGACGAGCAACGAGAAGACGATGGGCGGCGCTGTGGAAAGGATCAACGGCTGCGTTCCGAGATTCTGGACGATGCCGCCCGGCGAGGACGCCTGGCCGACATTAAGTGTTGTGCCGGTGTAGGTGTTCCCTGACACCATGGGGCCGCCGCCTGCTGCGTTGCTGGTGACACGAATGATCGGTTCATTCGTTCCAGTACCGTTAAACTGGCAGGACCAGGGATTCTCGTCAGGGTCGTTCGTAAAGATCGAAAGCAGAAAGCCGAACGCGCCGACACTGACGGGGCTGACCTCCAATGTCAGCACAATCGACTGGTTAACGGCAAGACTGGCAGTGGGGTTTGGCGGCAGCGTCACCGAGCAGTTTGTCGTGTTGGACACTTGTAGTGCGTTGCTGGGCGCAAACGTCAGATTGGGCGAGCCAGGGATGCCGAAATTGTCGATTTCAATGAGCATCGGGTTGTCGGCGCCCGGAAGCCAGTTACTGCCGATCTGTTGGGCGTTTCCTACCGCCCCCCCGCTCCAGCGGACACGAATGTCAGGCACCGCCAGACCGTTTCCGACTATGGAGATCGTCTGTATGGGGTTTGAGGCGGCATCCGATTCAAAGACCATGTCAAAGCTGAATGCACCTGGCGATTGAATGTCTACCGACAGGCCGACCAGGACGTTGGTTGCGCCGGGAGCAACCGTGCGCGGAAACGTTCCTGCGTTTGTGATCAACGGCGTGCAGTTACTCGGTGTCTGGATCTGCGCGGTCGTCACGGTCAGGGTTGATGATCCGGGATTGTTGATTCGAAGGGTTCGGAAGAACGATTGCTCGGCGCGGTCGCCGATGTTGAGTGAGCCGTTGGGTGCAATCACGGCGGAAGTGAGTACGTCCTGCAACTGCATGGCGGATTGTGCAGCTGCCGCGCCGGCAAGGCAGCTGCACGCCGCCAGAAACAAGAGTTGGATCGATGCTGGTTTCATGAATTGGCCCTCCGTGCCAAAGTTTCCGTGGTCCCCGTGGCCGGCGGGTGTACGGCCCACCGGCCCGGGGAGGTTTCCGCCCATCGCGCGCTTGACTGGGCGGCCAAAGGAACCATAACCGTTCTGCACGTACCGTGATGTTGTGCGCAGAACGTTGTCGTGCAGAAATGCACCGAGGGGTGCGACCTTGCAGGAAAGCAACAACCTCGAGGAGCAACTAAGGCTGCGGCTTGCCGAAGTCGCCCGCCGCTACCCGCAGGCCGAGATCGCCCGTCGCACCGGCACCACGCCCAGCAACGTCAGCCGCTACCTGCGCGGAATCCGCGTACCGGCGGCGTTCACTGCCTCTTTGTGTTCTGAATTCGGCGTCAACCCGGCTTGGCTGATTCTGGGCCGCGGCGCGGCATGGGCGGCAGACGTTGAGCCCGGGCAAGCCGAAATGAGCGACGGCCTGCTGGACCTTGTCAACGCCATGACGCGCATCGGCAGGCTCCGGTTGGGGGCAATCGCCGGCAAAACTGAGGCAAAGAGCCTGAGCGAACTGAACGACGCCATCAACGCGTTTGAGCGCCAGCGCGAGCAACTCGCCGCTGAATCGCGCGCCGTGTACTCGCGCTTGCTGGACGACTGGCAGGCAGCCATCGCCGGCAGCGAAGTGGATCGCGCGCGCCACCTGCGCGAAGCGGCAGAACAGCTCGCCCGCGTGTGCCCAGACCCTGATCTGGAGTTGCGCCGGCTTGAGGTGGTCGCTGAGCACTTGTTTCTGGTAGGCCGCTATGCGGACGGGTTGTTGGCGCGCAAGCGGTTCTTCCTTTCGACGTTTGCTTCAACCGGTGAGGTGAACGAGCACACGCTGGGGGCGGTGGTGCAGCTTGTGATTGCTCTCGACGGTACCGGCCGCTTCGCGGAGTCCCTGCGATTTGTTGAAGCCGCTCTCGCGCTGGCGCCGCCGGGCGCAGAGGCGTGGCCCGGATATCGCGTAGCGCGAGCCTTGAAGGGATGGCTCACAGCAGAGACAGGCCATCCAGCGCAAGGCCTGGCGCTGCTCAGTCGCGAGCTATCGGCAAACCCACCGGCCGGCTTGGCAGACAACATTCGCCATTCCATGAACTGGATTCTCTACTTGACGGGCGCTTCGGATCTTGCCACCTGCGTGGCGTTCGCACAGGGTCGCATCAAGGTCCTTCGAGGAGTGCTGCTGCTTTCCACATGGTGCCTGGACGCGGTGCTTGTCCGGGGTGTACTGAAACAGTTTCGAGCTTCACGCCGCGGTGGCACATACGATGAGGAGCACGTCGCCCAGATTCACTTGGCCGCGCTCGAGGGCAACAAGACTGAGGCGCTGCGGGAACTTAGGAATGCCGAGGCGACAACCGCGAAGGCGGTGCTGCGTGAACCGCCACTTCACTTCAGCATGCTGGTCCTGCGCACCCAGGTGCTGCGCTTGGTCGGCCGCACAGCCGACGCTCGCGCTGCCTTTGCCCAGGCCAACAAGTCTCTGCAGGCACTGCCGCCCGGCGTAATGGCGGAAATGAACTGGACCCGCATCCACTGGCGCAACGGCGCGTCTCTGGCCGACCCCGCGACAGCGCATGGCAGACGCGTTATCGCAGATGCAAGCGCATTCGCGACATGGGCCCGCGCCCAGGGCTTCCAAGCCCATGACGGTTGAGCGCACGGCGATTGCCGAGGGTGCACTGCATGATCGGAGAACAACGCAATCGTTGCCGGATCTTGCCAGTACTGATTTTCGTCAACGGGTGTGAAGAGCCACTTGCAATCACACCACCGCATCTCCCGCCAAGCCGCACCGGGCAGGAGCGGGCGAGGGACACCAACGGCTGTGCTGTGGCTCGCCTGGCTGGCGGCGCTGACCGCTGCCACCATTGCCCTGCGCTGTCGCGCCGTTGTAGGTGGCTGAGCCTGCTGCCCATCACTTTTCGGCTTGCTGGAACTCCTCGCGGGCCGCGTGCTTTGCGCTGGCGCCACAGGGATGGGTGGCTGTAGCCTGTGCCTCGGCTGTGCCAATCGCCGCACTTAGGAGAAACGATGCGCCATGCCCTGTTGTGCCTGCTGCTGGTGCCGTTCATGGTCAACGCGCAGGAGCCGGCAGAGTACCAGCCGCCGCGCACAGCCGACTTCGGCATCATCGGCATCGCGATCAAGGAGGACCTGACCGTCACCCAGGGCGCAGCGCGCGACGCCGACGGCAGGCAGGTGATTGAGCCGGGCGACAGGCTGCTTGTGTGGAACGGCGACGAGTTGAAAGGCCGCGACACCTTCTACCGCAAGCTCTACGCCACCAAACCGGGCGAAACAGTAGAGATCGAGTTCGAACGCAAACCCAAAGACGAATCCGAAGCCAGGCGGCAGACCGCAAGCGTCAAGCTCGGCGACCGCAAACAACTCTACGCCGACATCTACAAGCACCTCGACAAACGCAAGCGAACCTTCGACTGGCGTGAACAGGAGAGTGTCACAAAGGGCGGCCCTCTACGCGACAAACTTTCGTCAGTCTTGCAGGAGCACAAGCTTAACGAGCCCTGGGACCATTTGATCGCCGCAAACGAGCGTGAACTCCGGATGTGGGAGAGCTACGAATCAACGACTGCCAGCGAGCTGCTGCTGACTGACCCACTTGCCGCACATCAATGGATTCAAGCCGTCACACGTCCGATGTATGCAGACAAGAGTTTCTACCTGGACTCTCTGCATCATCTTCTGGACCGTACACCCGTCGGCTTCGACCGTCCCGAAGTCTCCGGTGATGCCTACCCGGAGGAAAGGGATCAGGCACGCAAAGTAACCAGGGAGTTGTGGGGCCGCATTCTTGCCCCGTTCGACCTGTATGGCGAACGCCGGCAGACAAGCGAGTTCAAGGACCTGCTGCAGCGCGTCAGCACATTCAGAGTGGCTTGGCGCGGCGAGAAAGGGTTCGAAGAGAATATAGAAACGGTGCACCTGATGCGCGAGTTGCAACCAGATGCAGGCAAGGCGCTTGCGGCGTGGACCTACCTGCTGGAAGCCACCGCCGGCATCCGCTACGACAGGGCCAAGGACGACCCAGCCAGAGTCGAGCTTCCGGAAGGTGTCGCGATCGCTGAAATTGTGGAGGGCGAAGCGGTTTTCTTTGCCAGCCCTTACGGATTGGTTGCCATTGGCGGTCCCGGTCGCAACGTCTGGCGGGGCGGGCCCAAGGCGCCGGCGGTAATCATCGACGTAGGCGGCGACGATGAGTACATCGATTGCGCAACCACGCGATTCGGCCACGCCATGAGCATCGTCGTGGACCATGCCGGAAACGACGTTTACCGCACCACCAGCCAGTGGGGGATCGCCGCAGGAGTGCTGGGCACAGCAATTCTCTTCGACTGGCAGGGCGACGATACTTACCACGGCATGGATTGGTCGGTGGGGACCGCGTTTGGGGGGTTGGGACTGCTGCTCGATGGCGCGGGCAACGACCACTACGTCGGCAAGTCCAACTGCCACGGGTGCGCAGCTTACGGTCTGGCCGGCGTGATCGATTTGGCGGGCCGCGACATCTATGACGCGCATTCCTACAGCATTGGCGTTGGCCACCCGGGCGGCGTTGGTTTCGTTTTTGATCACGCTGGCGACGACACGTACCGCTGCGGAGGCGTGATTCCCAGTTCCTACGGCACAGAGGGCGAGTACCTGGGCATGGGCATCGGGTGCGGGTTCGGGTGGCGCGGGCTGGCTTCCGGCGGCATCGGGCTGGTGGTCGATGTTGCGGGCAACGATGTTTACGACGCGGGCGAGTTCGGCCTGGGTTGCGGGTACTACCTCGGCGTCGGCGCGGTGCGCGACATGGCGGGCGACGACATCTACCACTCGTCGCGCTACGGGCTCGCGGCGGCTGCGCATTGCGCGGTCGGATTGTTCATGGACGACGCGGGCCGCGACACCTATATCGGCAAGGCAGCCGCCAGCATGGCCGGCGCATGGGACATTGCGACCTGCTACTTCTACGACGGCTCGGGCGATGATACCTACCGCTGCGACGGCTTGGCGTTGGGCGGCGCCAGCCAGAACGCGGTCGCCATCTTCTGGGACGCGGGCGGCAACGACGTGTACCGCGCAGGCAACCGTGCGATCGGGCATGCCGGGGGCACAACCTACGGCGGCGGCCGGCTTGCGCGCAACTTCGGCGTGTTCATCGACAGCGGCGGCAAAGACAGCTACGCTCGCGACGATCGAAGGGACGGCACGGCAGCAGTCAGGCGTGAGTACGAAGTGTTTATCGACGAATAGCGGAGCCATGTATGACGACTCGATTTCTTGCAATTCTCAGCCTCTCGCTGCTCATCTGTGCCTGCACTTTGACCCGCAAGAACGGCGACGAGCCACAACCCGAACCCGATATCGCAGAACGCGCGGACACCACAACGCCACCGGCTGAAGCAGAGCCCGAACCCGCGGAACCCGCACCGGTCGAAATTGCCAAGCCGGAAGCCAAACCGCTCGCCGAGCAGTTGCGCGAGTTGGCGCAAGCCTTCGGCGAAAAGCACGAGCTGCCGGGCATGGTGTGCGGTGTGGTGCGCGACGGCAAGCTGGACTGGAGCTACGGCTACAACCACGGCAGCGCGGACGTGCCGAACGCGCAAACCGTATTCCGACTGGGCTCGATTACCAAGGTACTGACCAGCCAGGCCATTCTGATCCTGCGCGACGAGGGCAAACTGAGCCTGGACGACCCGGTTGCAAAGCACGTCGCCGGATTGCCTGAGATCTTTCCGGGTTCGGGCGACAAACCGATTCTGGTGCGGCATCTGGTGGCGCACTCGTCGGGGCTGCCGACTGTCGGCGACGGCACGCTGGACTGGACTACAGGCAAGGCCATCACCGAGGCCGAGTTGATCGCCAGCATCGGCAAGTGCCGACTGCGGTTTGAGCCAGGCACGCGACTTGAATACTCGAACGTCGGCGTGGCGCTGGCGGGCGTGGTTGTTTCGCGCGCAAGCGGCAGCGACTACCGCACGTTCATGCAGGAGCGTCTGTTGACACCACTGGGAATGGCGGACACGGCATGGGATCGCGACGCCTATGGGGCCGAGCGGGTGTGGCCGGGGCACGTGCGCTCGGGCACGACATGGTCGCCGCCGAAGAATTACTGGGTGCTGGGTGCGATTGAGCCGGCGGGCGGCCTGTACTCGACACTGGGTGATCTGGCGAAGTTCGCGGCGTATCAGTTGTCGCCGACTGAGGACGGGCCTTTGGCGACAAAGTCGGTGGTTGAATCGCAATCCATCCCCGAGAACAGCCGCGTAGGAATAGGCTGGTTCGGCGCCATGCATCCCAGGCTGGGGCAGATCGTGTGGCACAACGGGGCCACGTTCGCGTACAGCGCGATGCTGATGCTCGCGCCGGAGAAGAAGTGCGCAATTGTAGTGCTGGCATCAACCGGCAACCCGGCAGTCATCCAGGGCACCGACCGGCTGGCAGTGGAAATGCTGGGAATCGCAACCACCACAAACTAAGCGCAGTCCCCAGGATGCCCGACCCGGCGTGAGGTGAGTTGCCGGCCTGCCCCCCTGTATCAGGCCTCCACCCTTAACGTCCCCACGGATCAATCGTAGCCATTCATCTGCCCCCGCCGGAGAGGCCATGTCGCCTCCCGCCGAGCGCTCAAGCCAATTGCGGCGGGGGCTGGTGGTGCTGCGTCAGGGCATGCGGCAGTCGGCTTGTCCACCGGCCGAACGAACTGACGGAGTCGGGCGGCCTGAATTTCTGCCGGGCGCAGGGGCGCGGCTACAAAAGGTAAAAAGACCTTGAAGTCCGATTATAAATCAGTTAGGATTGACTGGCGACAGTAGGGGAGTCGTTCAAGCGGACAGACAGATCTACGGAGAGAGCTGCCATGAACAGGATGATGAGGCGAACAGTCAGCCGGGGCCTTCTGTTGTTGCTTGTCGCAATCGCGCTGGCGTGGCCTGCCGCAAACGCGCTGATGGCGTGCGATGCGTGCAACCTGAGAATTGTGAACCGCATCGCGGAAAGCGAACAGCCGGAATCGCTGTTCGAGCGCGAGGTTCTGGCCGCGGCTAAAAAACAGCGTGGGCTGCCCTTGCGGGGCATCTCCGGCCTGCAGCAGCGCAGCGAGGAGATGCTGTTTTCGCCCCGGCTTGAAGCAATTCGCGCGCTGAGTGCCGCACAGGATAATGCCGCGCCTGCGACGTTTCGTGAGGGCCCGTTTGATCTGCAGCGAATTCTGCAACGCGATGAGAAGCTGTCAGTCCCGCCGACCAGTTATGTTGACCAGGGTGTCAAGGCGGACAAGCGCGTAGAAATCACGCTGTCAGAGGGCAAGACCTACATCGGCAACGGGGTGGTGTATGAGGGCTTTCTGATTGACGGAAAGATTCCCGGGCCAACCGTGCGCGTGAAACAGGGCGACGTTGTCGAGTTTGTGGTGCACAACAAGGGCCAGTTCCCGCACGGTGCATCGCTGCACGCGGCATACACGCAGACTTCGGCGTATCTCGGCAAGATCTCCGCGGGCGAGACCAAGAGCCTGAAGTTCCGCGCTACGCAGCCCGGTGTGTTCCTTTACCACTGCGCGCCGGGCGGTCATGCGATTCCTATGCACGTGATGGCCGGCCAGTACGGCATGATGGTCGTTGAGCCTGCCGAAAAGAAGTACAAGCTGGAAGAAGAGCTGGGGCACAAACCGGATCTGGAAATCTACCTTACCCAGCACGAGTTGTATCGCAGCGGCTCAGATGCCGTGCAAAGCAATGATCCGTATGCCATGTTCAACGGCAGGCTGTTTCGCTACGTCGAAGAACCGATCGTCGCCAGGCCCGGCGACTATGTGAGGATGTATTTCATGAATGCTGGGCCGAACCTGCTTTCCACCTTCCACATCGTCGGCATTCTCTGGGATTACGCATACTGGCAAGGCAACCCGGACGCGGTGCTGCCGGGCGGCCAGACTGTCACCGCCGGGCCCAGCGATACCTTTGTGATCGAGTTCAGGATTCCGCCCGATGAGGGCGCGTACACGATGCTGTCTCACGCCGTCGGATCCACCAGTCGCGGCGCGATCGGACTGATTGTGGCCAGCAAAGACGCGCCGAGTGAAAAACCCCCGGTACTGGCAGACGGGCCGTCTTTCAGTGAGCAGGAGATGAACGAGTACGCAAGTAAGGCCACCCGCGTGATCTCGTTGTTCGGTCCGGGCACGCTCGACCTGCAGCGCCCCGTGCGCTTCACGGATCCTGCACATCCGGTATTCGTGGACATCCGCGGCAATTCGTTCTCCCCCAAGGTGATTGAGGTGGCTGCCGGCACCACCGTGACCTGGACGAATGAGGATGCCTTCACTTACCTGGCGGGCGAATTTTCAGGGATTCACAACGTGGTTTCCGTCAGCGGCCCGACGCAGCTTAACTCGCCGATGCTCGGGCACGGCGAATCCTGGAGTTACACGTTCAATGAGGTCGGCGAGTATGAATACGTCTGCGTGCCGCACCCCTACATGAAAGGAATTGTACGAGTCGTCGCCGCACCTGCGGCCGAGGTGGCAGCCCCAGGCAGCGGTGGAAACACGATGCTGGTGGTGACCCTGATCGTTGCCATTGCCGCGTTGGGTTTGAGCGGCGGAATCTGGCTGCGTTCACGCGGCTCGGGCGGGCCCGGTTCAACCGCCGCGTGAACCGCCCGGGAAGGCTCAAAACCGACAGCCCGTTGGCCGAATGGCCGCGGGCTGTTTTCTAAACGTATCCGGCGGGGTGTCTGAGGCCGGTGGATTCTTCGAGGCCCAGCATCAGATTTAGATTCTGGACGGCTTGTCCGGCTCCGCCCTTTACGAGGTTGTCGATCGCGCACATGCCTACGAGCATGTCGCCCTGCGCGCGGTATGTTAAATGTGCCATGTTGGTGTTCTGCACCAGCCGCATCTCGGGTGTGCCTTCGACAATGTGGACGAAGGTCTCGCCTTCGTATGCACTGCGCACGATCTCATTCACAGTCGCGAGGCTCTTCTGGTTGTTCAGCGGGATGAACGCTGTGCTGAAAATGCCGCGCACCCATGGGCCCGACTGCGGCACAAACAACAGGTCAAAGTCGTTGTCCTTGTGCATCCCCTCAAGAAACGGCACGACTTCCACCAGGTGCTGGTGCTCAAGCACTTTGTACGCGCGCACGTTCTGGCCGCGCTCGGGGTGGTGAGTGGTTTGCAGCGGCTTGTTGCCGGCGCCGGAGCTGCCGGTGATGCCCGCGACGCACACGTCGCCAACCAGCTCGCCGTGCTTGGCAAAAGGCGCAAGCAGCAGGTTGATGCTCGTGGCGAAGCACCCGGGGTTGGAGACGTACTGCGCGCCGCGGATCTGCTCGCGATTGAACTCGGTCGCGCCATAGACGAAGCGCGCCTGGTACTCGCGCGCGGTGTGGCGTGACTTGTAGTACTGCTCCCATTTGTCGAGCGCGGGCGAGCGAAAGTCGCCTGAAAGATCGACAAGCCGCGTCCTGGGGAACCGATCAACGGCGGTCTTGATGGTCTCCATGGCACCGCCGTGGGGCAGGCACATGAATGCGGCATCGACTTCGCCCAGCAGCTCAGGCTCGAACTGACGAAACTCATCGCGCACGTAGCCAAGCAGGTTGGGGAACTCCTCCCACACCTTGCGGCCGACGCGCGACTCGCTGGTCACCCATGCGATCTCGAGGTTCGGGTGGGTGCTGCAGATGCGCATGATCTCCGAGCCGATGTAGCCGGTTGCGCCTGCAATGCCTATGCGGAACTTGCTCAACGCTGCCTCCCAACGCAGAGAGCCCCGAACGTAAGTTCGGGGCAGGTTGGCGCAAGGCCCCGAGCTTGCACTCGGGGCTTCCTGTCAATTCTGGAAAATGGGCAGGTAGCCGCGCGGGATGCTCAACACGAGGCACGCCATGGCGGTGGCGTAGGCGTTCTTGTTCTTGTCCCAGCCGCCGATTTCGTCGGTCCAGGCGCCATTTTCGTGCTGCATCTTGAGGAAGTTGGTGCGGTTCAACCGGTTCCAGCGTACCCATTCATTGAGCGCGCGCTGGTTGACAAACTGGTACTGGTACATCGCCTGTGCGGCGTAGTAGTGCCCGTACCAGAAGCCGTAGTCGCACCCCTGCCATCCGGGCCGCACAGCGACGTATTCTGTGTCGCGGCGCTCGCGCATCATGAAGTTGACGCTGCTCACAAGGTCAAGCGTGACGCGGCGGGTGGCGCCATTGCTGAATTCGTGTTCGAAGGTGTGGCTGTCGTACTCGCCCATGCTCTGCAACGCTACGACGCCCGCTGCGGTCAGTGCGAAGGTGCTGCGATCGTCCCAGTCAAGCTGGTACTTGAAGCTGCCGCCGTAGCTGCGCGAGGCGCCGGGCACGTAGCTTTTGCGCACGTAATCCTTGGCAGCTTCGATCGCTTTCTTCGGCACCAGCACGCCCACGTTGCTGGCCGCGCGCAGGGCCTGTAGCTGGCAGACGCAGATCGACATGTCGCTGTCAATCTGGTGCGGTACGTAGCGCCAGGCGCCTTGCTCGTTCTGGTTATCGACGATGAACTTGACGGCATTCCGCAGGTGCGAAAGCACCACAGGGTCGCGCGTCTGGCCGTAAACTTCTGCCAGGAACATGGTGCAGAACGCGTGGCTATACATACGTGTGTCGTGCTTGCTGATCCATCCCTTGTCGCGATCGACGCTTGCCAGGATGAAAGCCAGGCCCGCGCCTACGTTGCGGCTGTACTCGCCGCGGTCAGGCGTGTGGCCGGCGGCCATGAACGCCATGCAGGCGATGGCGGTGACGCCCACGTGCGGCTTGCCAAGGCCGCCGACGTTGCGCTGGTAAGAATGCCCCAGCTTGTTGCCGACGTCGTTGGACCAACTGCCGTCGTGATTCTGGATGCTCGCCAGGAACCGCAGGCCCTTCTCAACGGACTGCTTCACACGCAGATCATCCGCGGAAGGCGCAGGATCGCCCAGGTCTTCCGTGGCGGTGCCGCCCCGAGGATTGCCGAACTCCGGCGAGTCCTGGGCCACCGAATGAAAAGCAGGGGTGAGCAGCGCCGCGAACAGGGCGACAACACATACCAGTGTGCGCATCAATGTCTCCTCCGGGCCGCCCGGGGCACACCCAGTATACGATCCAGATGCCGCTTTGGTTACCCTAACCCGCGGCTATTGCCCTGACTTTTCCGCGCCCGAGACGCTGTGCACGTTCGTGCTATGATCCGGACATGGATCTGCTTGCCGACCTTAATCCCCAGCAGCGTGAAGCGGTAACCACCATCGACGGCCCCTTGCTGGTGGTCGCGGGGCCGGGCTCCGGCAAGACGCGCGTGATCACGACCCGCATCGCCTGGATGCTCTCGCACGGCGTGGCGCCATGGCGCGTGCTGGCCATGACCTTCACCAACAAAGCTGCCGCCGAAATGCGCCACCGCGTGGAGCGCTTTCACCCCACCAAAGACCTGCAGATCAGCACCTTCCACAGCTTCGGGGCATGGCTGATGCGTCGCGAAGCCGAGGCGCTTGGCTACTCGCGTGACTTCAGCATCTACGACACCGACGACCGCGACTCGCTGATCCGCCGAATCATGAAAGAGCTCAAGATCGACAGCGCCGTCGTTACCGCCAGTACCGCAGGCTATACGATCAGCGACGCCAAGAACCGCGCCATCACGCCCGCGGCATTCCATGGCGGTGCATACGACCCGCAAAGCAAAGCCGTGGCAGAGATCTTCTCGCGCTACCAGGACGCGCTGGCTGAGTCCAACGCCATGGATTTCGACGACCTGCTGACCAAGCCGCTGGAGCTGTTCCTCAAGCACCCCGACGTGCTGGGCAAGTACCGGGACCGCTTCAGTCACTTGCTGATCGACGAATACCAGGATACCAACACAATCCAGTACCGGCTTGCGCGGCTGCTGGCCGAGCAGCACGAGAACCTGTGCGTGACCGGCGACCCGGACCAGAGCATCTACAGTTGGCGCGGTGCCGACATCCGAAACATCCTGAACTTTGAGCGCGACTTTCCCAACGCGCGCGTCGTCATGCTCGGCCAGAACTACCGCAGCACGCAGACCATTGTCAGCGCAGCAGACGCGCTGGTGCGCCACAACGCAAGCCGCAAAGACAAGCGCCTGAGCACCGACAACGAGGCCGGCGCGCCGATCAAGCTGCTTAAGTGCCAGACCGAAACGCACGAGGCGCGCGCCATCGCCGCGTGTGTCGAAAAGCTGCGTGCCGAAGGCGATCTGGGATACGGCGACGTCGCCGTGTTCTACCGCACCAACGCGCAGTCACGCGCGCTTGAGCAAGGCCTGCGCGAGCGCACGATTCCGTACCAGCTTGTGGGCGCGGTCAGCTTCTATCAGCGCCAGGAAATCAAGGACGTGCTGGCCTACCTGCGGCTGATCGTCAACCCGCGCGACCCCGTGGCGTTCGCCCGCGCACTGACACGGCCGTCCCGCGGTGTCGGCGACGGCACCATCAGCAAGTTGCACGAAGCGGCACTCAAACACGGCGCGTCGCTGCTTGACGTGGCGGCTGACCCCAGGGCATTCGGCGTGCAACGCGCACCAAAAAAGGCGCTGGCCGCGCTGGCAGATTTCAGCGCGATGTACACCCGCATCCGCGCCGGCGAGTTGTACCCGATCGAGGACGTGATCAAGACCGTGCTCGACGACAGCGGTTACAAGCGCATGCTCGAAACCGACATCGACCCGCGCGCCGCAGATCGACTGGAAAACGTCAACGAACTGCTGTCCGACGCCCGCACCAAAGAGGAAGAGAACCCCGAGCTCGACCTTTCAAGCTGGCTTGAACAGATCGCGCTGGTAAGCGACACCGACAATCTGAACCTGCAGGGCGACGCAGTGAAGCTGATGACCCTGCATAGCGCCAAAGGGCTTGAGTTTCCGGCTGTGTTTCTGTCCGGCATGGAAGACGGTGTCCTGCCGCACGCAAGAAGCATCCAGGGCGACGGCGATATAGAGGAAGAAAGGCGGCTGTGCTACGTCGGCATCACGCGCGCGCGAAGGCACCTGACGCTAAGCTACGCCCGCCACCGCGAAGCCTTCGGGCGTTCGCAACGCAACGCGCCAAGCCGCTTCCTGACCGAGATCCCGAGCGACCTGACAGTCACCGACGACCAGACGGCGTTCGCCGGCGCCGGGGTAGAAGACTTCGCCGCATGGTTCACCGGCAAGGGCGTCAAACCGGTCACCCGCGAAGACGACAACGATAACCCGTTCGACTTCAGCGACGCGCCCGAAATCGAAGACGGGCCAGCCGACCACCTGGGCGGCGCCACCAAGCCGCCGCCCATAGCCGACCCCACAGACCCCGCAAACCTGCAAAGCGGCGACCGGGTGCGGCACGGCGTGTTCGGCGTAGGCAAGGTCGTTGAGATAGGCGGAGGCGGCCGCGTAAAAGTGTTCTTCCAGGGCTGGGGCGAAAAAAGCCTCGCACTGGAGTTCGCCCGCCTGCAAAAACTCTAGCGGCCCGATGTATCGTGTCCTTGGCGATACTGGCGCCTTGGCAGCTCAAGGTCCTGTCGAATGATTCTACGCTGGCATTCCTGTGGCGATGCGCGCAAAATCACGCCGGGGTAGCTGATGGAATTCAATGAGCTGATCAACAGTGGCTGGGCGCGGCATGATTCTCAAGCCGACGTGGTGCTGCAAGAGTTGGAAGAGCACGCCGCGCTGGCCGATACACCCGACAAAGCCGTGCAACTCATCATGCTCGCGACGCACACCGCGGGCGCGCACGCCGGCGACTGGAAGCGCGGCGCGGCACTGGCTGAGCGCGTGATCGCGCCGCTGGAGGAATCCGCTGCGCTCGCGCCGGCGCTGGGCAACCTGGCGGTCGCCCAGTTCATGGCCGGCGATGTGGCAGGCGCGCTTGCCAGCGAGGCGCGCTCGGTGCGTCTCACCGACGCCGAGCCCGTCTCGATGATGGTGCGCACGCGGGTGCTGATCGCGTCGGCACTGGTGGACGCCAAGCGCCTCGCCGAGGCCGCAGGGCTTTACAAGGCGGCTGTGCAACTCGCGCGCGAGCGCGGCGACAAACTCGCCTGCGACCGCGCGATCGCCGTCACCAGCAACAACCTCGCCGGCGAGTTCATGGCCAACGAGCACCGCACAGCCGCCGAAGACGCAATGATGCTCGAAGCCGCCGAAAACGCCCGCGAGTTCTGGCTGCGCTGCGGCAACTGGGAAAACGAGGAGCGCGCCGAGTATCTGCTCGCGTGCGTGCACAATGCGCTGGGCCAGCCGGAAAAGGCGCTGGAGCACTCCGCGCGCGGCCTGGACGTAATCGCCCGCAACGGGGAAGAGGTTGTGGACGAGGCGTTTTTGAATCTGACCATAGCCAACAGCAGCCGCCTGCTGGAGCACCGCGAGGCGTACGACCGCGCGATCCAAAGAGCCGACGAGCTAGCCGAGCAATGGACCGACACCGGGCTAAAGGAGTGGTACGCCACCGACCGCGCCAAGATCGAGTGGAAGTAGCATGCCGCAGCAACGTGGCACGGGCGCCCTCGCCCGTGGAGTAGCATTGGCGTCTCGCCAATGTCGCAGAGTCCGTTGTAAAAGGCCCCAATGGCCCAACGACCATGGACCCGCGATGAACTGTTGATCGCCTTCAGCCTGTACTGCCGGCTGCCGTTCGGCCAATACCACCGAGGCAACCCACAAGTGAAGCGCGTAGCTGAAGCCATCGCCCGCACGCCCTCGGCGGTTGCCATGCGCCTGAGCAACTTCGCCAGCCTCGACCCGATGCACCAAAAGCGCGGCATTAAAGGGCTCGGCAGCACGGGCCCGGCGCTGGAGAAGTTCTGGCAAGAGGTAACTGACGATTGGACCCGCGCCGCCATAGAAAGCGAACTCGCCTGGGAGCAGGCTGGGAGCGCGGACGGCCCGTCCGCACCACGCCCCACCGAAGCCCAAGGCGCCGCCAAAATCCGCCTCGTGCAAGGCTTCTTCCGCCGAACGGTACTGACAAGCTACGCCCGCGCCTGCGCCGTATGCGGCATAAGGCCCGAGCAAATGCTGACCGCCAGCCACATCATCCCCTGGAGCACCAACGAGCAACGCCGAGCCGACCCCACCAACGGCCTGTGCCTGTGCGCGCTGCACGACCGAGCCTTCGACACCGGCCTGATTGCAATGGACGAAAACCTGCGAGTGCTGGTGTCGACCCGGCTGCAGGTAGAAAACCCCACGCCAGCCCACACCGAAGCCCTGCTAAGAATCAAAAACCAACCCCTAACCCCACCAACCCGCTACCACCCCGACCCCCGAGCCCTCCAATGGCACCGCGAGCAGGTGTTTGTGGGGTAGATGGCAATTGTCGTCGAGCGGCAAGCGATGCGCGTAGTTTGTCGCAGGTGGTCCTATAATGCACAGCGTCTGGCCTCACGATACGCACCCCGTGTATGCCAGCCTGTTGTCGAATGTGCGGCGGTTGCAACCGCTTATCGTTGCCAAGTTGCGACGAAATGTGTCGTGGGAGGCGTCATGCTGACAACTGTACCCAAGAACCCGTTTGACGATGAACTTAGGACTCGTATCCGCCGTAGGCTTCGACTTGTTGGGCCGGGGCCTGCGAGCGCCTACGAGGACGCATTTCACCTTATGTACGGCGACCAGTGTGCTCAGCGGCTAAATACCCTGCCACATCTCATTGGCCACTTGTTCCGTGAAACCGAGAGCGCCCTCCGGGCAGTGCTTGATCCCCAACCGGGCCAAAGGGGGAACAACAACGAAGGACACAAGGCGGCGATTGAACGCGTGCTCGCCCACCTCAACGTCGCGGCAGATTCACCACTTCACGCAGCTTGGATGCGATTCGCGAATGATGAGAGCAGGCGCCTTCCTAACTGGGCTCACCGCAACAATCTCAAGGGTCCAAAGTTTCCACGCGCCGAGCTCGAGTCGCTATTCACCGACTTCGAGCTCGTTCTTGACGGCGTCCTTGAGGCCTTCGAGGCGCACTACCTGAAATATCAGTCGAGGGTTGACGAATTGCTCCGTAAAGACAATCCCACGAAGGCCGATGTCGCGTTTTTACAACAGCATGCACCACACGACGACGTTACGTTTCAGCGGTTTTTTCGTAACGTCTCCAATCCCGCCTGGCTGCCGTTGCTGAAGGAAGCAGGTTATCTCCGAGCCATTCCCGCGGCTGTTCGTGATGGTGATCGAGTGAGTCTCCCTGCATGGCTACCGGTTCTCGCGTTGCAAAGCTTAGCCAAAGTGGATCCGGAGGCAGTTGCTGATGTTCTTGATTCGCTTGAAGAGACGGATAATGACTGGGTCAGCGGCCACCTCATGGACGTCGCCCTGAGCCTTCCGCCTGCGCTGGCGGTGAAGTGGAGTACGCGAGAGGCGCGTCGTATCGCCAAAGCCGAGAACGTCTACCTGTGGCTTCCTTTGAGTTGCCGCAAGATGGTCGAGTACCTCGCCAAGGAGGGCGAGATTGACGCAGCGCTTGATCTGGCCAAGGCAATCCTTGGGTTGAGGTCCGAACCGGATACGCGCCCGTCAATTGAGCAAGCCCTTGGAGTCAAGCGTAAGGGTGAGCGCAAAATGACCGTCATGAAGATTGGCCGGTACGAATACGAGGAGATAGCGAAGACAGTAGTTGAGGAGCTAACGCCACGTTTCGGGATTCGCATTGTACAAATGTTTAGCGAGCTACTCGAGTACGCCATCCGACACGACGGTTACGAGAAGGAGCCTCAGGACGACCACAGCTATATCTGGCGTCCGGCTATTGGCGACTCGGAACGAAACTATCGCGGCGAAGCTCATCAAAGCTTGGTGACACCCTTGCGCGATGCGGCGCTGTATCTCGCAGAGCACGAAGCCACTAACTCCGACGTCATCCAGTACTTGCTCGAGCGGGACTGGCAGGTTCACTGGAGAGTCGCCATGTATGTCGCGGCATCCCGAATGGATCCCGGCGACCCGGCGTTGCTTGCAGTGCTTGATGCCAAGCAGTGGGGCGATCGGTGGTATGGGCTGCCAGAGTACTTTGATCTGCTTCGCAAGGCGTTCATGGTGTTGAGTGATGACGAGAAGATGAAGCGCCTCGATTGGGTCGAACGCTTTCCCAACTTGGAAGGATGGAAAGGTCGATTCAAGGAACAGGAAGGACGCGACGCAAACGCTGATGACATTGAAGATTACAAGGCATACAGGGGCATTCGCGCGTTGTGGCGAATCCGCGATATTCTGCCGAAGCCTTTGGCGGAAAAGTACGAGCAATGGACGAAGCGTAAGACGGGGCAGGAAGCCGAGGCATTGGAACGCATGCCGAAGGGTGCATACTCAGTTGGTGGTCCGAAGCAACAGCAAGACATTGCAGAAATGACCGTGCCGGAGGTGCTGACCTTTCTCAGGGATTGGAAGCCGGAACAGGGCATCCGAAGCACGACTCATTGGGCACCTGACTTGGCGCGCAACGTTTCCGATGACGTGAAGACTCGACGCGGCGAGTACCTGCAACACCTCGACGACCTTCTTGCAATGGGAGACCCAACATGGTGTGCAGCTGTCGTTTCGGGACTACGGGATGCCAACCTCAAAGCGCATGAGTTAAAGGTCCTGATTCCCTTCTTCCAGAGGCTCAGTGAATGGGGACCGGGAAGGAAGAGTCCCAAAGCAGCAGAGTTCCCAGATAGCGACTTCGCAACGAGCATGGCTTGGTGCCGGATGGCCATTTTGACCGTCGTTAAACAGAGCCTGCGCATTGGCGATGACAACACGGGATTGCCGAAAGAGTACCGCGATACTGTTTGGCAGTTGGTGCGAGAACTATTGAACGACCCTGATCCGATGCCTGAAAAATGGGTCAAACGGGGCGAAACGCCGGACTTTGCGAACATGGCAATCAACAGCGTTCGGTCTGAAGCGTTGCAAGCGGCCATTGACTTCGGCATCTGGTGGGTCTGCAACGCTTATCCTGACGAGAGCGCGCGCGAACGTAGAGGACAGCAAGCGTCGGTGATGGGCGAGATTCCCGGTTTGGTAGAGGTGCTTGATCGGCACCTGAGCCAAGAACATGAGCACCATCCGGCGGTCTGGTCGGTCTATGGCACAAACTTGACACGCCTCATTCTGCTCGGTCGGGATTGGGTCGACGCAAACCTGCCGAAACTGTTTCCGGACGATGACATGCCGCCGATGCGGCGAACGGCAGTATGGACTTCGTTCATCAGGTACTACCGGGCGAACATGACTGCAAATGTCGTTTTGCGTGGACAATTCGTTAAGGAAACTCAACGCCTCAGGACGGACGAGACGGACAAGGACCCGATTCACCAAGAGGCAAACACGCAACTCGCTATTCACCTGATGATCATGTATTGGTGGCGCGAAGTCTCGTTGGACGAACCTCCTCTAAGTGCCTGTCCGGAAACCTTATGCGAGGCGGCGTAGCATCAATTCGGTCATC
>CAZZBH010000037.1:0-29790 GCA_964652605.1 uncultured Planctomycetaceae bacterium
CGTCGATGAGATCGCTGCCCGGCCCGCCGTAGAGGCGATCGTTGTCGTCGCCACCCCAAATCTTGTCATTTCCTCCTTCGCCAAAGTAGTCGTCGTTGCCGCCTTGAACCACTTGCTGGTTGGTACTGTCTTCATGGAACTCATCGTTTCCATCGCCTCCATAACCAACGTCATTTCCCAATTCACCGAGGATAAAGTCGTTTCCGTCGTCACCATACATGGTGTCGCGATCGTCACCCCCTACGATCAGGTCAATCCCATCGCCACCCCAGATTGTATCCTGACCGATTTCTCCGAAGATCTCGTCAGCATCTCCCCCGCCAACCAGCGTGTCGGCGCCGCTGCCGCCGAATAGGAAGTCAAGCCGTCATCTCCCCAAACAAAATCGACGCCATCACCGCCGCCGAGATTGTCACTACCACTGCCACCGCATATCTCGTCATCTCCGCCCAAGCCAGATACGGTGTCGTTCCCCGAACCGCCCCAGATATGGTCGTTGCCGTCTGCTCCCTGCAGGGTATCATTCCCGTCATTGCCAAAGATCCAGTCCGCAAGGTCGGTCCCGACAAGCCAGTCTCCGCCGGCCAAACCAATCATGACCGCCGGGTGGTTGGCCCACACACCACCTGTCTCCGCAGCGTAGTAGTCGTCTCCGGGGGTTCCTACCCAGACCTGTATGCCGAACTCGGTTGCCGAGTTGACGGGTGAGCCGACGTTCGCGGGATCGTAAACGATTGGTGTGCCGGTACCCTCTTTGATCGTAACCTTGTTGTGGTCCCAGTTGTCGCTGTCCTTTTCGAGAACTTGTTCAACCTTGATGGTGTAGGTGGTCCCTCCGACGTTGATGGTGGCGCCGCTAGCTCCCTCGAAATCTGGCTCCGCCGGCGCTGGCGGCGCCTGGCCCACCAAGGAGAGTGGAAAGGTCGCGAAGAGGCAGAGTAGAAGCATCTCTTTCATGTTCGTTTCTCCAAAAAGTTTTGTTCGAGATGAATGGCGGTATTTTTACTAGCCCTACACCCCAATGTAAAAGTCTCCTGTTTAACTTAATATTCTTCGCCAGGTCGGTCGCTACTGAAACACGAGGTGCTGTATGTCAAGAACAGTCGGTGCATTGGTAGTATTCACTGCTGTGGCGGCTGCCCTTTGCATATGGTGGTGGGGCCAGGGTCTTTCTGTAGACAGGGCGGCGGAATCGCCTGACCCGCTGCCAGCAGGCCCGGCTGACGCAACATCGCGCTATGAGCACTTCAGCAAGCCTGATGCTGGTGTTTTGGAGTCGCCAGTTGCCCGATCCGATCCCGCACCTGCGTCCGAAGGTACTGACGAGAGGTCCGGCAGGCAGCGCGTGGAAGAGCGCCTCAAGGAATTGGGCATTGAGATTCCGTTTACCAGACCGTGGCAGGACCGCATCGAGTACGCCAAGCTGCCGGTGGCGAATCCACAGGAGACTGTTCCGCCAGATCTGAAGGCATGGGGACAAGACTCGCAGTTCCAAGCCATGATGAACTTTAAGGCCGTGACAGACCGACCCACCGGCAACCAGGCCGCGCGTCCATCAGGTTGGGACGAACCCAAGCGCCTTGTGCGTGGCCGCGTGTACGAGCTCCGTGAGGACGAACGAGTACCCTTGGCGGGGGTACTCATTCATGACTGGCAGTGGAGGCACCGGACCTTTTCTGACGAGGAGGGTCACTTCGAGTTCGAAGCGTACTGGGACGAAATCTCAAGCCCCGAGCCAGTTAAAGGTTCAAACCCAGCCGGAGGCTCAGCATACGTTGTGACACTGTATGCACTTGCGCCGGGATACATCATGATGGGTCCTTGGCTGTCGAGCCCAGAGCGCCGAGCACTCACCCTTTCTCACTCCGCGCACTATTACCAACGTGAGCTCGAAACGCCGGAAGGCGCTGAACTTTACATGAAGCGCCTGGAGAACGAGCTGGTCGAGGTTCAGCTACAAAACCTGCATCTGGCCCGCGGCGAGGTCACTGTATGCCTGGCCTCCCTGCCCGGCTTGCGGTCGATCCTGCCCGAGGAGCGCATGGCGATTTCGACTGTCGCCGACGAGCAGGGACGCGCCTGGTTCTCCGTCCCGCCTGACCGCTTTCGCTTCCACGGCGTGTCCGGCGACGGCGTCAGTACCATCTACTCCAACTGCAAGCAAACGCGGGTTTCCGACAAGCACGTGCGCTGGGAGGTCCCCCTGGAGCCCTGCAACAACTTCCTGGCCCAGGGCGTCGTCACAGACGTCCGCGATGGCCACCCCCTGTCACACGTCGTCGTCCGCGGCAGCGGCTTCACTGAACTTACCTTCACCGACGAGCAGGGCAGATTCGCACTGTGGCTGAGCCGAGAGCCTCGCCGCCAGGACGGCTCTCGCGACTCCTTCGATACCCAGTACTTCAAGTTCGAAGCCGATGGCTACCTGTGGTTCACCCATCCCGTCGATCCGATGAACCAGGCGTCCGAACGACCCGCCGGCTCTGTCACACTCGGCCCCGGCGCGAACGAGCAAGGGCCGTGGCATGTCGCCATGCGGCCCTGGACCAGCGCGAACGGACGTCTGGCAATTGATGACTATGAGTGGGTGGCCACGGACAAGCTTGACCTTGCGCTGTCCAACGAACTCTTCCCGCCCGGCTATCCCCGGTCAGCCCCGATCAACCCGGACGGGACGTTCACGTTCGAGCACATCCCCTGGGGTGTCACTGCATTCAGGTTCAACCGGATGTCAGCGGACAAACCCGGCTCATGGAGGTTGAAGGTTGACCCCGCAAGCTGGCAAGGCAGCGAGCCCCACAAGCTGGTCGTCACTCGCGAATAGCGCGAGAGCCAAGCGGACCGCAACCGAATCAAAAAGGGCCGGTTTCCCGGCCCTTTTTGGGTACTTACTCGCCTCTGCCTGGCAGGTCTCGGGTGGCTGCTCCGGCTTGTATGGCGGCGCTGTAGGCTGTGGCGAGCGCGGGCACGCCGGTGTTGCGCTTTACGTATTCGACGTAGCCCTTGATCGCGGTGTCCACTGTTCCCGGTGAGCCCTGGGCGCGCTGATAGTACGTTTCAAGCCGCAAATTGGTCTCGCGGGCGGCTTCGGCCTGCCAGCCGTCGCGGATTGACTGCGCGTCGTGCTCCATGCCGTTGCGCCGGATGTAGTACTCCCACGCATAGCCCACCGTGATCACGCTGTCGCGCGCGGTCGTTGCCTGCGCCAGCACCAGCGGCCACACCTGGTTGGCGTAGCGGTTTGTAGTGGTGACCTTTTCCAGCACCTTGTTGGTCTCCTCAAGGAACTTCTGCCGGAACTCCGCGCGGAAGGCTGCCCACTTGCCGATGTCGAGCAGGATTTCCGTGCCGCTGCCCTTTTCGCAGAACTTCTCGGCATCAAAGTCGGCGCTGAACATGCGTCTTTTCAGGTACTGCGCAGCAATGTCGGTGATGTCCTTGGGGACACGCTTCCAGTCATCGCGGAGCTTCTGCTCCCACTCGCGGCGATCGACTTCGCCGTACTTCGCAATTCGCTCGCGCTTGTCTTTCGTGAGGTCATCCGAGTTTACGGCTTCCCAAGCGTTGTAGCCGGGCACGTTCAGCGTGTGATAACCATACTCAATGTGCCCCGACGTCAGCACCCAGTACTGGTAGGCCAGAGCACCATGGAACTCGTGAATCGCCAGCTTGATACGATCCTTGGCCGCAGTGGCCGCTTGCAACACCGCTCTGTCGGCAGCCTCGATCGGCCCGCCGGCTCGTTCAACGAAGCCGCCTGCAACCTGCGTGATGCGGGCGACGTCGGGCGCCGGCCCTAGCCGTTCAAGATCCTGGACCGCCGCAGCGTGGAGTTCGTCTTCGCAAGCTGCAATCTCCTGGCAACGCTGCATCCATGGTGTCCAAACGGCGACGTTCACTTCGTCGCCATGATGATAGACGTCTCCGACGTACAGTGTCGCCGTGCTTTCTACGTGGCCAATCGTCTCAAGCAGTTCGCGGTAGTATCGATCGTGTTGCGCTGGAACATCCAGGACACGCACGGGCTGGCTGACCGCCGAAGAGGGGTCCAACTCCTCCCATCCATACCAATCGGCACACCAGCGCAGGGCTTCGCGAACATCCAACGCCTGGCTCAGAAAGCCGACGGTAGCTGTCAGCCGGTAAACCCCGGGGGCCAGTGGCTTGGGCAGCACGGGCAATGCAAAGGACTGCGCCCCAAAACCGTGTTCAAACGTGCTTGCTTTGACACTGATCGCTTGTCCCGAAACGAGTCGGGCCTCCGAACCGGCGACCCCGGAAGGCTCGGCCATCGGCTGTGCCGGGTTGTAGCTGTAATGGTAGCGCGACAACCAAACATTTATTGTCACTCGCAACTGGCCCGCCATATGACGGTAGGCTGGGTCATCCGGTACGCACTCGAAGTCGGTCCAGATTGACCCCGTCACCTGCATGCCGTTCTCAACCTGGCTTACCCCTACGTTGCGAAACAGGATTCGATTGTTTGTCAGCAAAGGAGCTAAATCCGTGTGCTCAACCTGCTGCACGTCACGAACACGCGAAGCCGGGAAGTTCGGGACGGGCAAGGACCGCAACTGTGGCACATCCGCGGGCGGGACTTCTTCGCCGCCCCTGGACGACATAGGCCCCGGCAAGGCAGGCTCTTGCTCCAACGCCACCGGAGTGTCGGGCATGGGAATGTCCACAGGCGGCTGGGGGCGCAGCACGAACACAACCGCAAGCAGTGCGCAAACAAGCACGACAATGGTAACTGCGACGATCGCAAGCCTGCTGCCCATTCGCGCCTCCCCGCGCCGATAGGCTTTATCAAAAAGGGCCGGTTTCCCGGCCCTTTTTGGGTACTTACTCGCCTCTGCCTGGCAGGTCTCGGGTGGCTGCTCCGGCTTGTATGGCGGCGCTGTAGGCTGTGGCGAGCGCGGGCACGCCGGTGTTGCGCTTTACGTATTCGACGTAGCCCTTGATCGCGGTGTCCACTGTTCCCGGTGAGCCCTGGGCGCGCTGATAGTACGTTTCAAGCCGCAAATTGGTCTCGCGGGCGGCTTCGGCCTGCCAGCCGTCGCGGATTGACTGCGCGTCGTGCTCCATGCCGTTGCGCCGGATGTAGTACTCCCACGCATAGCCCACCGTGATCACGCTGTCGCGCGCGGTCGTTGCCTGCGCCAGCACCAGCGGCCACACCTGGTTGGCGTAGCGGTTTGTAGTGGTGACCTTTTCCAGCACCTTGTTGGTCTCCTCAAGGAACTTCTGCCGGAACTCCGCGCGGAAGGCTGCCCACTTGCCGATGTCGAGCAGGATTTCCGTGCCGCTGCCCTTTTCGCAGAACTTCTCGGCATCAAAGTCGGCGCTGAACATGCGTCTTTTCAGGTACTGCGCAGCAATGTCGGTGATGTCCTTGGGGACACGCTTCCAGTCATCGCGGAGCTTCTGCTCCCACTCGCGGCGATCGACTTCGCCGTACTTCGCAATTCGCTCGCGCTTGTCTTTCGTGAGGTCATCCGAGTTTACGGCTTCCCAAGCGTTGTAGCCGGGCACGTTCAGCGTGTGATAACCATACTCAATGTGCCCCGACGTCAGCACCCAGTACTGGTAGGCCAGGCCCTCTTCAAACCGCGCGATCTGCTCAAGCACAGCCGGGCGGGCAGCCTGCGCAGCCGTCAGCATGGCGCTTTCAGCCGGAGTGGGAGGGCCGCCGCGGCGGCGCAGCAGGTCGGTGTTGTTCTTTCGGATGCGGATCTTTTCGGCTTCAGCGTCCGCCTTCCAGCGCGCATAGCGTTCCTCCCACTGGGCCTTCCATTCCTCTTCAGAGACGCCGCGGGGAGGGCTGCCGGTGTCGGCGTTCAAGCGCTCGTTAAGCTGGCGCTCTACCAGTTCATCCACAGTATCGAGTTGCAGCTTCCAGTCGGCGGCTTCCTGTGCTGAAACATGGTGCGGCGTCCACAGCATGTAGTTGGCGTTGCGCTGCCCGGGCGGGGTCAGCGTTACCGCGCCGTTCTGCAGTGTCTGGCCGACGTACATCATGCACACGCTTTCAGCCTGCTGCACAAGGCCCAGCAGATCGCGATAAGTCTGCTGGTGCAGGTCAGGGTCGCTCATGACGGCCTGGTAAATCGCCTGGCGTTCGGCTTCGTCCTCACGCTCAAGGTCTTCGCGTGTGACCTTGCCGTCGCCATCGGTGTCGTATCGGGCAAAGGCGGCCCTGACTTTGTCCGGGGCCTCTTCACGGGTCAGCTTTTTGTCGCCGTCGCGGTCGTGGGTTTTCACTGTCTGGTCAGCCACCGTGCCGTTGAATATGTGGCCGAACCAGTCCGAGCACCACTTGATGGCGTTGCGCACGGCTGCCGGTTGCGACTCAAACTTGGCCGTGGCAATCAGCCCGTAGATGCCCGGCGCGAGCGGTTTGTCCATGGTTGGCAGCTCAAACGGCTGGTGGCCCAGGAACCCCATGGTGCCTTTGACTGCGAAACTGACGTTCTGATTGGGCACCGGCGTGCGCACGACGTTCTGCGTCAGTGCAATCTGCGGGTCATTCACAATGCCGGCTGTGCGCTTGAGCAGCGTGGTGAACTGGACAAGCTGAACATCCACCATCACCGGCTGCTGGCCGCGCTGGATGCTTTCTTCGCTGGGGGGCACGCGGTCAGCCTCAAAGTCGCTGAATACGTCGCCGGTGATCTTCATGCCCGCGCCGGCGTTCACCATACGCACATTGCGCAGGATCAGGCGGTTTTCGGGATAATAGCGGTCCGGGACGTGCGACTCGTCTCTCAACGTGCGTACGCGCTCAACGGGGTAGCCCGCGTAGTTCAAATCCTGTGCCGGCAGAGTCGCCGAAAACAGCAGCGCCGACAGCGCCATCAAGCCAAGTTTCATGTTCGTCCTCCGTGCCCCTTCGTTTGCTACGCCGTTCAAACCCGCGGCCTGTACTGATGGTACGCGGATCAATGCTCAATCAGGAACCACAGTTTGCGCGGCGGCGTCATCGCCGTCACGGTCACGTCCAGCAGGTAGGGCGTGACGTTGTGGACGTTGTTCAGCGTGTCGCCGGCCTGAAAGTGCGCGCGGTACAGCAACGCACCCACCACTTCGCCCGACGGCAGTTTCGCGCCGCGCAGACTCATGCCGCCGCGTGCCCAGTAATCATCCGACGTCGGGCTTTCATTCTTGAGGTCGGCGGAACGCCCCCGAAGCGTCTGGCCGTCAAGCTGCCGCTCGGCACCGCCCGTGGGAAGCGACTCGGCATTCTCGAACACCGCCCATTCCATTGAAATGCGCGAGCTGGTGTGAAGGTTCAAGCCGCGCGCCGTGTACGGGTCCCAGTCCGGGCGCAACTCGGTCCAGCTTATCGTGCCAAGCCTTACCGGCTGACCAAGCAGCACGCGATCGGCGTTGGCGAACGGGAAGAAACCGTTTTCGTAGAAGCAGTTGCCCGCCTCGGGGTCAATCTTGGGCATGTAGCGGCTGGCCACCGCGGCCTGGCTGCCGGTGATGTCCTGCTGCGAGTCATCCAGCACGTACGCCGAAATACGGAAGTCGTCGATTGTGGCGTTGGCCACAGCGACCAGGTTGGAATCGAACTTGAACACCGGGCGCGGTGGCTTGATCGAGCTGCCCTGGAACGGGTCCGTGCCGGTGTCAGGGCCCGTATTGAAGTAGTCGTTGTAAACGGTCTGGTCTTCCACGTCCAACTGGCGCCGGAAGATGCACCCGACGGTCAGCCGGTCTTCGGGGTTGACCTCAAGCAGCTTGGTTGTGGTGCGATAAATCTTGAACGTCGGCTGCGATGCGTCTTCTGCGGGAATTGGCTGATCGATCAGCGGGTTGTTGGCCGGCCCGACGTGGTGCCCGTCGTTGCGGAAGCCGAGGTCGCCCAGCGGCCACGGGTCGTCAATGAATACCACGCCGTCCACCCGCCGCCCGTTGAACCACAGGCGATACGGCCGGTTGCTGTTGCTGTTGTAGCTCAGGGTGAAGCGATGCCAGTCGTGCGGCCGCAGCACAAACTCGCCCAGCGTGCGGTTGGTGTAGCTGGCGGTGTTGAGGTCAATCCAGCTGTCGGTGCGGCTGTACAGGAAGCCCTTGTTGTTCACCGGCCCGGCTTGTCCGCCGGGGATGTCGTTGCAGATGTCGTTGGTGGCGGTGTAGGGGCTGAATTCGGTGTTCGGGTCCACGATGCGGCGCAGGGCCATGCCGAAGGGCTGTACCGTACCGGACGAGCTGGACGTGCCGGCGAGGTCAACCGAAGTTCCCCATGCCTCGCTGAAGTAGAGGCGCGTAAAGCGCAGCCATCCACCCGGTTCTTTGTACACGAAGAACTGCACACCCTCAAAGTCGGCGCGGTAATCGCGGTCAGCCGAAGCAGCGGTGGTGAAGCGCGGGTCGGACTGAAAGTACGGGGTGCTCAGGTCACCGGCGTTGGGGTTGCCTGCTGACGACTCGGCCACGCGCATGCGGCCGAACGCCGTGGCGCCAAAGAGGCCCGAGAAGTTGTGGCTGCGCGGGTCGATCTCGCCCATGGCCGATACGATGTTATTGGCCTGGCTGCCCTGCGGCGGAAGATCCCACTTGATCCAGAAGTCCACCGTGCCTTCATAATACGGCATGTTGGCGCGCTGCTGGCGGAAGAACTCAACGGCCCGGTTGTGGTCGTCATAGCCGCGATGCAGCGGCGGGTTGCCGTGAAGGCGCTCGCGCACGAGATCCTGGCTGGCGCTGCCGTTCCAGGCCTGGGGCGGCAGTCTGTCGTCGCGCACACCCTGCACAAAATCGGCGCCATCGGCCGCCGGCTGGATGGGCATGAACGGGAACTGCGCGTAGTGCGAGCCATTGGGGTAGCGCAATATTTTGATGCGCGCGGGGCGTGACGATCCGCGCAAGCCGTAGGTTGTGCGCGGGCTGTTGCGGAACTTCCAGCGCAGGTTGCCCGCGCGCATGAAGGCGCCGTCGGGCACAAGCGTGGCGTACTTGGTCGCTTCGTCGCCCTCGTAGGCGGCGTTTGCCGTGGAGTACTCGGCGTTGTCGTTGCCTACGATCAATGTCCTGCCGGTCTGGCGCGGCGTGGCCGATGAAATGAAATCATTAAACAACGCCTCGGTCTCGAGCGGGATATGCCCCCACTGCGCGTCACGGCCCGAGGAATCGCTGGCGACGCCCCGAATGACGTACTGTGTGTCAGTGTCGTTGATCAACTCGGTGCGGCCGCGCAGGCTTTCGTTGAATCGCGCGTGAAAGTTCAGCGGCTGGACCATTCCGTTAAGATGCGGGAACGGTGTCTCGTCACGCGGGTTCATGGTGACATAGCCGAAATCACCCGAAGCCGCGGTGTAAGAGTTGTGGCCCTTCCAGCGATTGCGCCCTTCGGCAGGCAAGCCGCTGGCATCGGAGGCGTAAGACCAGCCCTTGGCGTCGTCGGCCATGGCCAGCAGCTGCGATTCATCGGTGGTGTTTGTCTGCCACAGGCCCATGCTGGTTTCGTCGATGGAAAACGGGTGGCTTTTGGTGTTGGACTTGGTGAGGCGCGTGTAGGTTTGCGCGCCGGGCACGGACGATGTCTGCTGGCGCTGCAGCTCAATCGGATCAAGACCCTGCACGAAGTCGCGCTGCGAGCTGTGGCGCCACACGCTGTAGGCCTCAACGACCGCGCGCACCTTGCGCTGTGCGATCGGGGTGCGGTCAGCCACGGCCTGGCCGCTTTCGGTGCGGCCGGTGATGCGATCCGGCGCCAGGATTTCGCCGATGCTGACAATCTGGTAGCGGCCCATGCTGCTGAAGGTCGCGGGCGCGGTGGTGGCAATCAGGTCCATGCGATCGACGTTGGTGTGGTAGGGATAGTCGGCGTTGTAGCGGTTGGTGATGTTGCTTGGGCACAGGGCGGCGCGCAGCATGTCCACCACCGACTTCCAGTACCATGCGCGGAAATCCGCGCCGTTCATAGCCGCGTCGGATGATTTCAGCGGGTTGGCGCGGTGCTCACAGTTGTCGGGCAGTGGCAGCAGGTCGCGCGGGTACAGGCTGCTGATCGCCGAGGCGTCGGGGCCCTGCAGTGAGCCGCGCTGGACGCCGATCAGGTCAGGCACGCGAATGTTGGTGCGATCGGTGTTCCTGAGCTGCAGCAGCCTGGCCCGCAGAAAGCGCGCGTCGAAATCCTGCCAGCTCTGGAAAGGCCCGTCGTCGCCGCTGCGCATGTCGATCACAAGTTGCGCGAGCGCGCCCGCATTCTCAGCCGCCGTGCCGGGGCCGGTGCGGCCGGTCGTGCCATAGCGCGAGCCGATGGGCCCGACCGGGACCATCTGGAAGATACCCAGGCTGTCGGTGCCGCCCGGGTTCCAGTACTGCTCATTCACCACGCCGGCCTGGTTGATGGTTTTGAAGTTCTGCCGGCCGATGTCGGTGGTGCCGCTGTTCATGTGCGGCACGTCGATCTGGTACTTCTGCTGAATCAGCACGTTGCTTTCGGTGATGAACTCAGCCTTCTGGTAGAACAGCAGCCGCGCGCGGGCCTCGATGCCGTAAAACAAGGCCACCAGCACCGGCTTGGGCGCGGTGTTGAGATTGATCGGCGCCTTGCCTGAGCCGCTGGGTGTGGCTGGCTGCCAGTCTGGCCAGCCGTCCATACCGTCGTTGCTGCCGTCGGAGTAGCCGGCCCGCATGCGCACCTGGTCAGGCAGGTTGCGCGGGTTGTTGTTCTCTTCGACCGTCTGGTTGCCGTTGATCCAGTCCCGGTAGTTCGGGTCCTGCCAACTGCTGACGGTTACGAAGTTCAGCGCCAGCTCATACAGCTCGGTGCCGCGCTCCACCCCGTCGTACACGCGGCGCAGGTCGTCGGTGCTCTGGATAAACCCGCCCTGGGTATCGAACAGTTCAAACAGTTCCAGCACGATTTCAGGGGTGAACGGGTTGTTCTGTCCGGTACGCTGCCCGCCCGATACCCATTCATCAATCGCCTCGCCCAGCACCAGCATCACGTCGCTGAAGCGCTTTCCGCGCAACTCTTCAGGCAACTGGTTGCTGAAGCTGTCACGAAAATTGTTCAGGTTCAGCAGGCTTGCCGCATCGACGGTGCGGACACGAAAGTAGTCACCCAGCTCTTCGTAGGTGCCGGACGGCCCGTAGTCGCCGCCACTGGCGCGCGCGACGTTGCGGTTGCGCACCTGGTTCATGCTGATGCCGTCGCCGCCAAAGTTGGTAACCATCGAGGCGAAGCTGCCTTCGCCGCCCGCGTTGCCGGCGAATTTGTCGTTGCCAAAGGCTGTTTCTTCGCCGCCCTTCTGTCCATCGCCATTGAAGTCAATCCAGTTGCCGTCGGGGCCGCCGGTCACCGATGTCGAAGTCACGTCCCTGCCCCACGTCACGCTGGGATTGCGGCCGTCCACGGGGCGATTGGCATACCGCTCCGGGTCAAGGTCGCCGTCGCGCACGCCGGCGTGATCGTCTTCAAGAGCCTCATAGTGTTTGACGGCGGCTTCTGCCCGCAGGCGCGCGACCGAGTACTCGATGCCGTCCAGGGCCAGGTCTAGCGCGCGCTGCCGGTCAAGGTAGTTCGCGGCAGCCCGGCGCTCAGACAACGTGACAAAGCTGAAACTGGTGCCAATGATGAAAAGCGCGACCAGAAGGCCCAGCACCACCACCAGCAATGTGCCGCGGCGGGCGGTGCGCAAATCGGTGCGATACACAGGTTGCAATTTCTTCACGACAGACCTCCGGTCCGGGTATGCAAAAGGGGCGGCACAGCAACTCGCGCCGCGCTTGATTCGCGGCAACGCACAGGGGGAATTTTCAAGCGCGCGGTCATCCTTCGAGGAACTTGCCCCCGCCGGCGGCCGCCAGACGCTCGTAGTACTCGCGCGCTTCGCGCGTCAGGCCCACGCCGATGATATCCAGCGTTGTCTTGCTTCCTTTCGCGCGCAGGCGCTTTACCGCGTCCACAATGTAGTCGCGCGCGAACTCGTACTCCTTCAACTCCTCCGCAGAAATTCCGGCTGGCGCGGCGGGCACTCCACCCACCAGCAGCGCAGCCGACTCCGGGCCCTGTTTGAAGCATTCCATCAGCAGGCTGTACAGGTCCGAATTGCCGCCAGCCTCCAGTTCTTTGAGCCACTCTTTGGCTTTGCCGATGGTTGTCGCGTCCACGCGTGCCAGGCTGCCTCCCGCGGCAAAATCCTGCACCTTGCCGAAGGTGATCAGGTTGAACCCCAGCTCGCGGCGCCGGCTTTCGGGCAGCTTGGCCAGGTCGTCGAGTGCTGCTGTTGCCAGGCTGCGCATGTGCTCGATGCGGGTCGTTTCGCGCGAGCCATCGATCGAAATGCTGGCGATCATTGCGTCGCTTACGTCCAGCAGGTACACGCGCGCCTTGCTGATCCTGGAGGCGCCATCCTCGTTGCCCGCCTCTTTGACCTCGCCTTGCTTGCTTTCGTCCTGGCTTTCGTCCGGCTTGTCTGTCTTCTTTTTGCCGAACGTGATGCGCGGGTAGGCCGTGGGACGGTCGTAGCCGTCGCGGCTGTCGGGTTGATCGACAGGCTTCTCGTCCGTCTTCTCGTCTCGCGACTTTTCGGACTTCGGCTGTTCCTCCGGTTGGGCCTGGGCATGCGCAACCCACGCAGCCGCCATCAGCAGCCACGCGCCGAGTATCAGTCGAATGATGGTCGGTCCGTTCATCGGGACCTGCATTCCAGCACAAGTCCAGCCCTTTTCAAGCGTTAGGGCGTACGCAGAGGGAAAACGCACGCTCACGACGCCCAAACAGGGTGCAACAATGGTGCCATCGCAGGTGCATGGTCGCTTGGAGGCCGGCAAACAATGCATAACCACTTGTTAGGGCTAAAGTTAGTGCACATCCCGGCGTGCTTCGTTATGCTGTGTAAAAGGTTGGACGTGTGGCTGGGACGTAACAGGCAGTCACCGCCCGGAAATTGTCAACCGCAGGGCACCGCCCGACGTATACAGGATGGATTCTTTCACTAGAGACGCGCGAGGAGTACTCATGCTGCGCAACTTTCTGTCATTGGTAGCTATCGGGTTTGCCGCCGTCGTGCTTTCGGGCTGCAGCAGCACGCCGCCAGCGACAGACGCCAACGGCGCGCCGACCTATGTCGATGATGCGACGCTGGAATCGTTCGATCGCTCACTGCGTCAACTCGCGATAGCAATTGAGCAAGCGGAAGGCGATGCTGAGCGCGGCGCCCGCGTCACGCTGGCCACGCAGGCGCGCCTGTACCAGGGCGCGCTGCTTTCGGCGCTTCATGATGGCGACTCGACCCCACGGCGCCGCCTTGCCAGTGTCCTGCTTGGGTTCACGGGCGACGCCGCGGTAATTCCCGCTTTGATCGCAAAGGTATGGGACACGAGCGAAGACGAAGGTGTGCGATCCCACGCGCTGCTCGGTTTGTCTGTTCTCGGCGAGCAGGGCGACAAGCTTCGTGACTATCCTGAGCACGAGCAGCTGATGCTGATGCTGACGACCGTCATGTACGACCCCGACAGCAGCGTCCGCATGCGGCGCGCGGCAATCCAGGTGTACGCGCGCGCCTTTGACCTTGTCCGAAACAACAGTGTTGAGCCGCTGCGGCGCCAGATGCTGGTGGGCAGCGACCAGCGCGTGCGCATCGCGGCAATCAATGCCCTGGGCGATATCAACGCCATGGGTGGCGGCTCGGGCGGCGTGGTGAATGACCTGGTGCAAGTCGGCTTGAATGACCCGGACCCGTCCATTCGCTCAGCCACTGCCATCGCTCTGGGCCGCATCAACGACGCCACACGCGTGATTCCGCCACTGGCGGCCGCGGCGCAGGATGACGACGCGCTGGTGCGTCGCGACGCACTGGATGGCATCTCGCGCCACTACGGCAGCGACCGCGAACGCGTGTACCAGGTTGTGGTGGGCGGCTTGTCTGACTTTGATGAGCGAGTACGAGAGGCCGCCGCGCTGTCGCTGCGCAACATCGGCGACGACCGCGCCATTGAGCCCCTGCTGCAGGCCACCGGCGACCGCACAGCCGTCGTGCGCGAAGCCGCGGCAACGGCCCTGGGCGCACTGATCACGTCAGACCGTGAAAAGGAAGCCTACCCGCTGATTGAGCTGCTGGCTGACCAGGCCGCACCGGTGAAGCTCGCTGCGCGCCGCAGCCTTGAGCGCGTGACATCGAAGGTACATGGCGAAGACCAGTCCACATGGAGGAAGTACTTCCACACCAAGTTTCCGGAGTTGAACCCCGCCAACATGTACCTGGGCAAGCCCAAGCCGCGCTTCAGCAGTGGCATCAGCAACAGCGGCAACCGTGCACGGACCTCGAGCGCGCGCACACAACCGCGCAACAACTGGAACCAGCAGCGCCGCAACGTGCCAAACCGGAACAACAACACGAATCGCCGCGCGCCGAACAGGCGCTAGGCAGTCGGCACAAGTCACACGCCCGGGCGCGCTACCGCGCCCGGGTTGCATTTCACGCAGTCTGCACCGCGCTTGCGCGCCCCAAACGTCACTGCTAACGTGCCGCCCTCTACCTTGGACGGCTGCGATAACGCAGCGCGACACTGTAAGGGCGGAGTTTCGGATGGAAGTAACGTTCTTCTTCAGCGCGCTGATTTCGCTGGCCGGCACGCTGATCCTGGTTACCCAGAAGAACCCGATTTACGCCCTGCTGGGCCTTCTGATCGCGTTCGGCGGCTCGGCCGGCGTGTTTCTGGCGCTGGACGCGCCGTTCATTGCCGTGGCCCAGATTCTGATCTACGCGGGCGCGTTGGCTGTGCTGTTCCTGTTTGTCCTGATGTTTACCGACACGCGCACGCCGGGCGACACGGAACTGCCACGAGCCGTAGGCAGCCGCGCGGTGTTCGACCCGTTGGTGGTTGGCGGCTCGCCGCCTGCACCCAAGAAGAAGAACAAAGAAGAGTTTCGCATGCCGGCCGCCCTTGCCGCGGCGATCGACGGCATTCACATGCCCCGGCCAATGGCGCTGATCATTTCGCTGTGCTTTCTCGTGTGCATGACGGTGGCGATTGCCAAGTTGCCCGGGCGCTTCAGTGAGTTTGGCCCGTTGCCACCTGCCATGGATACCGGCGTGGCCGGCGCGGACGGCACCACGCGCGTCGTTGAGTTTGGCTCAACCGATGCCGTCAGCTACACCATCTTTGAGGGATTTCCGCTGGCATTTGAAGTGGTGAGTCTGCTGATCTTTGCCGCGGTTCTGGGCGCTGTACTGCTGGCTCGCCGGCACCTGGCGGGCACGCCCGGGCAGGAGCGTGGACATGCTTGAGCCCAAGATTGTCCTGTTTCTCGCTGCCGTGCTGTTCAGCGCCGGGCTGTACGGCGTGCTTTCGCGCCGCCACCTGATCATGCTGCTGATGTCGCTTGAGTTGATGCTGAACGCGGTGAACATCGCGCTGGTCACGTTCTCGCGCTACTGGGCCGGCCAGGATGCCGCCCCCATCCAGGCGCACACCGGACAGTTCTTCACGCTGATGGTGATGGCCGTGGCCGCAGCCGAAGTCGGTATCGGCCTGGCGATCATCGTGGCCATTTACCGTCGCAAACAGACCAGTGACTCAGACGCAGCCTCGGAGCTTAAACACTGATGGGCGAGTTGTTTTCCAACCCCGTTGCCTTGCTCTGGGCAATTCCGCTTCTGCCGCTGGCAGGCTTTCTGATCAATGGCCTGCTTGGGCGCCGCATGTCGCTTGCGGCATCGGGTGGCATTGCCTCTCTTGCTGTGATCGGTTCGTTCATCTGTGCGGTCGCGCTGTTTGCGTACCACATGGCGGTGGACGGGCGCGAAAACGTCACTTCGTCTGCGTTTACCTGGATTGCATCGGGCGGGTTTGAAGTCAACTTCGGTCTGTACCTGGACCGGCTTAGCAGCATCTACGTGCTGATCATTACGGGCATCGGCGCGCTGATTCATATCTACAGCATCGGGTACATGAGCCACGACGCCGCCTATGCGCGGTTCTTCGCGTACCTCAACCTGTTCGTGTTCGCCATGCTGATGCTGGTGCTTGGCGACAGCCTGCTCACGCTGTTTCTGGGCTGGGAAGGTGTCGGCCTGTGCAGCTATCTTCTGATCGGGTTCTGGTACAAAGACCTGCACAACACGCGCGCGGGCATGAAGGCGTTCATCGCCAATCGCGTCGGCGACTTCGGGTTCATGATCGGCATGTTCCTGCTGTTCTGGCACTTCGGCTCGCTGAGCTACAGCGGTCTTGAGACCGGCATGCAAGCCGCGCTGGCGTCAGGCAACGTTGACACCACCCTGCTGAACTGGGCGTGCGTGTTTCTGTTTGTCGGCGCATGCGGCAAGAGTGCGCAGATCCCGCTTTACGTCTGGCTGCCTGATGCCATGGCCGGCCCCACGCCGGTCAGCGCGCTGATTCACGCCGCGACCATGGTTACCGCGGGCATCTACATGGTTGCGCGCATGAACTTCGTGTTCGTGCACGCTGAAACCGCAATGACCATCATCGCCATGACCGGCGCCGCGACCGCGCTGTTTGCCGGCACCATCGGACTCACGCAGCGCGACATCAAGAAGGTTCTTGCCTATTCCACAGTCAGCCAGCTTGGTTTCATGTTCATGGCTGTGGGCATGGGGCAGTTTCATCTGGCGGTGTTTCACGTTTTCACGCACGCGTTTTTCAAGGCGCTGCTGTTCCTGGGTGCCGGCAGCGTGATTCATTCGCTCGAGCATTCGCTGGGCCACGGCAACCCTGACAGCCAGGACCTGTGGAAGATGGGCGGGCTGAAAGAAAAGATGCCCATCACCTGCTACACCATGTGGGCGGGGGCGCTGGGGCTTTCCGGCATCCCTCTCTTTGCCGGGTTCTTCAGCAAGGACGCCATCCTGTACGCCGCTTTTCATCGCGGCGACGCCCTGGGCTGGGTTGTGTATGCGCTTGGCATCGCGGCCGCGGTCTGCACCGCCTTCTACAGTTGGCGCCTGATCGCCCTGACCTTTCACGGCAAGTGGCGCGGCGACGAACACGCCTACGCCCACGCCGACGAATCACCGCGCAGCATGGCATTGCCGCTGATCATCCTTGCTCTTGGTGCAGTCGGCGCCGGATACCTGCTGCTGCCGCCGGCGGTAGGCGTGCACTACCCGCCCTTCCAGACATGGCTCGCGCCGGTATGGGAAGCCGGGCAATCCGCCCTGGCCGAGGCCAGCAAGCTGCGCATCCCGTCGCCGGATTCGCACACCGGCATGGCGATTGCGATGGAGTGGATCAACATCGGCATCAGCTCACTCATCGCGATCTTCGTGTCTGTCTATGCATTCCTGCTGTATGCGCGGCCTGCCAACTTTGAAAAGGTCAAACGCCTTGCCTTCAACGCCGGCACGGAGCCAGCGACCATGCGCCCCTGGTACCGCGTGCTGTTGAACAAGTACTACGTGGATGAGATCTACGAGCGGGTCATTGTGCGCCCGGTTCTGATCGTCAGCGATATTCTGTTTGTGGTCATTGACCTGATTGTCATCGATCTGCTGCTGGTCAACGGCTCGTCGATGGCGGTCAAAGCCGGCAGCGACCTGGCACGGCGCATGCAAACGGGGCTGGTGCGGCACTATCTGTTCGCGTTTGCCGCAGGCGTGATCGTGCTGACCGCGCTGTTCCTGATGATCGCCCGGCGCTAAGCGTCTATTCCACGACAAAGAATTGCAGCGTCACCACCAGCCCGTTGTGCAGCGCGTGGATGATCACCCCGGGCCAGATGCTGCGCGTGTGCGCGTAGCACAGCGTCAACAGCACAGCCAGCAAGGTCAACGGAAGCCCGATCACCGGATAGTTCCACACTTCGTGCGCCAGCACAAACACGCCAATCGATACTGCACCCGCCACCCAAGGTGCCCAGCCGCCGGCCGCCGCGAGCCAACGCCGCACGCCGCCAAACAACACCACGCGAAAAATGAACTCCTCAGCCAGCGGCGCCGCGACGACTGCCAGGACATACCAGCCGGCAATCCAGCGCGCGGAGTCGTCACGGCGCAACTGCTCGATCACACCCTGTTCCTTAATCGGCACCTCGGCAAACGCCAGCAAGGAAACAGAGATCAGCATCGCCCCCTGCAACAGCGGGTACGCCAGCAGCCACAGCAGAAGCACGCGCGGCAGCCGCGTCAGGTCAAGCCGCAGCCAGTCATTCGCGGCATCGCGGGCCGGGGCGTCGGGGCCTGCCCATAGGTTGATGGCCAGCACAAAGATGCAGGCAATGGCAGAAAGTGCCTGAACGACTCCGAATTCAAGCGGAAACGCAGCAGCGTCCCCGCCGGTCCACAGTGCTGCCAGCACGGGTGGCAATACCAGCAAGCCGCCGGCCAGCAAGGCTCCCGGCAGGGCGTCGCGGGCCGTCAGCACGCCGTCCGGTTTGCCGAACTTTCTCAGCACGCGGTAAGCGGCCCAGGCGGCGGCAACCAGCATTGCCGCACCCGCGACCAGGGCCATCCCGGTTTCGCCCGCGCCCTCAGGCGGATGGCGCACGGGATCAATGAACCGCTGCAGGTTGGTAGGGTCAGACATGCGCCGATTGTGGACCGAAATGGCGCGTCGCGGCAGGCCCGGGCACTAATGCTTGAAGTGCCGCATCCCGGTAAACACCATCGCCACGCCGTGCTCGTTGCACGCTTTGATAACTTCTTCGTCGCGCACGCTTCCGCCCGGCTGAATGATCGCCGCCACGCCGGCCGCCGCTGCCTTTTCCACGCTGTCCGGAAACGGGAAAAACGCGTCGCTGGCCAGCACCGATCCCTCGGCCCGCGCGCCGGCGCGCTGCAAGGCATGGTCAGTCGCGTCAACGCGGCTTGTCTGCCCGGCGCCATAGCCGAGCAATGCCTTGCGAGCGCAGATCACGATCGCGTTGCTCTTGTAGTGACGGCAAAGTGTCCAGGCGAACAATAGCTCGCGCATCGCGCCCGCATCGGGCATGGACGACGTCACGACCTTCAGCTCGGCAAGGTCGGCACGTCGAACGTCGCTTTGCTGCGCCAGCATGCCGCCGCTTACACTGCGGTACTCAACGGGCGCGCGGCGTTGACGGTCAACGCTTGCCCGCACCAGCCGGATCGACTTGCGCCACTTCTTGCGGCTGTTCTCGACCAGCGCTTCGACGGCGGCGTTGTCAAAGTCGGGCGCGACGACGGCTTCGATGAACTTCTCGCCGGCGATGAACTGCTCGGCGGTTGCCAAATCAAACGGACGGTTAAGCCCGACTATCCCGCCGAACGCACTCATCGGGTCGCAGTCGTAGGCGCGTGCGAAGGCCTCGGCGATGCTGCCGGCGCTTGCGGCGCCACACGGGTTTGTGTGCTTGATGACCGCCGCGAAGGGCTCTTCCTCAAAGTCAGCCGCACAGCGCAGCGCGGCATCGAGATCCAGGAAGTTGTTGTAGGAAAGCTCTTTGCCGCTGATCTTTTCGTACGCGCCAAGGCCGTCGCGCTGGCGGCCGGTGGCATAAAACATCGCCGCCTGATGCGGGTTTTCGCCATAGCGAAGCACCTCGCCCCGAGACAGCGCCACCAGCGCCTGCGGCGAAAAGTCATCCCCCTCATCGTCGAGCTGCGCCAGGAATTCCGCAATCGCGTGGTCGTACCACGATGTAAGCCGAAACGCCTTGCGCGCCAGGCCGCGCCGCGTCGAAATGCCTAGCGTGCCGCCCGAGTCCTTCATTTCCGCCATCAGCCGTTCGTAGTCGCCGGGGTCGGTCACCACTGCCACGGCATCCTGGTTCTTGGCCGCGCTGCGCACCATGCTGGGGCCGCCGATGTCGATGTTTTCAATCGCGTCGGCGCGCGACACCTTGGGGTCTGCCACTGTCCGCTCAAACGGGTAGAGGTTCACGACGACCATGTCGATCAGCTCAATGCCGTGCGTGGCGGCTGTGCCTGTGTGCTCCGGCAGGTCGCGCCGCGCGAGCAACCCGCCATGAACCTTGGGGTGCAGCGTCTTGACGCGTCCGTCCAGCATCTCGGGAAAGCCCGTGTGCTCGCTGATGTCCTTTACAGCCAGCCCGGCATCGCGCAACGCCTTTGCCGTGCCGCCTGTTGAGATCAGCTCTGCGCCATGCGACGCGAGCGCCTTGCAGAAGTCAACGATGCCGGTTTTGTCTGAAACTGAAACGAGTGCGCGCCGGATTGCAATGCGGTCCATGGATGCCTCTCCCGTGAGAAGGCTTCTAGCACGGGCGGCAAGGAATCAAAGTCCGCGCTACCGGCGGCTGAACCACTCGGCAAACTTCGCGCCGAGAGCTTCGGAGCTTTCCCCAAAGGCCGCCTTGAGCGCGCTCTCGCTGTCGCCGTCGGCCTTGACGCTTGCGCAGAATGCCGGCAGCCCGGCTGCGCGTTCGCGGCACAGGTAGCGCGTGAAAAAGTACGCGGCCATCAAGTGGGCCTCCGTCGGGTCGCGATCGACCACCACCCGGCCCAGTGGCGGCAGGCTGCCCTGTTCAAGCATCTCACGCAGTGCGGACTTCCAGCGATCTTCCGTCGCCGCGCCGGTTGACTCGCCCGCGAATTCGGCGCTGCTCATGCGGCCCGTCAGGCGCTGTGCCAGATTCGCCGCAAAGCCGATACTGAACCAGGGGTGGCGCGAGTCACCGCAGCGGCGCAGAACCTGCGAGCGTGCAACGGCGTAGGCCACGCGCTCGTCACCTGCCGCCGCGTCGTCGGTCAGGCGCACTGCGACTTCGCTGTTCTCGATCACAAGCCATTCGTCCAAAAGGCTTGGCGCGCCGGGATGGCGCACGCGGCAGTACTTCTGGTACTCGTCCTCGCTGTTGCACACAACGACGCGCAAGTCCTCAACTTCGCCGCCAAGAAGGCTTGCACTGATCGCTACTGCCGCGTGCGCAATGCGGGCATGCGCAGGATGGCGCAGGCCCGTGCCTACCACCGTTACCTTGCCTGCGCGCGCCGCCCAGACGCCGTCTTCGAACACGCGCGCCGCCCACGCCGGCAGCTCATCCAGGGCCCTGGCTTCGGGCGCCTCGGCGAGTGCCTTCTTGGTCGCTTCGCGCTCGGCGTGCTCGGCTGGGTCGATCCATGCGCCGGATTCGTCCTGCTGCCATCCGGCGCCGCGCAGTGCCTCTTCGTTCGTGGGGTCGTACGCCACTGCAGCCTGGCAGGCTGCCCGGGCGTGATTCTGCAGCCCTCCCGCGCGCCGTGCCAATGCGACAAACTCGGCGGCTGCGGCTTCGCGCATGCGCGCGCGCGCCGAAGCAAACCTGTCGCGATGAGCCTTGGTGACGGTGTCGGCGTCTTTCTCCGGCAGGGCGCGGCCCTCTTCGGGCTGCCATTCCGGGCCCTCGCCGTCGGGCTTGCGCCGCTTGAACCCCAGCTCTTTCATCGCGTCGGGAAACTCGGGCACAAGCCGTAGCGCTTCTTGAAGCTCAATGCGCGCCGCCTCAAACATACCGTAGCGTCGCGCCTGCCGCGCCAGGTTCACGTGCGCATCGGCGACAGCCGCCCGCGCTCGCTCGCCGTGTTTCAAAAACTCGGCTTCGTCTTCTGCTGCGGCTGGGACAGCCCAAGCCAGCAGGCAGAGCATCGTTGCAATTGGCAGGACCCGCATACCCATCACTCCCCGCACCCAAGCAAGGTAGCCGACACCGTGGCGAGTTGGTAGCAGAAGAGTGCGCCCGCCCTACCGGCCCTTGCCCTTGGCCTTTGTCGGCGGTGGCGACACGGGCACCGATTCAACCTTGATCACGCGCGTGCGGCGTACCTTCTTTGTCCGCTTCGGCGGGTTTGCCGCTGCGTCTGACTTTGGCTTGCCGCCCTGGCTTGCCCCGACGACGCAGTTTCGGCCGCGATCCTTGGCGAGATAGAGGGCGCTGTCCGCCGCGGCGATCAGCGCCGGCGCTTCATCACCGTGCTGCGGAAAGCTGGCAACGCCAAAGCTGGCGGTCACGCCGATCTTCTCGCCGCCCGGGCCGGCGACGGTCACTTTGCGCTCGACACCGCTGCGCAGGCGCTCAGCCAGTTCCAGCGCCGCGGGGTAGTCGGTCTGCGGCAGCAGCAGCGCGAACTCTTCGCCGCCGTAGCGGGCAGCCACGTCCGTCACGCGCACGAGCGCACCCAGCAGCAACGCGGTTTGCTTCAGCACCTTGTCGCCGACCTGGTGACCCCATGTGTCGTTGAAGCGCTTGAAGTGGTCGATGTCGAGCAGGATCAGGCTCAGCGGCGTATTATAGCGCGAGGCGCGCTCCAGCTCCGCGCGCAGCGTCTCTTGAAAGTGGCCGTGGTTGTACAGGCGCGTCAGGCTGTCGCGCTGCGCCCGGTCGAGCACGCTCTGGAACATCAAGCCGTTGTTGATTGCCAGCGCCGCCTGGCTTGCGAACATCTCCAGCATCGTCAGTTGCTCGGGCGTGAAGTCGCGCGGCCCGGCGTCGGTGTCAACCAGGATCACGCCGATCGCCTCATGCTCAGCCATCAGCGGCGCAGCGGCGAACCCCTTCAGCGCAAAGTAACGCTGAATGCCCGGGTGCACGCGCAAGCCCGGCTTCTCGGCCAGCGTGTGGTGCGTGACAGTGGACTGCGTGCGCAACGCGTGCACCAGCACGCTTTCATCGTCGCCCAGCGGAATCTTGACCGAGCGCACGGCGTCATTGATCTCGCGCCAGCGGCGGGCGAGCACCGGCTGCAACATCTCCAGCGACTTCTGCAGCGGCGCGTCGTGGCGCGTCAGCTCGCGCCAGATGGCCCAGACATCGGGCAGGTTGAGGCTGTCCACGCAGATGCGCCCGACGAGAAACTCGCGATCCTGGTCCACCGTAAAAATCATCGCGTGCCGGTAACCGCTTTGCGCGCTGGTCAGCGCCGTGGCGACGATGAAGAATGCCTTTTCAAGGTCCAGTGTGCGCCGCAGCCATTCGCTGACCTGTTGCAGGCTCTTCAAATCTTCATTCTGCTCGGCCATCTGGCGCCGCAGCACCGCGCGATCGGTGACGTCCAGGCCGAAGATGGCGATGCCGGCCATGCGCCCGTCGTCGTCCAGAACGGGATCAACGGTGAAATCAAAGTAGTGCGGCTTGCCCGACTTCGGCTCACGGATTGCGATCTCATGGACTACTGTGGGCACACCGAGCGCGATGGTGCGCTGGAACACGTGGTCGCGGTTGACCTCGGTCAGCACGGGCAGGGTTTCGTCGTACGGGCGGTTCAGCACGCCGCCGAAGGCCTGGCCAAAGAATCGCTCTGCCGCCGCGTTGTAGCGCACAACGCGCAGGCTGGTATCCAGCACCAGCGCGACAATGCTGGCTTGATCAAAGATGCGCTTTGGTGTCGGCCCGCCAAGGTCGATGGTGCGTGTATCGCGCTCGGGGCGTGTGCCCGGGTCAGTGCCGCGCCTGCGATGGGTGTCATCAGAGCGCGCTGCCATCAGCCCCCGGCCTGAAACTTCGCCTTGGCACGATCCAGGAACGACGCAAACTCTTCCGCCGAGAGGTTGGCGATGTTGGTCGGCGGGTCAAGCCGGCCCAGCACCGCGCCGCTGGAGTCCAGCACAAAGTACACCGGCACCTGTACGACGTCTCCCGCGTACCGGATCAGGTTGTCCGCCGGCGCGGAGTTGTTCTGGTCGTCGGTGTACTGCGCCACAAGAACGAATTCATCGCGCAAGCGAGTGAAGACTTCTTCGCGAGGAAAGATGTCTCGTTCCACGAGACGGCAGTTCTTTCAGTTGAACCCGGTAAAATCAACAAACACGGGTTTGTTGACTTTCGCCGAGACCTCCAGTCCTTCTTCCAGGTTCTTGATCCAGGGCAGATCCTCCGCGTCGTTGCCCTTTCCGGCTGTGCCCCACGAAAGCTGAATTCCGGCATCCTTGGGCGGCAGCGGCAGGATTCCTTCCAGCGTCGCGCCAAGCCGCGCGCCGAACATGCCGGGCAGCAAGTACAGCGCAAACGCCAGGAACATTACCGCGAAGATTGAGCGCACCACGCCGATCTGCTCAGTCTTTTCGTGATCGTGCGGCATGCGGAACACGCCGAACAGGTACAGGCTTGAAGCCACACTGACGGACATCCAAACCGCGATCACGACATAGCGGTTCAGCCACTCGGCGGCTTTGACGCTGCCGAAGGCTTGCTCAGCCGCGCTGAAGTACAGCACCGCCAGGCCGATCTCGATGAATCCGAAGACGACCTTCAGCGCGTTCATCCAACCGCCCGAGCGCGGCAGCTTTTTCATCACGGCCGGGAACTGACCCATGATGAAAATGGGCAGCGCCATGCCGCTTGAGAAAGCAAGCATGGCCAATGTCGGCCGCCAGATCGCGAACACGCCGTCACTGCCCGCGCGGGCAGACTCCGCCAGAAAGGCACCGGCGATCGGGCCGGTACAGGAAAAACTGATCAAAGCAAAGGCCGAGCCGCTGAAAAATGCCTTGGCGTAGCCGTTTCCCTCTTTCTGCGCGCTCATCTGCTTCTTGTTGAACCATGCGGTCATGAAAGTCGGCACGCGCAGTTCAAACATGCCCAGGAAACTCAACGCAAACACCAGAAACAGCGCGCCCAGAAACGAGTTCACCCAACCATTCGTCGCGATGTTCTGTGCGCCGGTTGCGCCCAGCGCCAGCGACGTGATCAACCCGAACAGCGTGAAGCTGACCACGATGCACGTGCAATAGATGAAGGCCGTAAGCAGCGATGAGCGCCCCTTTTCGGCCTGGCTGACAAAGAAACCGATGGTCAGAGGTATCACCGGCAATACGCACGGGGTCAGCAGCGTCACCATGCCCGCGCCAAAGGCAAACAGCAGAAACAGCCAAAGCTCGCTCGGGATGCCGCTGCTGCTCTCGCCATTGCCCTCGTCGGCAGGCTGCTCAACCACCGCGTTTTCCACGCCGTCGGCCGCAACCTGCAATGTTGCCACCCACCCGAACTTCCGGTCAGGTTTGCTGGGGTCATCGCGTTCGAACTGGATGCAGCCGCCGGAGTCGCAGTATTGGCCGCTTGCCGTCCCGAACACACGCAGACTGCCGGGCACCGCGTTTTCAGGCACCTTGAACGTCTGCATGAGCACAACGTTGCCGGTCAGCTTCAGCATGGTGCCGATGCCTTCTTCGACAACTTTCTTTGGCGTCGGGTAGCTCCAGTCCCCTACTGGCTCCACGCCTTCGTGGCCCAGCGTCTTGATCACGAGCGGAACGCCGAACTCGGTGTCCTTGTGGTACAGGTAGTATTCCTCGCCCTCGTCGTTCTGCTTCATGCGGAAGTGCAGCTCGAGCGTCACCTCGGCACCCGGCTTGACCTTTGGCGCGCTGAACTTCGCCTCAAACTCGAAGCCTTGCTCGATGTGCGGCAAGGGCCCCTGAAACTTCAGGCCCTGCGGCCAGCCGTCGGCAGACGGTTGCAGGGCCGGCTCGACTGCTGCCGGCGCGGCTTCTTTGGCTGCGCGCTCAACTTTCTCGCCCTTGAGGAACGAAACAAACTCATGCCCGCGCTTTTCTGCAGGCAGCGTGCTGCCGATGGCCCGCACGACCTCCGCGTTTTCGTTCAGCACCGCGTAGTACGGCACCGGCGCGGCGGGGCTTGGACGGTACTTCTGCCATAGCTCGTCGTAGCGCGGGTCGCGGATGTCGTTCTTCACGCTGACGATCACGTAATCTTCGAACAGCTTCTTGACCTCGGGAAGCGTGAACACCCGCTTTTCCATGATTCGGCAGGGCGGGCAGTTCTTCCCGTTGAAATCGACCAGCAGCGGCTTGCCCGTTTGCTTTGCGAGCTCGAAGGCGTAGTCGAAATCAAGATAGAAACCGTGCACGTCTTTGCGGGCGCGGTCTTCTGCCGGCGAGGCGGCTTCAATCTTCAGCGCCGCACTGAACTTGCCCGCGTCTTCGTAGCAACCGTGCTCGTCACAAATCTGGAGCTTGTAGCCGCCAGCCAGCGTCTTTGTGCCCTCCGCATCGGCTGGCACCTTGAACACGTACGTCAGCGTGAACGACCCGGCATACTCAAGCTCGTGCCAGTCGTCCTCATACCGCACCTTTTTCGCCTCGGGCCAGGCCTCTGACTCAAGGGTCAAACCGGCCAGCTCATCGAAAGTAACCTGCGGCGGCACGCCATAGCCGCCGACAGTGGCGTTGTCCTTGTGGTAAGCGTGGAAGCCCGTCGGCAGCGCAAAGTCCAGCTTCAGCGTGGCCGTTCCGCCTGCCGTCGCCGTGCCGTCAAAGGCTGCCGACACGGTTGCGGTCGGGGCTGCCGGTTCCGGCGCGGCTGGGACCGTCGGGGCTGCACCTTCTACGTCGATAATTACTGCAAGCGGGCCCTCAGTGATGTAGCAGCCCTCGGCATCGCAGAACTGGGTGGTGTGGTTGCCTGCCAGGCTCAGTGTGCCGCTGGCGCCGGCTGGTACCTTGAACGTGTAGCCGATTTCAAACGTGCCGTCGTACTCCCACTCGGTTACGTCAAGCTCTGGGTAAAAGCGCTTGTGCGGCTCGGGCCACGTCTGCTTGACCAGCTCCAGCCCCGCAAGCTCTGTCCAGTTCACGATCGGTGCCAGGCCATAGCCGGGGTTGTCCTTGTGGTACGCGTGATAGCCGGCTGGCACTGTAAACTGCAACTTGAGCGTGTATTCGCCGCCGGCCGACGCCTTGCCCTCGACCACAGGCTTGACGTCAACAGCCAGGCCCGCCTGCGCGTGCAGCGCGACGCCAGTCATCAGTAGGGCCATCAGCGGCCAGGCAATCAAGCGCATCCTTGCAGACCTTTCCTCAGCCATGGCTGCCCGGGCGTGTATCCGCCGGGCCCTCCTATGCTACGCCCTGAGACGCTCAATTGGGACCATTTTATACCACGTCTTCCATTGCATAGCGGGTGGCCGCATATAATGTTCTTTCGCGTAACAGCCGCCGCGGCGGCTTTATTCGTGAATAGCACATGCGCTACCTGCTGGTGCTCATCGATGGCATGCCCGACACCCCCCTGCCCGCGCTGGGGGGCAAGACGCCGCTGGAGGCTGCCTCAGCGCCGACACTCGACAAAATGGCCGCTTCAGGCCGGCTTGGCACCATTCGCACGGTGCCTCAGGGCGAATCGCCGGAGACTCTGGCAGCGCTCTTCACCCTGCTGGGGTACCCACCCGGGCCCTACCTGACCGGACGCGGCTACTACGAAGCCCTGGCGATGGGCCTGATGCTCAGTGACGAGGAATGGTGCTTTCGGCTGCAATTCATCACGCAGGTTGACGGCAAGGTAGTCGATACCCGCGCTGGCGGGCTGGGCGAGCAGGAGGGCCGCGAGCTGCTCAAGGCCCTTGAGCAGCACTTCAAGCAGACGCGCATCCGCTTTGTGCAGGGCCGCGGGCACAGCCACCTGCTGGTTGTCGATGGCGTTGATTTCAACGGCCTGACGACAGTCAGCCCCTTCAATATCCTGAACCTGCCGCTGCGCGAGCACCTTCCTGAGGGCCCCGGCTCTGAGACGCTGTTGAAGATCATCAATGATGCACCGGCTGTGCTGGCCAAGCACGAGGTCAACCGCGTGCGCGTGGACCTGAAGCAGAACCCAGCCACCGGGGTATGGATCTGGGGTGGTGGCACCACGGTCGATGTGCCGGGCTTTCAGAAGACGTTCGGCCTGGATGCGGCGATGATCAGCTACTCGGACCTGTTTCGAGGCGTGGCTGTTGCCACGGGCATCCGCGTGATCAATCCCGGCGAGTCACCGTTTGTGCGCGACGCCAGCGGGCGCATGGCTGCGGTCAACCCCGACAAGGAAGCAGCCCGCGCGACAGAGACCGAGGAGATCACCCGGGTCTGCCAATCCACGCTGGAAGCGCTGAAGGGCTCCGACCTGGTTATCGCGCACTTCAACTACCCCGACGATTACAGCCACCAGGGCGACGCCGAAGGCAAGGTGCGCAGCATTGAGCTGATCGACAAGCACTTTCTCAAGCCGCTGCACAAGGCGCTTGCAGAATCACAAGACACGCGCGTGACGCTGGTGCCGACACTGATGTGCCGCGTCGAGACACGCCAGCACGACGACCGGCCCGTGCCCTTCATGATGTGGGGCCCGGGCGTCGAAAGCCGCATGAGCCTGACCATGACCGAAGGCAACGCCGACCAGACAGGCATCAAGATAGATGACGGCACACGCTTGATAGACTACATTCTGAACGGGCTGTAGCGCGGACCGTGAACCGAATGGCTGAGCACAACGCTGTCGTCTTCACCAAAGAACAGATCCAGGCCCGCGTGAGCGAACTGGCTGAGCGCATCTCTGCCGACTACGCAGGCCGCCGCCTGCTTTGCCTGGTTGTGCTGCGCGGCGGGTTCTTCTTTGCGGCTGACCTGATCCGCGGCATTCACGGTGTGCAGGTCGAGCTCGACTTTCTCAAGCTCGACAGCTACGCCGGCCAGTCATCCAGCGGGCGCCTGCGCTTCCACGGACAGTTGCCGCGCGTCAGCGGATACGACGTGCTGGTGATCGAAGACCTGGTGGACACCGGGCTGACCCTTGCCAACCTTCATGAGGCACTGCTGGCACAAGGCCCGCGAAGCTTGCGCTACGCGATCGTGGTGGACAAGAAGGCACGCCGGCAGATCCCGTTCGAGTGCGAGTACGTCTGCTTTGACGTCGATGCCGACAAGTTCTTGATCGGCTACGGCATGGATGACGAAGGCAAGGGGCGCACGCTGCCCTATATCGGCGAGCTTACTCGCTGAAGCCGTTTGCCAGTTTTCCTGCACCCACTGACAAAACTCTTGCGCGTAACTCTTTGCCACCACGTGGTTTAAATGGAACCGTGGAGGGGCGAGTGGCGTCCCACCTAACAGGGCCAGAAGCAGCAACGGAGAACAGCCATGAAAGCTCTCATCGCAGCAGTAGCAGGAGTCCTGATGATCGGAGCCATCGGCGCGACCGACCTCAACGCCCAGGGCGTCAACATCAGGATCAACAAAGGAAACAAGCGCGTTGAGGTGGACACACGACGCGACACACCCAACGTGCGCATCACGCGCGATCGCAACCCGGCGCCGCAGGCAGGGCACTTCGTCACCGTGAAGAAGAAGGTGTGGCACCCCGGCCACTACAAAACGATCACCGAGAGAGTGTGGATCCCTGAGCAGCACAAGACCGTGATCGAGAACGTGTACGTACCGGGCAAGCACGTCACGGTGCGCGAGCGCAGGGTAGATCACTACGGCCGGGCCTACTTCGTGGACGTGTGCAAATACATTCCCCCACACTACGAGCAGGTGGAGCGGTGCATCACCATCCCCGGCCGCTACGAAACCTGCCAGAAGCAGGTGTGGGTTGAGGGGCACTACGACATCGTCGAGGAGCGTGTCTGGGTCAAGGGAAGCCACGTCGTCCACCGACGCTAACACTCCGGCGGCTGTTGACGCCCCACCCCCCTGGGGCGCCCCGCCGGCAAACCGACCCCGCGGCAGCAGCCGCGGGGTCGCCGTCTTTCCGCTACGGTCGGGCGCGGCTTGGTTTCGAGCCTCAGATGAACACCGAGAAACACGGATAGCATGGCCGTTGCGCCTGCTGCATTGACTGCGGTGATCCACGAAGCGCCACGAAGCGCCACGAAGAACTGCCGGACAGTGAAAATCCCTTCGTGGCCTTTAGTGGTTACAAGCCGTTGCAGTTATCCGTGTGAATCTGTGGCCCCAGAATTTTTTTCACGCGCAAGTCGGCTTGGCGGCTTGGGTTGTGTTGATTGGTGCCGCATGCCCTCGGAATTTTCTGCCAGCGCTGTATCCGCCCAGTCCTGTGGTTGAGGGACACTATGGCAAACAGCGAACAGATCATCCGCAACATCGAAAACTTCTACGACGTCGAAACCCTGCGCCTGCAGA